>JAISOA010000011.1 GCA_031275945.1 Spirochaetaceae bacterium
ATCCAGATGTGTTTTTAATGACAAGTATTTCTCTTGTATCTGAGTTTCTATTTCCATCTTTTGAATATATCATGTTTTCATATTTGTGTGTAGTTATTATTTTTGGGCAGACCCTAAGCTTGGGATTTTTAGGATCATATATTGGTTTATTCATGGGACGGGTTTTCAATTTCCCTTCCATCGCCAGTTTTGTCCGTTCCACGGCAATATCATAATATTCTTTCATTATTTCACAGCCCATTCCCCGGCGTCTGTTTTTACCGCCGCAGCGGATGTTGAACCAACTCCCAAAAACGGATCAAAAACCATATCTTTTTCATTAGTTAATGCAAGAACAAGCCTTTCAACCAATTCAATAGGGAATTGACATGGATGAATTGTTTTTTCCACATGGTTATTTTTTACATTAGGAATTTCCCAGATGTCGCCAGGATTTTTACCCAAGGGATTACAGGAAAATTCACCAGCACGAGGTCCCTTAAAATATTTTTTTTGAGGATATTTTTGAGGTACTCTTACGGAGTCCAAATTGAAAATAAAAAAAGCCGCCCGTTGGGCGGCCTGTGTCAATAAGTTATGCTGATCTGCGGGCTTATCGAAATAAGCTCGTCAAAATCCGTCCGGCCCTGGGCGAGCCTGGAGAGTTTAAGGGCCGTCTGCATGTAGGCGGTAACCCGGATGGGACGGCCGGTAAGGATCGCGCTGGAAAGCCCCGCCCCCAGGCGGAAAACCAGCGACTGGGGCAGCCTTAGCCCGGCGGCCAGCCTGTTTCCTTCGGGCTGGGGAAAGCCCTGGGCGTCGTAAACCGCCGCCCGGTAAGAGAGGGTCCCCAAAAACCGGTTGATGTAAAGGTGGGAAAAACTCTTTTGGATGTTCAGCGAGAAAAGCCGCGCTTCAATCTCTCCTCCGGCGATCCATTCAAGGCCCCCGATCCGCCGGTTTTCATATTCATCAATTGATACGGACTGGAAGATCGGGTCGGCGTACTGGGAAGAGACGCCCTGTAAATTCATACCGGCCGTATGAGAATCCCAGGCGCCGTAGAGGGTAAAGCGCAGGGGCAGAAACGGTTCAAAGGCGGCCTGGAAATAAGCGTCGATTCTCGGCCGGCCTTTCCATGAAAAATTGGACCGGCTGTCCAGGAACAATTCCCAGCCGATAAGCTGGACTTGGATGCCATGGCCGAAGCTTTCCCAGGGCTGGAGGTTCAGGGAACTTATTCCCGCCCCAAACATAAGTTTGGAAGCCCAACTGTGGAAATCCCAGGTGTACGCGGAATTCTCATTATCCCCCGGTCCCCCCATGTAGAACCGGGAAAGCCCAAAGCCCGTCCTCCAAAGGACCTTTAAGCCCTGGCTTCCCAGCGAATGGGTAAAGGTAGACTGTGCGTTGAACCGGACGGCCCGGTAGGGTGCGTCACCGGCGCTTACCTCATCGGAAAATTTAAATTCCAGGGGGAAACCCAGGTTCGTATTTGTCCATGTGATATCGATGTTTGCCGTCATGAACCGGGCGTCCATGGCCGCCTGCAGGACAACGATATTCAATTCCGCCGGATCAAGCATGATGCTGTAGATGCCCCCGCCGTCAAAGCTGATAACGCTGTCGGAATCACAGCGGACCAGGGGGAAGGGGAGCCAGAGGTAGAGGGGGTTAAGGTACTTGAATGGGAGGTAGACCCTGGAGGGAAGCGGGTCCCGGCCGGGCGCGGAAGGCAGCCCGGCGGCCGTTCCCGTTTCCGGCGAACCCGCGCCGGGTGATTCCCCGGGCTCCCAGGGCAGCAGGTAAAGGGCCGCGGAAATTCCCCCCAGGGTTTCCGGATTTTCCGGGTAGCGCATCAGGCGATCGGATTCAAAGAACCTGCCGCTGTAGTAGACAGCCTCCCCGGCCAGGACCGGATAGGCCACGGCGCCAGAAAAATCCCGCTCGGTAAAGATCACGGTCAGCGCCGGAACGCCGCCGGGGGCCTGTTCCCCCGCCGGTAACCCTGTCCCCAGCTTCCCTATGTCGATCAGAGCCAGTTTGTACATCCGGTCGTCGTGATCGTAGCTAAAGAGCAGCCGGTCCCCGGAGACCTGGAGGTAGCGGATAAATTCCCAGCGTTTTTCATCATCGGCAAGGTCCGTGGCGGCGCGGTAAACCTGTGTGGTATCGTAGTCGTAAAAACAAAGTTCCCGTTTTCCCGCCCGGACCGCGGTAAAGGCGATCCATCTGTCGTTCAGGGGCCGGGGGTTGGTAAAGGAAAGCGCCGCGCCGCCCTCCAGCAGTACCGTTTCGCCATGGGAATTTTTTGCCCCCGGCGGGGTCCCGGTCCGGAAAACGATGCGGTTCCGGTGCCCCATTGAACTAAGGCCCACCACCCCGTCCCGGAAATAGCTTCCCCGGTACAGGTCGTGCCATGTCCTGCCGGGCCGTCCGTTTTTACCGGAATATTCGGTGACCACCGCCTCCGCCCGGGAATCGTAGTAACGGTAGGAAGAAACAAGAAAACGATCCCCCCCGGGGGAGACGCTTACGTCATAGGCGGATGCAGCCATGGGGATCGTATATTCCGTTTTTTCTTCTTTGCCGTTGTAGACAAACAAGCGCCGGGTAAACCGGTCCAGCGCGAAGATCCTTTCCCCCGAGGCGGCCATCCCGGTGATACGGCTGGGGGCGTTTCCCGCCTTAAAGGGGAGCCCCCTTCTTACGATCATCCCGTCGGAATTTTCCAGATCCCCCAGAGCCAGGGATTCCCTCATGCCGTTCCAGGCCTCCGGGACGGAGACGCCGTATACTTTCTTGAAATAATAATAAAACCCGTTGTTGTAAAAAAAAATAGAAAAGTGGAATCCCCTTCCCAAAAGCCGCCAGAGTTCCGCGTATTTTTCCATGCCGTAGGTTTCCTGCAGATACCGGGAAAAGAGGCCGCCGTAATCGTACCAGGCCCCCAGGACTGCGGACTGCATGTCGGAAACCCCGGAAACCTGATGGGGGCTGAGGAATTTACCCTCGTAGCTTTCCTGCCGCAGTTTTTGTTTTATCAGGGGATCATTGGCCCGGCCGTAGGCTTCCATGCTTTCAAAACTTACCGCGATTCCTTCGGTCATAAAGGGAGGCACGTTAAAGGCCGGCGGATAAACCCAGCCGCCGAAGATCCGGTGGAAAAAATCCATAACCTTTCCCCTGGTACTCAGGGAGACCGCGTGGGTCATTTCGTGGAGAAAGAGTTTTTCCAGGGAAGCGTCAAAGGTAGTCCATTCGCCGTCCATGGGGGTATCCAGGAGCAGAATATGGGGATAGGGCATGGAATTCATGTAGCCGTTGAATTCGGCGGTGTGGGGGTTGATTACCACAGGGACTCTGCGGCCCACGGAAATCCCCAGCCGGGCGGACATCTCCTCGTAGGCCCCGTCGGCGTACAGAACCAGACGCCGGGCGGCCTCCTCCGATTCTTCCGGGTAGATTATCTCAAAATAGCGGGTCTCCGTGACCATAAGCCTGGTAAGACCCCGGAAGTAGGTCTGGGCGGAAAGGACGGGCCCCCTCAGGAACAGCATAGCTGCACACAGAATACCGGGCGTCCATTTTGAAACGCGGGAAGGCGGATTAAAACAGTTTTTCATTTAAACCCATAATTTGAGCTTGTTCCAAAAACTGAAGTTTTGGAATAACCTCATTTATTTATTTGGGCGCTTCGCCGCGCCGCGGCGACCGGGCTATC
>JAISOA010000035.1 GCA_031275945.1 Spirochaetaceae bacterium
AGCGCGGTTGCGGCCTGCCGGGATCTTACGGAGTTGAGCCGCAGTGTGGATAACAAGGTGTCCCGGTGCGAAGAGGGCGCCAAGTCCCTAAGCGCCAATTCCGAATTGGTTGTCCTGGCGGCGGAACGCGCCAAGACCGGGGTGCGGGAATTGGAAGATTCCGTTAGGCCCTTTAAGGTAAGGGAGGGGAGAGAGAGTGTGGGGAGTGAAGGGTGAAGTGGGTCGAGGGCGGCCCGGTGAGTGAATGCGGCGGGAGTGTGGGGAGTGAAGATGTAAGGTACTAAGGGGTAGAAATGACGGGTAGATCGGCGGGGTTGGTGGTTTCCCAGGTGTAAAAAAGGACGCTCTCTGTACCGCCGCTTATGACAACAGCGTCGTTGGACTCGGAGGCAGGGGAGGCCTGGCCGCTTACGATGTCGTACTTCTTCTGGTTGCGGCCCGGAAGCCTTACGGTAAGATTGGCCGTGCGGGAAGGGCGGCTGTTGCAGATAACAAGGGTGTGTTTGCCGTCGCCGCCCTGAAAAAACCATGCCTTAATATAATCGGGAAGACCGGAATTCCTAAGGGCCCGGCAGGTTTTGCCGGGAAGGTTAAAGGCGCACAGCTTGTATGCCGGCGCTCCCCTTTTGGGCGTCAGGTCATATTCAAACAGGCCGAACCAGTCTTCGGAGTTATCAGGCTGGGGATCCTCGTGATCCCGCAAATGATACCAGAACAGCGTCTTAGGTCCCTCCGCCGCCAGATAGACAAGGCTCTTGACCAGGGCTTCCGGGAATTCATCGTCGGGGATGACAAGCGCTTCGGTGCCTCCCGCGGTACCGGCCGTAGGGTAGCCTATTTCGGTGATCCATATCCTGCCGGCAAAGCCGTAAGGCCGGACCAGGTCCTTAAAGCGGTTGTATATGTTAAGGGCGGTCTCCGGGCTGGGCATGTAGGGATGGTATGCGATATAGTCAACGTTTTCCATGGCGCCGGATTCAAAGATGCCGGTAATCCATTCATCGGTTGCGGTTGTATTAAAGGCCCCGCCTACGATAATCGCCTGGGGATCCGCCTTCCGTATGGCAGCCGCCGCGGCCCTGGTAAGGTCATAAAATTCCTCCCTGGTCCCGGTCCAAAACATGTCAAGATTCGGCTCGTTCCAGATGCTCCAGGCGGCCACCCTTCCGTGTCCGTTTTCTCCGTTGTAGCGTGTTACCGTTTTGCTTACATAATCGATGTAATGGGCAAGCTCCGTTTCGCCTGACACATGGCGGCTCTCATCATGGCCTTCATGAATCCAGCCCACATCGTAGAGGAGCATGCCAAAGACTTTCTTCTTATGGTCATTCGCCTGCTTCACATAGCTGTCAAACTCGTCCCAGGACCAATTATTATTAGACGGCTCTATGCTGCCCCAACTGAAATCCCGGTGGACCCAGCCAACGCCGTATTCGTCAAGTACATCATATTCATTCGAAAGGTCCGAATACCCGGTATGGATAACTCCCATAAGATCCGGGGGTACGGTAAAACCGGCCTCAAAATAAGGATTAAGCTCCGGCCCGTCTCCCGAACAGGATACCCCCAACGAAAGCACGCACAGGAGGAGGGCCGCCCTAAAACAGGCCGGTTTATCCATGATAGATATCTATGGCAACCTGTAATAGGTACCGCCAAAGAATTTGGCTACCTCCGACTTATCGGCACATTTAAATTCAAAAGTATCGTTGCCGTCGAACTCTATTTGCACATACGTCCCATTTTGCCCCCCGACAGTTCCTCCCCAGACTGGAGCCGTCCCCTGCATGCTGCTCATTATATATTCATCGCCGGCTGCGCTGAGTATCCCGGTAACTGTCCCTCTACCCTGATCTGCCGGGTTTATGGAACAGGTAAAAGAGCCATCTGCGCCTATGGTGAAATTTCTCGTCTCATTCTTGGATAATGATTCACTATCAGATTTATCGTTAGTCCAGTCGCCTATCAGCCGGGAATCAATGGGCTGGCTTGGGTCGGTTTTGCAGCCGCTTAAAACCACAAGAAACAGGGCGCACAAAACCGACGCCGCCCTTAAAAGGTTTTTTCTATCCATAAAAATCATGCTAATATTCTCCATGCTTGTACTATTTATTTATTATGACAAAAAAGAATCCGGGTGTCAACACTACGTACTAGATTTTTTGATACAGGCCGGTTATTATATATAAAGGATTCTAAAAACCCGGTTAGTTTTGAACCGGTTCGAAGGAGTGAGTATGGGCTGGGTACTACGGAAGCTGCCGGTAGGCATCCTGATTTTTTTCGCCTTGTGTCCGGTTTTTGGGGAAAGACCGGATTTTAGCCTGAATGCCGGGGGCGGCGCCCTGCTGGGCGGCCTTTTTACCCGTTATACCCTGACAGGCAGGGGTACGGTAGACGGAAACCCCATTGATCTGGATTCCGGCCAAAGCATGAACCAGTTTAATTTTGGGGGATTTGTCTTTTTTGACGCCACCTACGGAGAACTAAGCGTCGGCATCCAAAAGGGGCTGAATAATTACTCGGAAAATATGTCCGCCACCAGCGGGGAGGACTTTGAGACCGGCTCAATGACCACGGGGAAGGGAACGGAAATCATGCTGGGGATAACTTTTTTGGGTAAGTATCCCTTTGCATTGACCGAAAACCTGGTCCTTTTCCCCCTCCTGGGCGTGGAATATCAGCTTGCCCTGGAGCAGAGACGGAAAGCCGGTTCACGCCCGGAGTACGACAGGACAGACGGTATCCGGGAATCGGATTCCGACGGGGAGCCCTACACCCTGGCAAGTTTCAATTCGTTTTTTATTGATATAGGGGTGGGCGCGGATATCAAACTGTCCATGGCCCTGTTTTTACGGACCGAATTTTTATACAGTTTCCGCCTGCCTACGCCTTACGAACTTGATGCCCTCAAGAAACCGGAGAAATGGCTCAACGTCGAGGACCCCAACCTTGGGGGCCTTACCAGCGGCCCCAGCCTGCGGGCCGCCATCGGGTACCGCATATAAAAAAACCCGGACAGGCGCCTCGGCCTGTCCGGTTGTGGTGAGCGTTATCCCGGCTGTTAAGGGGTTTCAGTTTTCAGTACCGTTATCACCACGAAAGGGTGATTGTTTCCGCGTTAAAAGAAACGGAGTTAAATGACTTTGAAACCATGTCAGCCGGGTTGGTACTAGAACCGGTCATATACGACACCACTACAGTCCCTGTCCCGCTGATTTTTTGAGGGGTAGGAGCGGCTGCCTCGGTGCCTTGCTGTGCACTCATTAACCATGCTAGGGCTGAACCAGATTCATAGAGATTAACCTCTGCCTCATGTGCAGTGGTAATTTCATTACCCCGAATATGTGGGGTATAAGAGTCACTTGCTAAAGCGGCATCAAAATACCCTCCAAGTACAGCCGCTCCTGATACCCCCGCATTATCCGTGCTTGCAGTTACCATTATAAAGTTGACCTCAGCAGGGATACCGGTAATTATAATCCGGCTTGTTTCCTCTGTGGGGGTATCGTTCGGACACCCGGCCAGGACCATCAATAAAGAAAGGAGAACCGCGCCTCCAATCAACCATTTTTTCATAAATTCCTCCAAAAATAATTCCATGTACGTATTGTACACTTTACATAAATTAAACCATAGACAAAAAAGAGGCCAAATGTCAAGCTTGGACGGTAATTTTTCAGGGCAACGTCATTTAGTTTTTTATCGTTAAAATTTCCTTGAACTCACAGGAATTTTTAAGAAAAACGAACCACAAAGGCGAAGTCGAACCTCTTCGGTTCGCGGCGCACAAAGGATGCATGAAACAACGCTTTATTTCTTCCTTCTGCGCCTTGGTGCGCTCGAACCAAAGGTTCG
>JAISOA010000044.1 GCA_031275945.1 Spirochaetaceae bacterium
GAGCTTCTCGACGACCTCACCGACCGGAGGTTTTTCGGGGAGGTAACGTTCTACTTTCAGGGCGGGAACATCGAATCCAACCGCCTAAGCGAGCGGAACACGAAAAGCGAAATCCGCGATCGGATGCAGGCAAGGAAATGTCGCAAGGTGGTAGTTTCTTTGCCCCGTAGCGCCGGGAAAACGGTATGACCAGATGTCCGAAGTGCGGAGTGGAAATTAAATATATCCCTGTTGGGTATAACATCGATGAGACGGGGGTAGTCATTGTTGACCCGGATTACACCGAGATAATTAATGATGGAGGCCGCCTGATAAAGGGACATCTCCGGCATCGGTGCCGGGAGGAGTATGAAACTAATGGGAAATAGCATTATTATCGGAAATAATAATTTTGCAGGACAGAATATCATCATTCAAAACGGGGAAGTCATAATTGACGGAAGAAAGGTAGATTTGCCGAAAAATGAAAATATAATCAACATTGTCGCCGAAAGCCTGGAATCCCTCCGGGTCGATTCCTGCAATGGGATAACGGTTAAGGGGGATGCCGGGGGAATAAAAATATCCCAAGGGCGCTTATCTGTGGATGGCAATGTAAAGGGAGATGTGCATATAACCCAAGGAAATGTCCATTGCGGGAACATTGAGGGTGATATATCGGTGGCCATGGGAAATATAAGAACCCGCAGGGGATAGAATTGCGTTACGGAAAAATTGAATATTTTGCCGCTTTAGTTTATCGGGTAAAGCGTCCGCCTTGTAAGCGGAAGATGGCGGGTTCAAGTCATTCAAGTGGCTTATGGCAGGGATAAACAGGAATGTCGGGGAATGCAAAGACGGCGGCAGCAAAGAAAACCACAACCACCACAAAAAAAGCCCCGGTAAAGTCCCGGCAAGCGAAGCCCCAGAAGGAACCAAGAAAAACCGAGAAGAAAAGCGAAATCACAGCCATAGACTTCTGTGGGGTAAAGCTCACCGCCTTACGGCGGAATTTTATTATACATTACGTTACCCCCGGACAGCCGTGTTTTCACAACGCCCTGCAATCGGCGTTAAAGGCGGGGTATAGGAAAACAACTGCCAAAACGGATATTTACGAGGTTTTACGACATCCCGATATTCAGAAAATAATCCAAAAAAACGAGAGCATGGCATTTCAGGCCCTCCATGCATCGGCAATGCGTGCCCTTGAATTGAAGCAGCAACGAGCCTTTTATGATCCCTTAGACTTTTTTGAGCATAAAGAAATAACCATAAAAAACAAAAAAGGGGACGAATATACAAAATCCGTTATGGAATTAAAACCATTAGAGGAAATGACCCCGGAACAAAGAATGTGCATAGATGGAATAGACATAAAGGGCCAAGCATCGGTCCCTGTGTACCTTATGGCTGACCGGGAACGTGAACTTAATGACATAATAAAGATTGATCGGGAGCTTTCTAAGGCCGTTGCCGATACCGGAGAGGAAGAAACGCGGGAGATTATCATGGAGCGCATAACCATACGGGAAACTAGGAGGGCGCAGCGCCCGGCAGATCTTGAATATGAAATTGTTGACAGGCCGGAGCCGATGACGGAGGATGATTAGTAATGTTCAGTCCAGATCAGGTATTGCGGTATGCCGATGCCTTTCTTAAATACAACGAAAAGCCGGTAGAACTTGACCCGTGGCAAGAGATATTTTTGAAAGATCAGAGCCTTTTTATAATCCTGTTAAAAGGACGGCAGGAGGGCTTTAGTTTCGCGGTGGCAGCCAAAAAGTTTATTGAATTTCAGTCCCCGGATGTGGTTAATATGACAGTACAATTTGTTTCTTACAATCTCATGGATGCGGTGGACAAAATACGATATATTTCTATGATGGCTCACAGCATACCTGAAAAACATCGCAAGAAAATTGCATACGAAACTAAAACCAGCATAGAGTTTTGGGACAAAAACGGGAAAACGACCAGCCGCCTTGTCTCCATAGCCTGCCGCCCTCCACGGGGAAAGCCCGGCGATGTAGTTCTTGACGAATGTGCTATTTACGGCAGCAACAAGGCCCGGATGATCTATACCGCTGCGCTCCCGTCGATCACGCGGGGCGGAACCATAACCATAGGCAGCACCCCGATGGGGAAAATCGGGATATTCTATGACATCTACACGGACAAGAAAAACTACCCGGACTATGTAAGATACACCGTCCCCTGGTGGCACTCTAAAGCCCTTTGCAGGAGCATTGAAGAGGCGAAAGCGGCGGCGGTCAAGAACATGGAAACCGAAGAGCGGGTGCGCCGGTTTGGAACCAAGATATTAAAGCAGGAATTTACCGCCCTTGACCTTCAATCATTCCAGCAGGAATACGAATGTGTCTTTATTGACAGCGCCGAAAGCTACATATCGCTTGATCTGATATACGCAAACACCCCTGGCATGAGGGAGAATGACCGGGCTACCGAGCTCGCGGAGGGTGAGGGCGAACCATACGAAACAGACATAGAAATTCATGCCTTCAAGACGGCGGACGATCTGCTTGCCGGTTATGAGCCAGAAATCCACGGGCCGCATCTTTTCCTGGGCTACGATGTGGCGCGGCGGCGCGATGCGGCGGTAATTTTTGTTCTAGGTCAACTGCCAAACGGAAAAAAGCGGTCGGTCGCCAATATAGAAATGATCAATCAGACCTTTGAATACCAGCGGGATCAGATACGCAAAATTATGAAAAGCCTGCCGGTCGTCCGGGGATGTATAGACCAGACGGGGCAGGGAGAGGACACCACGGAAACCCTACAGCGCGAATTTACCGCTACCCGGCTTGAGGGAGTAGAGTTCAACATCCAAAGCAAAGATGAATTGGCGCGGGGCGCGAGAGAAGGTCTTGAAAAAAGAGAGTTTATATTACAGAATGATAGCAAGTTCCATAGACAGATACACAGCATAAAGCGCATACCGACATCCGGAGGAGCTTTCCGGTATGATAGCGAGCGCGATGATCAGGGTCATGCCGATAGCTTTTGGGCGTGGGCGCTGGCGAACTATGCTATACCAAAACAGAACGCCATAAAGGGCTTCTATGAGCAATACCGGGAAAATAGGGAGAAAAAGCGCATAGCGGGCAGTAAAGGAAAGGATGATAGCGCCGAGGCCGGAAGGCAACGGAGCAAGTCATTAAATCGGGTGCTTCGGGAATGGGGGATGAAATGAGTATAAACAAGGCTTTGCTTTTGGAAAAATCAGGGCAGAAAATAGACCTGCATAGCGGTGAAGATGTGGATGTGGCGGCCCTTATTAGGCGGAGGGCGCAACGGGACAAGGCATTGCCTCCGGCAGTTTTCGGGCCGGCCCGCCTTACCTATTCCAACGAAAAACCAAATGAGGACTTAAAATCATTTTTCTTTGATCCGCTTGCCCTGGAAACCAATTATTACGGGAACGTGCGGACAATATCGCCTTACTACGGGCGGCCTATTACGTGCCGGATTTTGCGGCGTGTTTCTGAAAAGGCATGGATCATCAATCTTTGCATAGCAACCACGATCAAGCAGGCCCGCCCCTACTTCAAAGAGACGACCGAGGAGAATCAGCGGGGCTTTCGGATACGGAACCGCAAGGCGGTAGAAAGCAAGCGCGATATGACTGATGCCGAAAAGAAGGAGGCGCGGCGGCTTGCAGCGTTTTTTATGAATACTGGGGACATAGAAGACCCGAACCGCACGGACGATCTTGATAAATATGCTACAAAAATAATCCGGGACATTTATCAGCTTGATCAAATATCTACCGAGCTACAGCGGACGCGGGGCGGCGAGATATGCGCTTTCTGGGCGGTGGACACTGCGACCATTGAGGTTGCGTTACCGAACACGGAGCGCATGACCGGAGTAAAATACGCCCAGGTAATAAACCATGTCCCCTATGCCTACTACGGACGGGAGGATCTGATTTTCGATTGCATGAACCCCCGGACGGACATTGAAAAGGCCGGATATGGCTATTCCGTCGTCGAACAGGCGATTGATCTTGTAACATCATCAATCAACACGTTCATGTATAACGCAGGCTTTTTCACAGAGAACAAATTACCTCGTGGTATTTTGCTATTAAACGGTAGCGCCGACCAAGACGAGATCGAGGACATTGAGGATTATATCGCAAACCTTATGAGCGGCCCGCCTACTTCTCAATGGAGGGTACCGATTATACCCACGGGCAGATCAAAGAACGCCGAAAATGGCGGGGGTCGGCTTTTTGAGTGGGTGAACCTTCAAGGTACAAGCAAGGAGATGGAGTTCCCAAGCTGGTATGATCTTTTACTTTCCGGCGTGGTGGCGATGTTTGGAAAGTCGATGGAAGAGCTCGGGCTTCATTCGCAAAAAAGCCAGGCGCTTATAGGGTTAAATGTTGAGCCGAGGATAGAGACAAGTAAAAGCCTGGGGCTGGGGGACTTGCTTACCTTCCTGCAAAAACACTTCGATCAGATTCTTCGATACAAAAATCCCGCTTATGTCTTTGAATTTGTTGGGTACGAAAAGGACGATCCGAAACTTACCCTTGACATAATGGAGGGGGAAGTCAGATCGGTTAAGGCGCTTAATGAAAAACGATCAGAAATGGGACTTGAGGCCCTGGATATTACCAAAATAAAAAACCCCGCCGACCTCCCCATGAATCCGCAGGTTATTCAGGCGTGGCAGTCGCTACAGGGTATGGGCGGCATGGGAGGAGATAGCCCCTTTGATATGGGAGAGGATGATTTTGAGGAGAGCGGGGACGGGGAAGACGCCGGGGGCGGCGATGGAGAGGAGGACCCGGAAGAAGCCGGAAAGGAAAGGGGCGGAACGGAACAAGCGGAGACCGGGGGCGAAAGCGCCGGAGGTGGCGGGTGGGATGAAATAGAGGCGCAGCATGGCGGGGCAGCCGTCAAGAAGTCCCTAGGGAGCGTGGGTACGGTAAGGATTGTGATATGAGTATTCTCATTATAATGAGGCAGGTATGACAAGCAAGCCCCTTGAATTGACCATAGCCAACATCAATGGCGATAACTACCGACAGAAAATCACGAAGGCAATCCGCACGGTCTCTCAATATCTGGGCGTTCCCATGACGGTCCGCAAGGTAGAGCATACCCACGAGCCGTATTTTTACGATGTGCAACAAGAACTTTCCGATCAGTGGACGGGCTACTATCAGGGGATGCTCCGCAAGATTTACGGTACAGTCATTGAAGCCCTGGGTTTGCCTCCGGTCGAGGTGGAAACCATGCGTAAAGCTCTGGGCGATAGCGGGATATTAAAGTATCGGGGAAAAATTATTTATAACCCGGAAACGGGCGAGCCGCTCAAAAATAAAGATTTTGACAATCTGATTGAGGCGATACAGAAATACTTAAACCGCAACACAAAAGATTTATCGAAACAGATTTTGCTTGATTCCGTGGCAATCGGGAAACTCCTGCGGCGTATGGCAAAATACCAATCGTCCGCCGATATGACCCGGCTAAAACTGGACGGCTTAAAGTATCGGGGCAAGACATTTGACTGGATACGGAAAGACATCAAAAACCTTACCGACGCCTTGGGCGCTCCCCTATCCGGCCCGGAAATGGTGCGGTATCAGGTGGCACAGGATTATGTCGCTCACCTTGTAACTCGGTCAAACGTGAAAATCAGGGACGACATCAAAGACACGGTGCTGCGGGGGATCATCGAAAAGCGGACGAAGGCGCAGGTGTCGCAGGATTTATTCAATCGGCTGGGCGGCCTCAATCGGGACTGGAAGCGGATAGCCGACACGGAGATCGTCAACACGTCAAACCTTGCCGGGATACTCCAGGAGGTGAACGATACGCCGAAAGGGGAGCGGGTCTATTTCAAGCGGTATGAGTT
>JAISOA010000045.1 GCA_031275945.1 Spirochaetaceae bacterium
TGTTTTTTCATTTTTTTCTGCCTTTTTTTTTTTTTTTTTTATAATACTCAATTTATTTTATTAAAAAAAAAACAAATAAATCTTTTTTTTGGGGGGGGGGGGGGGGGAATTGCGCGCTGTGGTCCGCGAAAATTTTTATACCATGCTCCTGTACGGTAAAAAGCCGCCGTACCAGTCCATGACAGCACGAACCCGAAGGGCCGTCAAGGGGCCGTTCATATCTTGCCTGGTTTGCCCCGCCTAATTATACTAAAAAGTAGTGCCCCTGTCTTTTGCGGGGACCCTTCGCCGTTTCGGCGAACCGGAGGCTAGGTATGGAAAAAAACACTGTCCTTGAACGGGCCGGGGGGTATATAGCTCAGGAAAAGGACCCCCATTTCCGCTCCGAGGTAGAAACGCTTCTCTCGGCGGCGAATTCCGGCGGCGGGGGCCCCGCGGAGGCCGCCGCCAAAGAACTGGAAGACCGGTTTTACCAGGACCTGGAATTCGGTACCGGGGGCCTGCGGGGGGTAATCGGCGGCGGCTATAACCGGATGAATACCCTGATGGTTAAGAAGGCCACCCAGGGGCTGGCCAACTATATCCGTACGGCGTTCCCCGAAAAGGCCGCCCGGGGGAGGGAGGGGGGACTTTCGGCGGCCCTGGCCTTTGACAGCCGCCGTTATTCCGCGGAATTTGCCGAAGCCGCGGCCCTGATTTTTGCCGCCAACGGCATCAAGGCCTACCTTTTTTCGGCCCTGCGACCCACCCCGGAACTGTCCTTTGCCATCCGGTTTCTGGGCTGCGATACGGGGATAGTGGTTACCGCCAGCCATAATCCCCCCCAATACAACGGGTACAAGGCCTACTGGAACGACGGGGCCCAGGTTATAGCCCCCCACGACAGGGGGATCATCGCCGAGGTCCAGGCGGTTTCGGAAATCCGGGAAATAAGCCGGGAGGAAGCGCTTAAGCTGGGGCTGCTGCAGATTATCGACAAGGAAGTGGACGGCCCCTACCAGGCCATGGTAAAAAGCCGGCTGTTCCGGCCCGATCTTATCAAAGAAAAGGCCGGGGAGGTAAAGATTGTGTATACCCCCCTGCACGGTACCGGGGCTTTTCACGTGGAGCAGATCCTGGGGGATCTGGGGCTTAGGGTTCTTACCGTTCCCGAACAGCGGGAAGGGAACGGGGATTTTCCCACCGTGGATTTTCCCAACCCGGAAGAAGCGGCGGCCCTGGACATGGCGATAAAACTGGGCAAAAAAGAAGGGGCCGATGTGGTCATGGCCACGGACCCGGATGCGGATCGCTTTGGGATTGCCGTGCCGGGGCTGCAGCCGGGAAACGTTTCCCAGGACGGCTTTGTGTTAATAAGCGGCAATCAAATGGGGGTTCTGTTGGCGGATTATATTTTCCTTTCCTTAAAAGAACAGGGAAAGCTTCCCCCCAAGCCCCTGATGGTTAATACGGTGGTTACCACGGGCATGCAGAAACGGGTGGCCGCCTCCTACGGCGTTGAATGTGTGGAGGTCCTTACGGGCTTTAAATGGATAGCCGACGTGATGCGCCGCTGCGACACCGGGGAAATGGCAGGGACCTTCCTGTTTGGCACCGAGGAAAGCTACGGCTATCTGGTGGAAACCGAAGTCCGGGACAAGGACGGCGTTTCCGCCGCGGCTCTTACGGCGGAAATGACCCTCTATTGGCGGAGCAGGGGAAAGAGCCTCTTGGACCGGCTTAACGAACTCTACATCCGGTGCGGCTATTGGCAGGAGATGGGAATTTCCAAATACTTCCAGGGACCCCAGGGGCCGGGGATTATGCAGGGGATCATGGAAGGGTACCGGAAGAATCCCCCGGGTACGCTGGGGGGAATACACGTAACGAAGGTCCGGGATATCAAGAACGGCGCGGATGGGCTGCCCCCCAGCGACGTGCTTCAATTCTTTCTGGAGGACGGTACGGTAGTCAGCGCCCGTCCCAGCGGCACCGAGCCTAAGATAAAGTTTTACGCCACCTGCTGTGCGGAGCTACAGGCTTCAGGAGGAAAACTGGAAACCGCAAAGGCCGAAGCGGGCCGTAAGCTGGAGGCGATTAAAAAAGATATACGGAGTGTTATCGGCGAATGAAAACCATGGATCATACATTACCGCCACTGTGTAAATTATCGCATATACTATGGGCGGTCTTTGTGCCGCTGTGCATGCTGGGGGGTCTAAGCGCTTGCTCGCTGAACAAACTGGCGATCAATAAGATCTCCGACGCGCTTACCGGCGGGGGATCAAACGCCACCTTGTTGGGGGACACGGATCCGCAACTGGTGGGAGACGCCCTGCCCTTTGCGGTAAAGATGTACGAAATCCTGTTGGAAAAAAACCCCGGCCATCCGGGGCTTATCCTTACCACCGGTTCTCTGCTTATAATGTACGCCAATGCCTTTGTCCAGGGCCCGGCGGAAATGCTGCCGGTGGGGGAGTACACTAAAAAGATTCGGGAACTGGACCGGGCAAAAAAACTCTACCTCCGGGGAGCGGCGATCCTTGAACGGGGGATTAACACTACATACCCCGGCCTGGTTGGGAGAGTGGCGGATTGGAGGGACGCCGATCCGGCCCGCATTCGGGAGCAGCTTCGGGGGGTAAAAAAAGAAGACGTGGCCCTGCTGTACTGGTATGCCGCGGGAAATCTTTCCGCCTATGCCCTGGCGCCCTTTGACCTTGATCTGGGAACGAAGGTTCCCCTGATTACCCTCCTAGTGGAACGGGCCTACGAACTGGATCCGGATTTTAACCAGGGCGCCCTGGATGATTTTTACATCCTCTTTTATGCGTCCCTGCCCGAAGGCATGGGGGGGGATATGGAACGGGCAAAGATCCACTATGGCCGGGCGCTGGAAAAATCAAAGGGCCTTTCCGCCGGTCCCTATGTTTCCTACGCCCGGGCGGTGGCCATCCCCGCCCAGGATTATCCGGCCTTCCGGAGCAACCTGGAAGCCGCTCTGGCCATAGACATAGAGGTCGGCGCTTCCACGGCTCTGGTTAATATCATTAACCAGGAAAAGGCCCGGTATCTGCTTGAAAGGGCCCCGGAACTTTTTGCGGACTTTGACGAAGAAGCCTGGGATGAAAATTCCTATGCTGAAGATGCCGGGGATGAATGACGCTCTGCTCTAAAGTTCCCCTGCGAAGCGGGTTCTTGGGTATTCGATCCGGCACGAATCAACCGGCCGGCGGCGGGGTACTATTAAACATAAGGAGTATGGGAATGAAAAAAAAGGTTTTTTTGTTTGTCCTCGCGGCGATGCTTCTTAGCGTCCGGGCCTATGCGCAACGGCCTCCGCGGCAAATTGTTATTAAGCTGGCCTCCATGGTGCCGGAAAATACCGAATGGGGCCAGGCTTTAAATAAACTTGCCGCCGAATGGTCCAGGGTAAGCAACGGAGAGGTACGGCTCCAGGTATATGCCAACGGCACCCAGGGCAGCGAAGATGCGGTGCTGCAAAAACTTAACATGAACACGATCCAGGCGGCAGTTCTTACCTCCTTCGGGCTTAATAAAATAGCTCCGGATATTCTTACCCTAAGCTGTCCCTTCTTAATTAGAAACGATGCGGAATTGACCGAGGTATTAAAAACCGTAAAAAAGGATTTTGAAGCCCAGATCAATTCCCAAAATTATTTTTCCCTGGCCCTGATTCGGGGAGGATGGATAAAATTTTTCTCCCGGAACCCGGTATTTGTACCTGCGGATTTAAAAATCCAGAAAGTGGGAAGCATCCCTTCGGAACCTGAACTGGCCCAAGCTTTTCGGATCATGGGCTACCAGGTAGTAATGGTAGATCAGAGCCGGCTCCTTATTGCCCTGCGGGGCGGTTCCATCGATGCGGTATACCAAAGTCCCATGGCCGCCGCGGGGTTTCAACTTTTTGGAGCCGCAAAAAACATGGCCGCCATTAACATTGCCCCCTTTATGGCGGGCATAGTTCTTAACAAACATGCCTGGAACTCCATTCCGGACCGGTATAAAAACGAGCTTATCCGGGTTACCCAGCGTATCGGGGTTGAAATCGAAAGCTCCCTGCTTAAGCTGGAAAACGATGCCATACGGCAGATGAAAAACTACGGCCTGGTAGAAAACCAAATAAACTCCCGGCAGCAGCAGGAATGGTACAACGATATGGCCCGGGTAACCCCCAACCTGCTGGGCACTACCTTTAACCGGGCCATGTACACCAAAATAGACGGCATACTCCGCAGTTACCGGAGCCGGCAGTGAAAACCGGATCGCGGCGGGATTTTCTCTATTTTTTGGAAGAAGGAATTTGCTACCTTTCTCTTGGTCTTTTAACTGTGATCCCCGTTGCCGATGTGATAATGCGGCTGGTCCTTAAAACAGGATTTCCCGACGCCACGGGGCTTTTAATCCATCTGCTCCTGGTGGCGGGACTTCTCTCGGCCATGATAACCACCAAAAGTGGCGAACACCTTTCCATTGCCCTGGCGGAAAATTTTTTCCCTGCGCGGGTAAAAAAAATTGCCGCCCTGGGCAGCCATATTCTTTCTGTCTTTGTGGTAACGATTATCGCCTGGTCTGCGGTTTCCTTTATCAGAATAGGCCTTATGGGCAGGCTTATCTGCGGAATAATTCCCGACCGGATCTTTGCCCTGATTATCCCCATGGGTTACGGGATCATGGCCCTTCGCTTTGCCCGGCTAACTCCTTTACAGGGAAAGTTTAAAATAATCCCCTATGCAGTGTTGGCGCTGGGAACTTTCGCCTCCCTTCCAATTATCGGGAAGGCCCTGTGGCTTTTTGATCCTCCCTCGTTTATTACCAGTATTTCCGGCTTTTTATACGACCTGGCATGGTACATTAAAATTCCCTCGGTGGTGATCCTCGTAACTGCCGCGTTTGCCGGAACTCCCCTCTTTGTGGTTATGGGGGGCCTGGCGCTGCTGCTTATCGAAGCGTCCTGGGGGGAAATTGACGTGGTGGCCAACCAAGTTTATATGGCCTTAACCCAGGACAACATTGTCCCCATACCCCTCTTTACCATCGCGGGATTTCTTCTTTCGGAAAGCAAGGCGGGGGAGCGGCTGGTTAGGACCTTTCGCAGCCTCTTTGGGTGGTTTCCCGGGGGGATGATTGTGGTCACCGTATTTATCTGCGCCTTCTTTACGTCTTTTACCGGCGCGTCGGGGGTAACGATCCTGGCCCTGGGGGGGCTTCTTTTTTCGATCCTTTCGGAGCATGTCCGGTATCCCCAGGAATTTTCCATAGGGCTCCTTACGTCCACCGGCAGCATCGGCCTGCTCTTTCCCCCCAGCCTTCCTATTATTTTGATAGGGGCCACCACGATGACCAACATACTTAAGCTTTTTCTGGGGGGAATTATTCCGGGATTTATCCTTATCAGTGCGGTAATTATTTTTGGCATTGTACGGTCAATTAAAGTTAAAGTTCCCCGGGAGCGGTTCGACATTACCGCGGTCCTGGGAAACATAAAAGACTCGGTCTTCGAAATACTCCTTCCCGTGCTGCTGGTGGGGGGCTTTTTTTCCGGCGTTCTTTCCATTACCGAGTTGGGGGCAATTTCGGTGGTCTACGTGTTTTTAGTAGAGGTGCTTATTCACCGGGACATAGCCCTTCGGGATATAATTACGGTCTTTCGCAAAGCCGTACCGATCATCGGCGGGGTGTTTTCAATTATTGCCCTTTCCATGGCACTGTCGTATTACATCATCGACACCCAGGCTCCGCAGAACCTTGCCCTGTGGATGCGGGAAGTTGTTCAGTCCAAGGTGCTTTTTCTGCTCCTTCTTAACCTTTCCCTTCTTATAGTCGGCTGCCTGATGGACATTTTTTCGGCCATCTTAATTGTGCTACCCCTGGTTAGCCCCCTGGGAGCAGCCTACGGCATTGACCCGGTACATCTGGGAATTATTTTTATTACCAATCTGGAAGTGGGTTTTCTTACCCCTCCGGTGGGGCTTAACCTGTTTTTGGCCAGCTACCGGTTTAAAAAGCCCTTTATCCAGGTTTGCCGCTATGTGCTGCCCTTCCTGTTGATTCAGCTTTTGGTGGTGTTTTTAGTAACCTACGTGCCGGCCTTTTCAACTTTCCTGCCGGGCCTTTTTTAGGATGGTTCCCTGGTAGGGGTCCCTAAGTTCCTGCAGTTCCGAAAATCCCCGGAGTTTACCGGCGGCTTTTTCCTGGATCTGCCTAACCCGTTCCCGGGTAATCCCCAAAATCTTCCCCGTCTCTTCCAGGGTCAGGGGAGCTTTGCCGTTCAGTCCAAAACGAAGCTGGATAATTTTCATCTCCCGTTCCGAAAGCCGGGTAAGGATCTGATCTATCGTATTCTGCAGGGTTGCCGAAAAGGCCATCTCGAAGGGCTCTTTCATGGAATCATCCTTGATAAGATCCGCCAGGCGGGTAAGATTTCCGTCATCCACAATAGTATCTAAGCTGGCGGTTTCCTGGGAAAGCTTAATAATTTCCTTTATCTTGGTAAGGGGCAGGTTAAGGTATTTTGAAAGTTCTTCGGCGCTGGGATCCCGGCCCAAATCCTGGGTAAGCTGTTTGGCCACAAAATAACATTTTTTTATGGTATTAAGCATGTGGACGGGAATGCGGATAACCTTTCCCTTATCGGCGATGCTTTTAATAATGGCCTGCCGTATCCACCAGGTTCCATAGGTAGAAAACCGGCACTTTCGGGTATAATCAAACCGTTCTACGGCTTCTATAAGGCCGATGTTCCCCTCGTTGATTAGATCCAGCAGGGCAAGCCCCCGGTGCTGGTAATTTTTAGCAATAGAAACTACCAGTCGCAAATTAGAGTTGATCATCCTGTTTTTGATTTGCAGCAGGGAATTTTCCAGCAGTTTTTTTTCCATTTTGTACTGCGTGTCGTTTTCTCTTCCCCGGTAAATCGTGTTAAGAAAAACAAGCTTGTGGCGATAAAATGCGATCTGTTCCCCGATAGCCTGCTCGTCTTTCCCCGACAGGAGGGGATACCTGGCTATTTCTTTAAAGTATAAAGCCAGGGGATCCTTTTCTTTTACCGGTTTTGGCCGTTTTTCCTGCGGGGGATTGTCCCGGATCCGTTTTTTTATCCGTCCCCGGTTATTATGCAAAGAAAGAGGAGCTTCCCTGATATATTTAACAGAAAATTCCCTGCTTAAAGGAAGCGTTTTAGATTTTGTGCTTTCGCTTTTTTTTATCATTGATTTTACCTCTTTTCCCATACTTCGCCGAAAGCCGCAATCAAACTACACCCTTTTTCGCTTTTTTTTGTGATTTTAATTTTTTTATCTTTTTTTTATGATCCGGGGTACGTTTATGCCATATTTTTAATATTTTGGGATCTTAAATCCTGAACACCCGCGGGGCGGTCCAATTCCCCGGGGGCTTCATAGTACGGCGAAACATGCAGGCGCAACGGTAACGGAAATTATTGGACTTATTTCAATAACCTGAGTTGGTCATCTGTTAAGCTGCGGTTAGCGCAGGTTAAAGTCCCACGGGCTTTAACCGCCAAGTCCATGCAAAATGCTCAGCATTTTGCTGTTTTTAAGCGGTTGTTGTTTAAAAATTGAAGTTTTTAAATAACCCTATTCTAATCAAAAGCGGTGGAAACAACACCGGGTGTTTTTTAGCGCCGCTTTACTGTGATATTCTGCGAAAGGATCAGGCCCTGGGGGCCACCGCGGGATCCACGGGTTTATTGCTTCGGTATACAAAAAAGAAAAGCTGGGGCTTGGATGATTTTGCGTCTATACCTAATTTTCCCAGTTCCGCCCCCGGCGTAACCTTGTCCCCCTCTTTTACCGACAGATTTTCACAGCCGCCGTATACGTACAAATACCCCCCGGGGCTTTGGATAATCGCCACCCTACCGAAGCCCCGGTAGGGTCCGGCGGAAACAACCGTTCCCTGGGTAAGGCTTTTAACCGGTTCCTGCCGTTCCCCGGTTACCTGTACTCCGTATAATTTCCCGGTGATGTAGGTAATTTCCTTGGCGCTTACGGGCCAGCGTATCCGGGAATCTATCCGCGCCTGAGTCCCGGTACTTCCCTGGGCAGAGGCCGGGGTAGTTCCCCGGCCCCCGGAAGGGCTGCCGGATGCTATGGTTTCGGAAGCCCGGCCTCCCGAAGCGGGAATTCTGATGGTTTCCCCGGCTTTAAGGACATAGTCAGGGGAGAATCTGTTCATATCCAGCAGATCCTCCACTTTGATGTTGTAACGCCTGGCTATACCGTACAGGGTGTCGTTTTTTTCCACCCGGTATTCCCCATAGGCCGGGGAGGGCGATGCGGTGCCGGTGGAGGGTATCCGTATCCGGCTTCCCACCCGGATAGTCCGGGGATCGTTGATATTGTTTAAAGCAAGCAGATCTTGAACCTTCACCCCATAGCTGCGGGCTATGGAATAGATGGTATCGCCCCTTTGTATAACATACACCGTTTCTTCGGAAAACCCGGTTTTTGAAAAAACAAACAATAACGTAATGGATAAAAAGAGTATACGCCTCATGGTATTATTATCGGTACAAAAATTGTACTCTGGACCCGGTTCTTTATACCGATTAATATAATACCATGGTACAAAAAAGCAGTTTACCGGTCTTTTTTATTGTTTTGTGGAGCTTAAATTCCCTTTCCCTGGGGGCCCAGGAGTCGCCCCCGGATAAGCGGGATGGAGTTGTGTTTGCGCCCTTTGTTTCCCAGTTGGAGGCGGAACTGCGAAACAACTTTATTCGCCTTTCCTGGAAAGATTCCCCGGATATCAAGGGTCCCCTGTATGTTTACCGTTCCGACAGTCCCCTGTCCCGCGGGTCCGCCGGTTCCCTGCCGGTTCCCGTGGAGGTACCCTATGGGACCGAGTCCTACCTGGACGAGGCGGATAGGCCCGGTGCCCTGTATTATTTTGTGGTTGCCAGCGACGAATGGGGTCGAAAATATTTTATCTCCATTCCGTATACCAATACGATTAGTATTGGTATTGATCCGGACCATGTACCCGGCTATAGTTCCTCCGAACCGGAAAGCGCCGGGGCCGGCCGGGGACTTGAGCTTTCCGGGGCGGAAAGCGGGGCTGCCCTGCCGGGGAATCCGGGAATAGACCTTCTTGGCGCCCAAGTTGAAGAGGGGCGTATTGTGATCCGGTTTTCCGGCGGGAACCCGGAAAAAAATTTGATCCTTTACCGGAGCCTTAATCCCATAAGAACCCAGAGGGATCTGCTTTCGGCTACGATAATTCAGCAAAAAACCAGTTCTCCGTTTATTGATACCCCGCCCCCGGGGATATCCTACTATTACGCCGCGGTGTATGAGGAGGATCTGCTTGCGGGGTTTGGAGCCGTCCGACCCGGCCGCAATGCCACCGCCGGGGCCGTGGAAATTCCCCAGGATACCCGGACCGCCTTTTCCCGGACCATGCCCCTTCCCCGGATGAATATTTCCGGCGCCCCGGGGGCCCCGGATACTCCCGGTTCCGTTTCCCCGGAACCCGGGGAGTCTGGTTCCGGGGGCGGCCGCCGGGCTCCGGGGGCCAGGGTCCTGGAACCGGCGGTTTTTCCCGAAGACCTGGAACGGGGCGCCGCCGGGGAGGACTACCAGATCCGTTCCATAGTACAGGGGTATTTTTCCCTGGGCCAATGGGAAAAGGCCGAAGAAGCCTTTAGGAATTTTTTGGCCCTTCCCCGAAAAGACGAGAACCAGGCCAAGGCCCATTTTTATCTGGGGCAAATTTATTACTTTCGGCAAAAACCCCGGGAGGCCCTTTTTGAACTGCTTGCCGCCCTGGACAGGTATCCCGGGGAAGTTAATCCCTGGATGCAGGCGGTGTTAGGAACCTTTACCGGCAAGCAGCCCTAAAAAACTCCCTTGCCTAAGAATCCCTAATGTTCCAAAATAGGGGTATGAACAGCGGTGCTTTACCTCGAAAAATCCGGGGGTTTAGGACTCTTTTTTTGCCGGGTCTGCTTCTTTTGTCTCCGGCGCTTTTTTCCGCGGAGCTTCCGGCCCGTGATCCGGCGCTTAATCCCGCCTCTGCCGGCCGGGGAAATTACCTTACCCTCAAGGTGGCCGTTATAGGACCCGGCGACGAACTGTACTTTTGGTGGGGTCACATCGGGCTTATTATTGAAGACGCCCTTTCCGGGCAGAACGGATTTTACGATTGGGGGGTTTTTTCCTTTGAAAACAAAAACTTTTTTCTTAATTTTGCCCTGGGGCGGCTTCTCTACAGCTGCAACCTAACCATCCCGGCGCGGACAACCTATGAGGGCTATATCAGGACCAACCGGGATATAACCGTATATACCCTGGACCTTCCCCCGGAACTAAAAGAAACTATTTTCCGGTTTGCAGAAAACAACATCCTTCCGGAAAACCGGGATTACCTGTATCACCATTTTAGGGATAACTGTGCCACCAGGATCCGGGATATCATCGACATGGGTACCCTGGGGGCCTTTAAACTCCGGTACGAAAACGCCCCCGGCCGTTTTACCCTTCGGGAACACGTGCGCCGCCATACCTGGTTTTCCCCCTTCTGGGACTGGAGCCTTAATTTCTGGATGGGCCCGGGGATCGACAAACCCATCACGGTCTGGGACGAAATGTTTCTTCCCTCTGAAATAGGACGGCGGATCCGTGATGTTACATACCGCGATTCCGCGGGAATTGAAAGAGCCCTAGTATCCTCTGTGGAAGTACTGAACATGTCCAAGGACCGGCCCAAGGTTCTTGAAGAGCCAATGCCTTCCTGGCCCCGGGGACTCTTTGGGGGACTTGTGCTGGCCGCGGCGGCGGCGCTTTTATGGGTCTTGGGCAAGAAAAACAGGATCCTGGGTAAAATCTTTGGATTCTATCAGGGGCTTTTGGGTTTTTTCTTCGGCGTCGCGGGGCTGATCCTTTTTTTTATGATGTTCTTTACCAACCATGATTACACCTTTCATAACATCAACATCATCTTTGTGAATCCCCTGATCCTTGCGGCCCTTCCTCTGGGCATTATCTATGGAACGAGCCGCAGTGAACAAAAACGCCTGGGCGCCCTGCGGTTCCTGCGCATACTCTGGACCTATGTTTTTTTGGGAGCCCTGGCCGCCATGGCTATAAATGTCCTCTGGGGCTTTTACCAGCAGAACCAGATAACCCTGGCCCTGATCCTGCCCTTTACCTTTGTCCTTAGCTTTTTTCCCCACCGGATAGTATCGATCCGGCGGCGGGCGAAAGCGGTCCTATCCGGGGGACACTAAACCGCGGGAAATATGCAGGTCCAGGGAATGTACGTAGAAGGCTTTCAGAAAAAACCGCCATGGCTTAGGGTAAAAACCCCCTCCGGTGAAACCTGGAAAAAGCTTGAAGCCCTTATTGTCCGGCGCGGCCTGCACACGGTCTGCCGGGAGGCGGACTGTCCTAACAGGGGCGAATGTTGGGGTGCGGGAACCGCGGCCTTTATGATTCTGGGGGACCGGTGTACCCGGTTCTGCCGCTTTTGTTCGGTAAGCGCCGGCCGGGAAGGCCGGCCGGTTCGGGAAGAGGAGGCCGGAGAAATAGCCCTGGCGGTAAAGGAACTGGGACTTGAATATGTGGTGCTTACGTCGGTGGACCGGGACGATCTTCCCGACCGGGGGGCGGGACACTTCGCGTCCTGCATTGGGGCCATACGGGAAACGGATCCGTCCATAAAAGTCGAAGTACTTATCCCCGATTATTGCGGCGCGGAACTTGAAAGGGTGGCCGCCGCGGGTCCCGATGTAATTGCCCATAATGTGGAAACGGTTCGTTCCCTCCAGCATATCCGGGACAGACGGGCTTCTTTTGACAAGAGCCTTTGTACCCTGAGGGAGGCCCGGGGGCTTTTGCAGGGAAGGGGAAAGACAAAGACCAGCATGCTTCTTGGCCTGGGGGAAATGCAGGACGAGGTTTTGTCCGCCATGGAGGAACTCCGGGGGGCGGGAACGGATATACTGGTTCTGGGCCAGTACCTGCGGCCCTCAAAAAACCAGATCCCCGTGGTGGAATACCTGCCGCCGGAACGGTTTAGTTTCTATGCCGGGGAAGGCCGCCGCCGGGGTTTTAGCCTGGTGGTCTCCTCGCCCCTGGCACGAACCAGCTACCACGCCAAGGAGGCGGAACAGAATGCGGAAACCCGTGGGTAAACCCCCATACCACAGGACACACGTTGAAGGCACAGGGAAACCCCCGGGCTGTAAGCTTATCCGGCTGAGCGCAGACATTGAGGACGGCATCATTTGCCGCATTTCCATCCGGGGCGACTTTTTTGCCAGCCCCGAGGAGGGTTTTGAACGGGCCGAGGCACGGCTTCGGGGCGTTCCCGCGGCGGATGCGGGGAGGATCTTCGACTTTTTTTTAAAGGAAGAGGGGGTTGAAGCGGCGGGTATTGACGGATCGGCCCTGGCGGAAGTGTTGAATACAGGTTTACAAAAAAACCGGGGCTAGGGATTTGGAAAAATTTTCTTTTAGATTTCTTAATACGGGGTTCCATGACTGTTACTATAACATGGGACTGGACGAAGCCCTTTTAGAAGGAATCGCCGCAGGGGGAAATCCGGTTCTTCGCTTTTACGGGTGGACCCCCCCTGCCGTTTCGGTGGGGTATTTTCAGGGCCTTGCGGAAGAGGTGGATCTGGATGCCTGTAAACGTTTTGGCTTTGACGTGGTTCGCCGCATTTCCGGCGGCGGGGCGGTGCTTCACAAATCGGAACTAACCTACAGCATTATCATGGGGCTGGATCATCCCCTGGCCGGGGCGCCGCTGGAGGAATCGTACCGGATTATTTGTGGAGGGATTATTTTAGGCCTTAAAAAACTTGGCGCCGGCGCTTCGTTTTCGGGGATCAACGATATAGTTGCCGGGGGACGAAAAATTTCCGGCAATGCCCAAACCCGGCGAAGATCTTCGCTGCTTCAGCACGGAACGGTACTTCTGGATGACGATACGGATCTGATGTTTCAGGTCCTTAAGGTGCCTCCGGAAAAAACCGGAGGATCCCTTGTAAAAGAAACCGCCGGCCGGGTTACCAGCCTTCGTTCCCTGCTGGACCGGGAAGTTTCCTTTGAAGAAGCCGCGGCCGCGTTAGGTTCCGGGTTTGCCAAAGCCCTGAACCTGGAATACGGGGAAACCGGGATCCTGCCCCAGGAGGAAGCCCGGGCCCGCTCTCTTGCGGCGGAAAAATTTTCCACCCGGGAATGGCTTTTTAAGCGCTGATATTGCCTCCGGCGTCCGGAAATACCGGTACGGAATCCCCGGGCGGGGTTCCTTCACCTTGGCCGGAATTTTACCTATACTTCCTGGTATGAAAGCGATATTAAGCCCGCCGCTGCTGTTTCTGTGTATATCCCTCGTTGCCCAGGAGGCTCCCGGGGAAAGCTCCGCGGATACGGCTTTGGCAGGCGGAATTTCCCTAGACGAAAGCTCCGCAGACGAAAGCTCCGCCGCAGCGCCGGATATGTCCCTATGGACCCTGCTTAGCTCCGCGACCGGTCCTGCCTGGAGGCCCGACTGGCCGCCGGATCTGCCGCCGGATCTGTTTTATGCCCCCGGCGCCGTGTCCGTTTCGGTTGAATTCGACGACGGGGCCGTCATCGAACTGGCCCGGGCCGGCGAAAGATTCAGGGCCTTTCCCCTTTTGGTCCGGATCCCCGGAGAGGAAGGGCCGCAGACCCTTTTAGTACAGGGGCGCTGCGAATTCGACCCCCGGGGGCGGTTGCGTAAACTTCTTTGGGGGGAATCGGATGCGGAGGTTCTGCAATGGGATGCGGAAAGCAGGCCCGTTTTATTCAGGATATTTTCCGGTGGATATTATTTTGCCGCCCTGGAGTATCTTGAGGACAAGGTGTTGGAAGTCTGGTACCACCGGGAAGGGGCCATCTTGTGTATGGTGATGAGCGATTCCGGGGAACAAAAAAGATTCATGCCGGATTCGGACGATCCGGCGGAATTGGAACGGAGCATCCGGCTGTACCGGGATAACGGAGGCCGCATCACGGGAATTGAAACCAGGGAACTGTCGGTATCGGCCCGGTACAGTGCACGGGGTCTGCCCCGGTACCTGGAACGGACCATTCCGGCGGATTCTTCCGGGGAAGGGGCAAAAACAGAAACATACCGGTACCAGTGGGATGAAGCGGGAAGACTGGTACGGTTTAATGGGGGAGGGGAGTCCCTGGATTACCGCTATGAATATACGGTGGACAGCCGGGGAAACTGGACTGAACGGCGGGAATTACGTATGCAGACCCTGGGTTCCGGGGATGATCGCCGGCTTACCCCGGCCCGGATACGGCTGATCAAACGGCGTATCCGCTATGAGGAACCGTAGCGCCCTATGGATTCCCTGGATTGGCAGGAGATCACCTACCGGGAAGCCTACGAAGGGGAATTGAGGGGACTCCGGCGGCGGCTGGA
>JAISOA010000121.1 GCA_031275945.1 Spirochaetaceae bacterium
ACGCCGGCGGGGTTATGTACAAGAAACCCGGCGACGAATCCGAAAAGCTCTATAAGGATATAGTGGTTGTCCGGTTTTGCATTGATCCAAGCTGCCCTGACTATGTGGATTAAGCAGGCGCTGCCTGCAGTGTGTAAGCCCCGTTTATACACTGCAAGCAGCTATGCTTTTTAATGAGTAGAGTTGTTTAAAAACTTCAGTTTGTGGGAAAAGCTCGAAAGAATCCGATTTTCTTCATAAAAGTAAGCTCGTTCTTAAAGCGGTAAGATTGCGACCGCGATTTCTTACCGGTGTTGAATGGACTTGTTGGATAACGCGAACCTTCGGTGTGTTGTTGGGTGTCGAGCAAGTCCACTATTTCCGTGGATTCTGTCAATGGACTTGTTCAATAACCCGGTTGGTTATTGAACAAGTCCAGGCAAAATGCTCTGCATTTTGCTGTTTTCAAGCGGTTGTTGTTTAAAAACTGAAGTTTTTAAACAACTCTAATGGTTCCCCGAACCCCGTTTTTACAAATACCGCTTAGGTTTCCCGCCGTTAAGCACGGCGTAGAGTTCAATATAACTTTTGGCGGTTCCCGCCGCAATCTTGTTAAGAAGCACCTCTTCCACCTGAAAAAGCCCCACTTCACTGGACATATCCACCCGGATGCTTATGGGTTTTTCGCTACCGGGCCCGATGGTAAGTTCTTCGATGGAATTGGCCGAGTACTGATGAATGTCCCCCACCCGGGGACTGCCAGCGATGGCCAGGGGGATCCGCGCCCGGCCCTTTTTCATGTCGCAGCCGTCGGCTACCTGGACAATGCCCGCTTCCAGGGAATAGATGGAACGGTTTCCCATGTGGCCGGCTATGGCTTCCAGGGCCAGGGAGCGGATAATCGTAATTTTTTGATAGTCCGCTTTATATATGTCCCTGAGTACCCTGTCCAGGATTGGATGGGCCAGGTAGATGCTGTGGAGTTCGTGATCCTGCCGGCCTATGGCCATGCCCAGATCGTGCAGCAGGGCGCCGCAGAGCACCGCAGAAAGGCTGTCTTCAAAACTGCCCGTTTCTTCGGCCTCAAGGCTTGTTTTTACCCCGGCCCTGCGGATAAGGTCCATCATAATAAGGGCGTTGTGGGCAACGGTCCTCATGTGAACGGGGCCGTGGTCGTTGAATTTAAGCCGCACTATCGACACATTGTTGGCATATTCCTGCATGGCTTGGATTTCCCCATCGTAGAGGATCCTTTCCGCAAGCTTTTCGGTTTTTCCCGAAAGGCGAAAAGCCCTGATCTTTTCGAGGATCTTTCCGTCCAGGGCCAGCTCTTTTCCTGAACGTCTGGATTTTCCTGCTTCGCCCATGTTTTTAAATTCCTGGAGCATTCGCCAAAAGATACTCCTCCGCTTCTTTGTTCCAGAGCTTCCGGTGTCTGCCGCATATTTCCGCCAAGGTAGAGTACAATTCGCCAAGCCCCCCTTCGTTGGCCTTGCCCTTTTGGGCAAAGTCGTCGATCGCGGTAAGGGGAAGTTTTTTGTGGGTGTAGATAAGTTTTTTACCCCCGGGGATCTTGTCAAGGTTGATGGTAGTCTCCGACACGGCGTCAAGGCCCCCCACATGGGTGATCATGAACACCGGGTTTAGTTCGCCCCCGGCCATCATGGAAAGGGATTCCACCATGTCGCCGGTGTTTCCCCCGCTGGTTCCCACGATATGGTGGGATTCATAGTGAACATTGTAAAAGTTAAGCAGCGCGGAAAAGGCCGTATCCGTGGGGCCCGCAAAAAAGTTAAGGCACCCGTCGTGGCCCAGAAGTTTGTCCCCCAGTTCAAGCACGGGCTTTACCGGGGCAAAGACAAATACGTCGTCAAAAAGCTTGCCGCCGTTAAGCTTTTTAAGGTATTCCACAGGATCGGCGATGTTTTTGGTGTTAACATAGACAAGTTCCACACCGTGCTTCTTTGCTTCCTTTACCCCCAGAAGTTCCTCCGCCCGCTTAAGCCGCGAATCGTCAATGTCGGTTACCACGACCCGGCTTGGTTTGCGGGGATTGTGGATCGCGTAGTCGATGGCCCCAAGGCCCATGGGGCCTACGGCGGCAAGCAGGGCCAAGGTTCCCCCCTGCACAATGCCCATGTCGTGCACATAGGATCCGCCCCGGGTATGGTACTGGGCGTGGTAGGCTCCCACGACGCAGGAGACGGGCTCGGAAAGGGACCCCATAAAGAAGTTATCCGCCTCGTAGCGAAGAAGGCAGTTCATCTCCATTACCTCTGCGGGAATAATAATATAGGTGGCGTCTCCCCCTATGTACCGGTAGGAATAGCCCGGTGCCCAAAGGCTTGCCGTTCCGTCCGGACTAGGATAGTTCAGCGCCGGCTGGATGGCAAAATTATCCCCCTCCTTAAATTTTCCGGTCCACTTTTTCCCCACCTTTTCCAGGGTCCCGCAGAATTCATGGCCGATTATGCAGGGCTGTTTGGCCAGATCGTAGCGTACCCGTTTGTGTTTTGCCCCTTGAAGGGCAAGCTTGTGGCTTGACATGCAGATTGAATCCGACACAACCCGGGCAAGAATTTCATTGTCCTTTATTTCGGGAAGTTCAAATTCTTCAAGACGAAGATCGTTGACACCGTATATACGAACAGCCTTTGTTTTCAAGATATGCTCCTCCATAAAATTATGACAGACCCCCTGGAATTTCTCAAGCCTGTCCGGGCCGGCGGGGCGGTCCTCGAGGCTTAGTTTTTCCGGTTTTCCGGATACAGGTGCCGTTTCCATTCCGAAGGGGCAATGCCGGTCTTGTTTTTAAAGAGCCGGGAAAAATAGTACTGGTCTTCAAAACCCAGGCTTAGGGCCACTTCTTTGACGGAGGTTTCTTCCTGCTCCAGGAGCCGTTCCGCCCGGTATATTTTTAACTGGATAAAGTATTGATGGGGGGTCATGGCGGTATAGGTCTTAAAAATTTCGTTAAACCGGGATGCACTGATGCCCAGTTCATCGGAAATATCCGGCAGGCTTATGGCGCTTTCCACCCGGGATTCCATCAGGAACTTGGCCTTTTCCACTATCTGCTGATAGTAGTTGGGCCTGTCCCCCCGGCGCTGGTGGGTAAGCATTTCTGCCAAAATGGTGAGGATGGCCGAACAGCTTCGCAGTTGGTAGAGGGGCTGCTGGATCTTTACTTCTTCCAGGATCCGTTTATAAATGGCAAGCAGATCGCTACGCAGGCCTATGTCAAAAAAGATATGCCGGGGGCTGATTATTCCTTCTACCAACATGCGGGTAAAATATTCGCCCATAAAACCCACCCAGTATTCCTGCCAGCCCGTTTCCGGCAGGGGTTTGTAGGAATGTACATGTCCGGGCAGTATGAACATAATAGAGCCCGGACGAACCTTGTACTGGCCCCCGTCGGCGTTAAAGATCCCCTCTCCCCGGGTAATGTATACAATTTGGAATATGGGAAGAATACGCCCCTCGGCTACGGAACGGAACGGGGCAGGGTGGGTCTTCCTGTCCCGGGGATAGTCCACGTGGGCGGGAGTGTTTACGACTCCCGCGGTGGTACAGATCATCCCGAGTTTTTCATCCTCGTCGCTTACCGGAAGATAATGAAAAACAGAATCCTGCCCCTCGTGGCAACTACTCATATCTTTCAAAAATAACGGTTTTTTTCCATCATTACAAGAAGAAAATCCATTTACGGCAGAAAATTCCGGCCTAATACTGATACGGTGGTTGATGAGGGGAGCCCCAAAACCCGGATTGGATTGCCGGGAACGGGGTTGGAAATTGTGCGGTACCACATATCTGCACCAGGAGGCTTTTGTGGCTGAGTATATATTGCAGCTTAAAAATATACACAAGTCGTTCCCCGGGATTAAGGTGCTTGAGGATGTTCACTTTGAGCTTTTACCCGGTGAAATTCATGCCCTGATGGGCGAAAACGGCGCGGGAAAGTCCACCCTTATTAAGATTATCAGCGGGGTACACCAAAGCGACCGTCAGGGCGAAATCTACCTGGACGGGAAACAGGTATATATCCGTTCCCCCCTGGACGCCCAGGCCTTAGGCATTGCCGCGGTACACCAGCATGTTACAAGCTTTCCCGATCTGTCGGTGGCGGAAAATGTTTTTATAGGCCACGAAAAGATCCACTCGTTTGCCAAGGTGATCGATTGGAAGGCCATGCACAAACAGGCCAATGATCTGCTGGAACGGCTGGATGCAAAATTCGACAGCCGGGTTCAGATGGGAAGCCTTTCCGTGGCCCAGCAGCAGATTGTGGAAATAGCCAAGGCCCTGTCTACCAATGCCCGGATCCTCATCATGGACGAGCCCACGGCGGCGCTAACCAGCCAGGAAAGCGAAGATCTCTATGGCATTATCAGGGGGCTTAAGCAAAAAGGGGTTTCGATTATCTTTATTTCCCACCGGTTTGAAGACATGTATACCATTGCCGACCGGGTTACGGTGATGCGGGACGGCAGGTACGTAAATACATGGAATGTACCGGAGGTGAACGACAATACCATGGTGGTAGCCATGGTGGGGCGGGAGCTTGTTCAGTTCTTTCCCAAGCGGGATGTAAAGCCCGGCGAAGAAATTTTCCGGGTCGAAGGTCTTTGCCGGACCGGGTTCTTTAAGGATGTAAGCTTTACTCTGCGCCGGGGGGAAATACTGGCCCTTACCGGATTAGTCGGCTCGGGCCGTACCGAGGTGTGTGAGGCAATTTTTGGCGTTACCGTCTATGACGAAGGAACCGTAACGCTAAACGGGCAGTCCCTGCACCGGGGAGACCCCGCCGCGTCCATCGGCGCCGGCATAGGGTACCTGCCCGAAGACCGGCATAAACAGGGCCTGGTACTGCCCTGGGAAATTTCTAAAAACATTACCCTAAGCGGTCTTGACCAGTTTACCATCCGGGGCTGGATCGATCTAAAAAAAGAAAATGCGGCGGCCAAGACCCTGGGAGAAAAACTTGGAATTAAGGCCCAGAGCGTGTATGACAGGGTATCTACCCTTTCCGGGGGTAACCAGCAGAAGGTTATTGTGGCCAAGCTTTTAAATTCCGATATGAAGGTGCTTATCCTTGACGAACCCACCAAGGGAGTGGACGTGGGGGCAAAATACAGTATCTATGAAATTATGAACGAACTGGCCGCCGCAGGATACGGCATCATCATGGTTTCTTCCGAACTGCCCGAAGTGTTGGGCGTCAGCGACCGGGTGGTGGTAATGAAAGAGGGCAGGGTAACGGCAACCATGGACGTAAAAGAGGCTACCCAGGAAACAATACTGCGGTATGCAGCGATACAGAATCCGCCCTCCGTGCAGGTCAAGGCCCCGGGGGCATAGGAGATGCTATAAAAAATGGAAACGGAAAGAAAGAAAGCCCTTAACGAACGGTTCCGGGAACTGGGGCTTATTGTTTTTATCGTGATACTATCGGCGCTTATCCAGATGCGTAACAGGGAATTCCTTACGTTTCTTAATATCAGCAATCTGCTGGCCAACACGGCGATCCTTAGCATCCTTTCGGTGGGAATGATGATGGTCCTTTTAACCGGGGGCATAGATCTGTCCATAGGGGCTTCCATGGCCTTTACGGGGATGGTAACGGCCCTAACCGTCAAGGCAAACCCCGGTCTTCCGGTGATTCTGTTGATACTGGAAAGTGTCGGTATCGGCGCCTGTATAGGGCTGGTTGTGGGTACCCTGGTTGCCCGGTTTTCGATTCTTCCCATTATTGCCAGCCTGGGACTTATGAATGTTATGCGGGGCCTTACCTATATGGTGTCCGGTGGAGCCTGGGTCAGTGCGTACCAGATGCCGGCCCATTTTAAGGCCTTTGCAACCGGCACGGTATTGGCGGTGAATAACCTGGTGCTTATTGCGGTGTGTATCTATATTCTGTTTTATTTCTTTATTAACTTTACCAGAAGCGGCAGGCGCATTTATGCGGTGGGTTCCAACCCCGAGGCGGCCAAAATAGCGGGGCTTCCGGTTAAGCGCATAACCCTCTTGGTGTACATCTTTATGGGGGCCCTGGCGGGCCTGGCGGGGGTCCTGTGGGTGGCGAAGTTTGCCTCTGCCCAGGGGGATACCGCCGCGGGATATGAAATGAACGTCATTGCCTCCTGCGTGTTGGGGGGTGTCAGCGTATCCGGCGGCCGGGGAAAGGTTTTTGGCCTTCTGCTGGGGGTAACCCTCTTTGGGATCCTGGCCAATGCCCTGCCCCTTATTAATGTGTCTCCCTTTTGGCAGCAGGCCATCCAAGGTTTTGTAATCCTCTTCGCGGTAATTATGAATGTTGTAATTAAACGTAACAATGACCGGGCGGTACTGTACCGCCGGGTGATATAGGAGTTTCCCATGAGCACAAGAGCCCTGGCCGTAAAAAAACCCTGGAATGCCTTGCGTTTAAAGAATTTTTTATTTCAATGGGAATGGCTGCTGGTGGCGGTTTTTATCGTTGTCAATATTATTAACAGTCTGCTCTCTCCCTATTATCTTGATTCCAATACCTTCCTCAATACCCCCAGGAGCTTTCTTGACAAGGCCTTTATTGTACTTCCCATGATGCTTGTAATTATTCTGGGCAATATTGATATTTCGGTGGGTTCTATTGTGGCCCTTACTTCGGTACTGATGGCGGTACTCTACAATGCAGGTCTTCCCATGGGGGCGGCCATAGTCGTGGCGCTGTGTATCGGCGCTGTCCTGGGAGGTATTAACGGGCTGCTGCAGATAAAATTCCCCGAACTGCCGGCCATGATCATAACCCTGTCTACCATGACGATTTACCGGGGCCTGGCCTATGTGATACTTCGGGATCAGGCCTCCGGGGGATTCCCCAAATGGTTTACCTTTCTTGCCTGGGGAAATGTGGGGCCCGTTCCCTTTATATGCATCGTATTTGTGATCGCGGCGCTGGTATTTGGTCTGGTGCTTCACTGTACAAGTTTTGGCCGGCTGGTGTACGGCATGGGTAACAACCTTACGACCTGTAAATATTCGGGGATCAAGACAGACCGGATCATTCTGGCGGTGGGATTGTTAACGGGCATTATGTCGGCGGTCTGCGCGATCTTTTTAACCTCCCGGATGGGCAGTACCAGGCCCAATATCGCCCAGGGTTACGAACTGGATGTAATTGCCATGGTGGTTCTGGGGGGTGTAAGTACTTCGGGCGGGACAGGCCGCATTGCCGGTCCCCTACTGGCGATTTTTATTATCGGGTTTTTAAATTACGGCCTTGGACTGGTTAACGCGTCGGCCCAAATGATCCTTGTGGTGCTGGGCCTGCTTTTGGTAATGTCGGTGCTGGTAATGAATCTGCGTGCCATGGGTAAGAAATCCGCATAAGCGGGTTTAATATATAGAGCTACGTTCAAAGTCGGTTATTTTGAACTTAAGCTCGGAGTTTAGGAGGAAAAGATGAATCAAAAAAAGCTATGGGTTCTAGGGGCCCTGGCGGTCATTGGGACCTTGGTACTGGTGACGGGATGCAAGCCCCAGGGAGGATCCCAGGAGGCAAGTAATCAGTACGCCATTTTGTTTAAGAGCACCGGGAATCCCTTTGGTGAACGGGTAATGGGGGGCTTTGAGGAAGGCATAAAGGAGCAGGGCTTTGAAGCCATACTCCGGGCGCCGGATCTGCCCACCGCGGAGGCTCAAATACAAATGATTGAACAGCTTATTGCCCAACGGGTTGCGGCCATTTGTATTTCCGCAAATGACTTTGACGCCCTTCAGCCGGCTTTAACGAATGCCATAAACCAGGGGATTAAAGTGGTTTCTTTGGATTCTGCGGTTAATGCGGCGAGCCGTCAGGTTCACGTAAACCAGGCGGACACCCAATTAATCGGCGAAACCCTTGTGGAGGCCGCCTTTGATCTTGCCGGGGGTAGCGGTGAAATCGCGATCCTTTCCGCCACCAGCCAGGCGTCAAATCAAAACGCATGGATTGCGGTGATGCAGGAAACCTTGAAACAACCTCAATACGCGAACCTTAACCTGGTAAAAGTTGCCTATGGGGACGATCTGCGGGACAAGTCCACTTCCGAAACCGAAGCCTTGATCGCCAGTTATCCCAACCTTAAGGTTATCGTGGCCCCCACCACTGTGGGTATTGCCGCTGCGGCTAAGGTTATTTCCGACCGGGGCCTTACCGGCAAGGTGCAAATCACCGGCCTGGGGCTCCCTTCAGAGATGGCCGATTACATTAATAACGGTTCATGCCCCTATATGTACCTGTGGAACCCGATTGATATGGGGTACCTGGGGGCCTATGCGGCTCCCGCCCTGGTAAACGGTTCCATCAGCGGCAAGGCCGGGGATACCTTTAACGCCGGACGCCTGGGAACCTATACCATCACCGACGCCGCCGACGGCGGTACGGAGGTGCTGCTGGGGCCGCCCTATAAGTTTGAGCCCTCGAACATCAACGACTGGAAGGATGTGTATTAAGCACTGTTTGATGGTTTAAGAATTGGGTTCCGGGTTTTCCCCCGGAACCTTCGGTACGTTTGCCGAAGGGCGGGATAAAACCCTTGGGACAAGAGCTGTCCGGTAGGCATAAGGCTTTCCGGACAGTCTGTCCCCCTGTACAACAAGGAAAAGCGGTGAAAAGAAATGCATTTGTAATGTACCTGCATCCCGGCTGTGAAGAAGAATATAAAAAACGGCACGATGCAATTTGGCCGGAACTAAAGGCGGAACTCCGCAAGGCGGGGGTTTCGGATTATACGATTTTTTTAGATCCCAAGACCCATACCCTTTTTGCGTTCCAGCGTCTTGCCGATGACGCCGCCGATTCCGGCTTGGCGGGCAAAGAAATTGTAAAAAAATGGTGGCACATGATGAAGGATCTGATGGATACGAATCCCGACGAGTCCCCGGTCTGCGGCGCCTTAAAAGAAGTATTTCATATGGATTGAGTATGGGGATTGAAGAATTAACCGCCCTGTCGCGGTTTTACGGGGCCGATAGAAATTATATAATTGCCGGGGGTGGAAATACCTCGTATAAGGACGATTCTACCCTGTGGGTAAAAGGTTCCGGCGTTGCCCTGGGGGAAATTACCCCCGAAGGCTTTGTGGCCCTGGACAGGGTAAAGCTTGCGGGACTGTGGAAGCTTGCCGGCGCGGGTACCTCCAGGGAACGGGAAGCTGCGGTGCTGGCGGGAATGATGGGGGCTCGTAAACCGGGGGAAGAAGCTAAGCGGCCCAGCGTGGAAACCCTGCTCCACGATCTTTTACATTTTAGGTATGTGGTCCATACCCACCCCGCCTTGGTAAACGGTCTTACCTGTTCCCGGGGCGGCGAAGGGGCCCTTCGGGATCTTTTGGGGACCGGGGTATTGTGGATACCCATTTCCGATCCGGGCTTTGTCTTAGCCCTTACAGTACGGGAAAAACTGGAAGAACGAAAACGGACGGATGGAAAAATCCCGGAAATTATTTTTTTGCAAAACCACGGCGTCTTTGTGGCGGCCCATGAAGGGGAGAAGATCCGGTCGTTGTACACTACCATTATGGATACCCTTAGAAAAAAAATAAAACGGTTTCCAAATTTTGAAAACCCCCTGCCCGCCGGCGCGGTCCCCGGGGCAGAAAGGGGAGTGGAGCTTTTACAAAACCTTTCCGGGGGCAGGGTGGTTTTTTCCCGGAATAACGAAATAGCCGCCGTGGTTAAAAGCCCTGGGGCCTTTGCCCCCCTGTCATCGGCCTATACGCCGGATCATATTGTGTATGCCGGAAGTGATCCCCTGTTCATTGAAAAGGAGATCGATATAGAAGGGGCCTGGAAGGCCCATGTTGAAAAAACCGGCAGGCCGCCAAAGATTGTCGCCCTGGAGGGGGTGGGGATCTTTGGCGTCGGCAGTACGGAAAAGGCCGCGGCCCTGGCGGTGGAACTGTTTATCGATGCGGTAAAAATCGCCGTCTATGCCGAATCCTTCGGGGGACCGCAATGTATGACGGATGAAAAAATTGCATTTATCAATACGTGGGAAGCGGAGCAGTACCGGGCCGGGCTTGCCACATAAGCTTGCGCAGTATGGGGTAACGGAAAAATTGAATCGATCATGAGGAGATCAAAATGAAAGAAGAAATTGGAACCGACAAAATTGAGAGTGCCTATGAAATTGCTAAAGAAGCCTATGCCGCTTTAGGGGTTTCCACCGGTAAAGCCATTACGGATGCCCTGGCCCTGCCCGTGTCGGTCCACTGCTGGCAGGGAGATGATGTTTTGGGTTTTGAAAATTCAGGCCCGCTTTCGGGGGGTATCCTAACTACGGGAAACTATCCCGGCAGGGCCCGCAGCGGGGACGAACTTCGCGCGGATGCGGAATTTGCCTTTACGCTGATACCGGGAGCAAAACGCTTTAACCTCCATTCCATTTATGCCGAACCGGAGGGAAAAACCGTAAGCCGGGATAAGCTTGAACCGGAACATTTTACCAAGTGGATGGCCTGGTCGAAAAATAAAAAAATCCCCCTGGATTTTAACACCTCGTATTTTTCCCAC
>JAISOA010000134.1 GCA_031275945.1 Spirochaetaceae bacterium
CCAGACGAAGTTTATAGGCTTCAAAGCTCAGCATGCGGTTTACCGAAAAATGGCGTCCGATTTCCCTAAGGAAGTCGATATAGTTAAGATCCGCAAGCCAGTCCCTGTTATTGGCAAAACGCAGGGCGCCCGCGCCGCCATCCGCGTTGTTGTTTACGCCGCCGGCCGCGCCGCTGCCATCCGGGGCGCCATGCCCGGCCCCAAGAAAACGGCTAAGCTGGGCGGCGATGGATGCGGCATTGGCGTCCAGGGTTTCATAGCTTAGGACCCTGCGCATTTCGGTTTTACCCGACGGATCGCCGATTCTCGCTGTCCCGCCCCCGATAAGGGCAATACCCCTATGGCCCGCGGCTTTAAGGTGCCGGAAGGCAAAAAAGGGCACCATATGACCGATATGGAGGCTCGGTCCCGTGGGGTCGCATCCCACATAAAACGTAACCGGGCCGCGATCCATGGCCGCGCTCAGGCGATCCACATCGGTACACTGGGAAAAAAAACCCCGGGCTTTAAGGTTTGCAAGCGCATTGTTCATAAGAAAGAGTATAACCGGAAAAAACCTAAAGAAAAAAGATCGCCGCTTATAAACATCCGTTTTGTCTGCAGGGATAACATATACTACGGGAATTGCCGGAACCGGGGGTACAAAAATACCCTGTGGCTAGTTTTTCCCCCGGGATCTGGCGTACAATACTAGCCATGCGGATACTCACTAAAGATATTTCTAAAATTGCCGGAACCGGATCCGGGGAGCCGGTTGAGCTTGCAGGGTGGGTTCACCGGATCCGGGACATGGGTGGTATTACCTTTGTGGTACTTCGGGACAGATCGGGGCTGGTACAGCTGGTGTTTACCAAAAAGCCCCTGGACCCGCAGGGAGGGGCCCTTACCCTGGAATCGATAATAACCGTAAAGGGCAGGGTAGCGGTGAACGAAAAAGCCCCCGGCGGAGCGGAGGTTCAGGCGGAAAGTTTTGAGTGCCTTTCCCGGGCCGTGCCGGATCTTCCGTTTCAGGTAAACGGGGACATTTCCAAAGTGGGGCTTGAAACGATCCTGGATAACCGTATTCTTAGCCTGCGGAACCCAAAGATCAACGCCATCTTTAAGGTTCAAGCCGTCATTATCGAAGCTTTTTCCGCCTACCTCCGGTCTAAAGATTTTACGGAGATCAAGACCAGTAAACTTGTTTGGGGTGGAACCGAGGGAGGAACGGAACTGTTTGAGGTAGAATATTTTGACCGGAAGGTCTGTCTGGCCCAGTCGCCCCAATTCTACAAAGAAGCCTTGGTGGCCAGCGGCATGGAACGGGTCTTCGAGGTTGCCCCGGCTTACCGGGCGGAAAAGCACGATACGCCCCGGCATCTTAACGAATATGTGTCCATGGATGTGGAATTGGGCTTTATTGAATCCGAAAAGGATCTTATCGATCTGGAACGGGGACTTTTGGCCCATATCTTTGAAGAACTGGGCCGGAAAAATTCCGCGGAGCTTGCCCTGTGGAACGCCGCCGCGCCGGATCCCGGGGCTCCGGAAAAAGCCCCGGTGATTTGCTACGAGGACGCGGTAAAGCTTGCCTCGGACATGTCCGTAAAGGCCGGGGGGGGAAGGCTTTTTGACATCAATCCCGAAGCGGAACGCTTTCTCTGCGAGTGGTCTGCCCGGGAACACGGGAGCGAACTGGTGTTTGTGAACGAATTTCCCCGCCGGTACCGGCCCTTTTATACCTTTCCCTCCGACGCAAACCGGACCATGAGCTTTGACGCATTGTTTAAGGGCCTTGAGATAACCACCGGCGGAAAACGGCTTCACAGTTACCAGGCCTTTGTGGAAACCCTGCCCCGTTTCGGGCTTAAGCTGGAGGATATGCAGAACTATGCGGCATTGCTCCAGTCGGGCTGTCCGCCCCATGGGGGCTTTGCCATTGGCTGCGAGCGGCTTACCGCCCGCATTTTGGGGCTTGCCAATGTTAAGGAAGCGAGCCTTTTCCCCAGGGATCGCCGGCGGGTAGAGCCGTAGCAGCGTGATTTGGGATCGCCGGAGCTTATTACGGCTTCTCTGGCCCCTGGTGGTAGAACAGATACTGGCGGTAACCATGGGGGCCGCCGACACCATCATGGTAAGCTCCGTGGGCGAAGCGGCGGTGTCGGCGGTAAATATCATCGACAATATCAACAACTTCTTTATCATCGCCTTTGTATCCCTCTGTATCGGCGGGACCGTGATCGTAAGCCAGTATATAGGCAGGGGCGATATGGACAATGCCCGGATCGCATCCCGTCAGCTTTACTATGTGGTGATCCTGGCCGCAGTACTGGTCATGATCCCCATTATGATCTGGCGGCGGCTGATTACCGGTTTTCTGTACGGGGCGGTAGAACAGGACGTGATGGATACCGCATCGGTCTATTTTCTTATCACCGCCGGATCCTACCCCTTTTTGGGGATCTACAATGCCTGCGCAGCCCTGTTCCGGGCTGCGGGGAACAGTAAGGTTCCCATGCGTATTGCCCTGATGGTTAACTGCACCAACATTGGGGGGAACAGCCTTTTTATCTTTTATTTTGGCATGGGGGCCAAGGGGGCGGCGGTGGCAACCCTCATAAGCCGCATCATTGCTGCGGGGGTACTTACCGCGATGCTGGTACGCAGCCGGGGGGGCTGCAGCCTTAAGGGGCTTCACCGGATCTCCATTAGCCGATCCATGGCGGCCCGCATACTTAATGTGGGTATCCCCAGCGGCCTTGAAGGCTCCATGTTCCAGGCGGGGCGGCTTTTAACCCAGCGGATTTTTACCCGCTTCGGAACCGCGGCCATGGCGGGCAATGCCATCGCCTCGGTAATTAATTCCTTTTCGTTCATGCCCGGGACCGCATATGGCATGGGACTGCTTACCGTGGTGGGCCAATGTATAGGAGCGGGGGATTACGGGGCGGCAAAAGAAAACACCCGCAGGATCATGAAGCTAAGCTGGGCCACCCTTTTTATTTTAAGCAGCTTCATCTTTATTTTTCTTGAACCCCTGATAGGTCTATTCGGACTTAGCCCGGAAGCCCATGCCATGGCAAAGAGTTTTTTACAGGTCCACTGTATTTCCATGGCCCTGGGTTGGACCTTTAGTTTTGCGCTTCCTAACGCCCTGCGGGCCGCGGGGGACGCACGGTACGTGATGGTCTGCGCCTCCGTTTCTATGTTTGCGGTACGGGTTTCCTGTGCCTACCTGCTAACCTTTGCTTTTAACGCCGGTCCCCTGGGGGTCTGGATTTCCATGGGGCTCGATTTTCTTGTCCGGGGCAGCCTGTACCTAAAACGCTGGCGTGGCGGCAGGTGGCAGAAAAAACAGATTATTTAAGAGCCTGGGGGGCAGAAAACGGGGATCTCCGGAACCTGCGGGCTAAAGTCCGGTGTTACTTTTCGGACGGTCCCGTTTCCCTTAGGATTTTTGGTATTCCGCCAGCTTCCTTACCATGTCTAAAACCAGATCCTGCAAAGGCGGTGCAAGAATCTTGTACAGTGCTTCCATTTCGGTAAACTTATAGGCCGGAACCGTGTCTTTAAGGAACATGTCCCCCGCGCCGGTTTTAAGCCATTCTTCGCTTACCCCAAAGGTGGTTCCCATAAGCCGCAACAGCCTGTCATTGGCCTTTCGTTTTCCTACCTCAATGGCGGCAATAAACCCGTTAGAGATAAGAATTTGTTTGGCAAATTCAACCTGGGTAAGTTTAAGGGCATGCCGCAGTGCGGCAATCCGTCTGTTGACTGAATTTTCGTTAAAAGCTTTCACGGCTTTTGATAGTATTGCAGAATTCTTTATATGACAAGAGGGCCTTATTATGTCATTTTAACGCAAAACTACGGACGCCCCTCATAGTGATACGATATTCCGCGGATTATTACATTTATCCTGCGGATATACCCGGACAGTTTACGTTCATTGACAGCTTTGCCCGGGGCCTTTATACTTTAACTGAAACCGATTGCATTTTATAGAAGGTACATTATGGGTCTATCGTTTGATCCTGCCCTGCTGGCAGATTTTGCCCGTTTTTACGGTTTTCATTACGACATCTGCGATCCCGCGGTTTTGGTCCGGGATGTGCGGATCGATATGGAGCGGGGGCTTCAGGGTAAGCCGTCCCCTCTGCCTATGATACCTTCCTACTTGCGTCCCCTAGTCCAGACTACGCCTGGAAAAACGGTTATTGCCCTGGACGCGGGGGGAACCAACCTACGGGCCGCCCGGGTTCGTTTTAAGGGGCCGGGAAAGCCCGAGGCGGAAGAAGTGCGAAAGTCTCCCATGCCGGGAACCGGCGGCAGGGTAAGCGCCGGAGAATTCTTTGATCAGATCGCCGGACTTGCGGAGCCGCTGATACGCGGAGCCGCCGGAGAGTCCCTGGAGGGGATTGGGTTTTGTTTTTCCTACCCCATGGAGATGCAGGAAAACGGGGACGGCATACCTATGGCCTTCAGCAAGGAAGTGGATGCGCCGGAGGTAATCGGCAAAGCCATTGGCGAAGAACTTCGGGAAGCCCTAAAACGCCGGGGAATTAGGGCCCCCAGGCGGATTGTGCTTCTTAACGATACGGTGGCTACCCTGCTTTCGGG
>JAISOA010000139.1 GCA_031275945.1 Spirochaetaceae bacterium
CGTTGCGTTTGCAAGGGCAGCCTCAAAATCAATTTCCCGGTTCGTGATTTCTTTCCCCTCTCTTTGCTTTTATACCCGAAAACTAAATTTGTGTCAAGAAGATCAGGCTGAATAGTTACGATAAAAAAACAGATCTTTCCCTTGTACGATTTTGATGTACGGAGCGACTGTATGATCCTGGGAAGCGCCCTGCTGGCCCTGGACGGGATGAAGGGAGAAAGCCATGGCTGAAAAAAAGAAACTTTCCGGTATGTTTGCCCCCATAACCAGCCCCTTTGACAAAGACGGGAACGTCGATCTGGATCACCTGGGGGCGAATGTGGACCGTTACCGGGAAACGGGGCTTTCGGGCTTTCTGGTTCTGGGTTCCAACGGGGAACATAGATCCCTGAATGTTAAAGAAAAAATGCGGGTTCTGGATTGTGTTATCGCCCGCAAAGCTCCCGGACAGGCTGTTATGGCGGGGAGTATCTTTGAGTCCACCGGGGAAACGATAGAATTCGCCCGCCGTGCCGTGGAAGCGGGGGCGGACTTTATTACCCTCCTTCCCCCTTCCTATTTCAAAACCGCGATGAGCGACGCCGTGTTGCTGAAATATTTTAGCGATACCGCCGACGCCGCCGGGAAACCTTGTCTTATCTACCGGGCCCCCCAGTTTTCCGGCGGCGTCGATCTTTCGCTGAATCTGATAAAAGAACTGGCCGGGCATCCTAATATTGCCGGCATTAAAGATTCCGCCCCTTCGGGGATAGAGAAGATCCTTTTTTCGGCGGGCGAAGATTTTGCCGTCCTTTCCGGCAGCGCCAATACGTTTTTCCAGGCCATGCTCTGCGGCGCCTCGGGAGGGGTTCTTTCCATCGCCGATTATCTTCCCGGCCACGCGGTCCGCCTGTTCAGGCTGCTGGAGGGGGGCGCCCTGGAGGAGGCCGCCGCCCTGAACCGGGGGATTCTGGAAAGCAACACGGCCGTATCCGGCGCTTACGGGGTGGGCGGCGTAAAGGCGGCCATGGACATGACCGGCTATTACGGCGGTGTCCCCCGGCTTCCGCTCTTACCCGTGGATCCGGGGGGCCGGGAAAGAATAGGGCAGGCGGTAGAGAAACTGCTGCGGGATTTTCTGCCGCGGGGGGTTTAGTGCGTCCGGAAAACCGGTTGTTCTGAACAAGGGCCTTTAGAACAGCAGCACCTTGCGGTTTTTTATCCGCATTGGAACGCGCGGGTGTAATACCTAAGGGCCGGTTCCCGGGGGAGCTTCAGGGCGCGGCAGTTCATTTGGGGTATTCCATTTTGATCTTGTACTTGTCCCCCCGGAAGGTGATCTGCGAATATTCGATGATGAGGTTCTTGTCGGTATACACTATATTTTCTACCAGGAGCAGGGGGAAACCGGGTTCCACATTCAGGTACTGGGACTTTTCCAGATCCGCGCTGGTGGCTTCCAAGGTTTCGATCCGCCTTCTGATGGGGTATTTAAATTTTTGCTCGATGAGATGGCACATCTGGTTATTCTTTAGGTCGCATTTCCCCAAATTCTTGAAATACGCGGCCGGCAGGTAACTGACGTGAAAACTGAGGGGTTTCCCCTTTATGCAGCGCAGCCGCTTTACGGTAAAAATGTCGATTTTCCGGCCCTGCCCCAGGGCCTTTGATACCTTGAGGGTGGAAAGACTCTTCCGAATTCCGATGACTGTGGTGGCGGTTTCAAAGCCCATGGCCTCAAGCTGTTCCCGGATGCCGTACCTGACCAGCGGTTCGCCGGTTATTTTGGGTTCCGCGATAAAAGTACCCTTGCCGGGAGTCCGGTAAATAAGGCCGTTCATCTGCAAACGGTTCAGCACAGAGCGGACCGTCATTCTGGACAGGCCGTAGATCCGCGACAGTTCGTTTTCCGAAGGAATGGAAGTGTTTACCGGCCATTCTTCATCTTCGATTTTTTGCCGGATTATTCGCTCAAACTGAATATGCAGGGGCAGGGCGTTTTGTTTATCCAGTACATCCATATATTACCGCAGTCCTCCCGCTATGAAAAAGTACCGGGTATCGAAATGCATGTCAAGTAATGTGAGCTTGTTCCAAAACCCGGTTGGTTTTGGAACAGCCTCATGTAACAAACTTGTCCTGATTTCCGTTCCGGATGGACAGAGGCCGGTCCCGCGCATAGGCTGTCATCTTGTACGGCCGGTATATATAGAGTCTATCCATGACGTAGACACATGACGGACTCTGGACACTAGTCCGCGACCTTCTTAGAAAATGTATTTTACAAAAAATAACTTTTCCACGGGCGGGGTGTTGTTTTTCCGGTAACGGTTTTTCCACCGTGCCGCCGGTCTTGCGGCCGCCCACAGGGCCCGCGCTCTAAAGGAGCGCGGCGGAGAGGATCATGTCACATCCGGTAAGGAATTACGTTTGAGCCGCCCGAGGATCGAACTCAGGACCCGCAGATTAAGAGTCTGCTGCTCTACCAGCTGAGCTAGCGGCCCGGTTATAAGCGCGGTCCGGATCTCCCGAACCTGGCAGGACTATTCATAGCCCGCACGGGGTTTTTTGTCAAGCCCCCCGCGGCGGCCCCCCGCCCGCCGGCATGGAGGCCGGCGGGGACGCAAACGCGAAGCGTTTGCGAGCGCAAGGGATAGAAGCGGAAATACCGCAGGC
>JAISOA010000022.1 GCA_031275945.1 Spirochaetaceae bacterium
AAGACTCCAATCTCTTCCAGCAAAAGATAATGCTGTACTATTTTAGGATTGGATATAAAGTCCAGGTTGTCTGCATTTTCTTTCATGTTAGTGAATAATGATCCGCAATAAAAGCGCGCCACTCCGCCCTGTTTTCTTTATCTTCCCATTCAAGAATTTTCTTGATGGTAAATGCGCCATGTTCTTTTTTTTCCCCGGAACTGTTAAAATGGACTATACCGAAACGTCCGCCCCCGATATAACTTAGTACATCCCCTTTTTCCGGGGTTTCCTGTGCCATCAGTTCCGCCATAACGCAGTCAAAATGAACCGGGTTCCCTGTTTTTTTATCCGTTAAGGCCGTATGCATATCCGTAATGGGCTGGCCGCAAATATCGCAGCCGGGGGTGGGCAGCGGATCGGTGTTCAGCTTAGGAGCGGTCCAGCGGGGCCTGTCATACAGGGCGACCCGCTTATAAAATCTGGGGTCTCCCCGGGATTTGCCGCCCTGTCTTTTATCCTGGTTCCGGTCGCCGGGTTTCCAGGGATTTCCCCTGGGCCCTCCTTCGCGGCTTGCGGGCGAATCCGCTCCCCGCCTTTCGGACCAGAAAGAGTTGGTGTTTCGGGAATCTTCTTTACTCCGGCCGTCTTTTTTAAAGGGCCGGCGGCGGCCCCGGTTATTGCTGTCTTTTTCGTTCACCTGGCGTTCCTTTGGGGATATTGCTTATCTCGTTACTTAATATCTGGGCAATGCGTTGTATAGCCTCGGATATATATTCCCCGTCGCTGATTTTTTGCCGGAGAATTTCTATCCTGGAACTATCCGGGGGCGTGTGTTGTTCCATTCCGGAAAAAACGCCCCCCGCCGCTGTTATCATGGGGACTCCATAAACGCCGAATCCAGATGGATTGATTCTCCATTATTGAGAAAAACAACGTCAAACCGGACCGATCTATAGTTATATTCTCGATGTATAGAAAGAAAATACTTAGCTGTTTCTATAATGCGGCGTTTCTTTTTTTCTGTGATTCCATAGGCCAGATTTTCCATCCCATAGGCGGTCCAGTTTTTAACCTCCACAAAGGCAAGAACATCTCCGTCCAGGGCCGCCAGGTCTATTTCCCCCCATGCGGAGCGTATGTTCCGGGCAATTATCCGCATCCCCTTATTTTGCAGGGCCGCTGCGGCGGATAATTCCCCTTCCAAGCCCAGGGCGCGGGTAGAATGATGGCGGATCATGGCATTAATCACGCCGCTTTGCTATTTCCCGGGGGTCCAAGGCCCGGGCTATAAAAAGGCTTTTTTCGGTTAACAAATCGATAAGCTCCCCCTCGTCTTGCTTGAACATTTTACCGAATTCGTCGATTAAAATACGGATCTTGGGCCGCAGGGGAGCGTCCCCATGGACTTCCGTTACCCTGGCTATGGATCCATTGTTAAGCAGGATAATAGAACCTATGGGATAAATACCCATGGTTTTAATAAAAGCTTTAAGCACATCCGGATCAAAACGCCGGGAATTGTCGGAAAGAAGGTTCTTCATGGCCTGGTACCCCATCATGGAATTCCGGTAGGGCTTTTCGCTGACCATGGCTTCAAATGCATCGGCCACCGATACAATCCGGGCCCCCATGTCAATGTCGGTTCCGGAGATACGCCGTGGATACCCCTGACCGTCCCAGCGCTCGTGGTGCTGCAGGGCTATTAGTCCCACATCTTCGGGGTACAACAGTTCTTTGGTGATAATCTTATAGGTATAAAGTGAATGGGCCTGCATACGCTGTACTTCGGCCTCCGAGAGGCCCCCGGATTTGCCGGTTATTTCCTTGGGTAGCCGGAGCATTCCTACATCGTGGAGCAGGGCCCCGGTAACCACCTGCATAACCTTGGGGTGGGAGAATTTTAATTCAATGGCAATGAGGGCGGATAAAATGGCGGTATTTACGGAACTTTTTGCCAGAACATGACTGGCAACTTCCCCCCCCAGGATAAAGCCGATCATAGAATCCCGTTCTTCCCTGATAGCCTGCAGCAGCCTGCCGGTAAGGTTGTCCACCGTCCGGGGCTCCACCGAGACTCCTGATTCTATGGAAGAAAAGACCGCATCCAGCCGCTGGATAAGGTTGACGTAACTGCGGTATGCACCCTTGTTTTCCTGTACTTCCACCAACGATAGAACGTTTCCCTTTTTTTTCATGCTCCCGGAAGGATCAAGATCGTCAATACCGGCCCCAAGGACGGGTGTTTTCCGGAATTCCCCGGCGTTCTGGGGATCCTGGTTTTCTTTTACCGGGTCCCCTTCGGTGGATACGGTGGAATAACCCCAATTTAACAGATGATCGATATCTTTCTTGCGGATTGCTATACCGGCAGGAACCAGGAGATTATTACCTTCAATATAAACCGGAGCGGAAAAAACCATTCCCGGATGAAGGGTTTTTACTTCGATTTTTTTCATATCCCTTCCTTAGTTAAGATACTTCTTTTGAACAGACAAAAGCAAGTATCCTTGCCATCGCCTCCCAACACCATGGGGGAACATAGTCTCCCGGTCTGGCCGCTTCAAGCATCGCCGCTAAGCCTGGTTCCTCTACAATGGCAATACCGGCTTCCCTGGCGGCCGCTAAAATACGCTCCGCATCCCGGTCTTTGCCGGTCGCTACAATAAGCGGCGCCGGTTGAGGCGGAGTATACGCCACAGCGGCAGCCCTTTTTCGCTTTTTCCCCATGTTACACTTCTTCGTCTACCGTCTGCAAGATGTTATCCATTAAATCTGCAAAGGGGGGCGCCGCATCCCTAATGACTACCATGGCATAGGGCAGATCCAGGGCCCTGGCCAGTTCTTTTTTAAGCCGTTTTTTCTCCGTGGAAGAAAAAACAACGCTTGTTATATCCTCTTCTCCTTTTGATTCCCCGCCAAGGGGCCACATCCCGGCCCCTTGGTTCTCCCGTAAAGCGGGTTTTTGGGTGGTTGATGGGGCCTTAAAAAAGCTTAGTTCCGCCCGAATTTTTGGGGCCGATCCTTCGAGTCCTTCTGTCTTTTCCAGCACAATAACCCAGCGCCGGAGTTTTTTCCCGGAAGAAGATCCGGATGGAGCCGACACTTTAATATCCGCACATAAACACTCCGGAAAAGCGGATTTTTTTGACAAACTCGGATGCTGGTTTAGAAGCAAACGCAGGGAAATGTCAAATTCATTCTTCCCGTCGGTAAAAGAAAAGGGAAGCAATATCCAGCGACGGCTGTTTTTTCCCGGAAGCCTGTTAAGCAGGTCGAACAGCGGCTTTTCCGAAAGAACCGCCATGACCCGGCGCCGGATACCTTCCGCATCCGCAGGGCCCGGATCGCTCCTGCCGTTATCGCCCCTGCCACAACCGGGGCCTCCATTGTAGCCGCCGCTGTGGTGGCCGCCACCCCGGCTGCCGCCGCCGTAAAAACCGCCGCCGTCTCCCCCTTCAAGATCCTGGTCCGGGGGATTTTTCTGGTTTTGCCTTTCCCCGGCCCGCTGTTCCCCGGTGATGGTCCTTTTCTGCCCCGCGATCTCCTCCGGGCTTGACTGCTCTAGGAGCATCGTTCCCTCTATGGCCGCCGCATATTCCAAAAGAGCCTGGCCGGTAAGCTGTACCCCCTTGGCGGCGGCGGCGGCGGTTCCCAGGGCCGCGGATTGCCCAAGGGGTCCCAGGGCCGCTTCCCGCAGGGAACTAAGCAGTGCGGGACCCATGGGAAGGGAAAAGAAGCGGGCAAAGGAAAGCACGATCCGGGAGAGTTTGTCCTGGGGAAGTTTAAGAACATCCAGAAGGGCTGTCACAGGATCGGTCTGGGTGTTCCCTCTGGAGGATTCCCCCCTCCCGGTTATCCCGGGAAGCTTATTATTTTGAAGGGCAGCGGACGCATTGTCAAAGGAAGTAGTATTGACGGCAAATCCTTCTTTAAAAGAAGGCCCATCGGATATTTTCATAAGCCGCGGCGTATAATCCGTTTTTGAATCTTATATGGTGTTTTGTGTGGGCGCGGCCACGGGCTGGGCCTTAGGTTTTGCGCCCTTTTTAACGATCAATTCCTTGATCTTGGCGGATTTACCGATCTTATCCCGAATGTAGTACAGCTTTGCCCGCCGAACCTTGCCGGGGCGTACCAGTTCCACCCTGGCAATCCGGGGAGAATGGAAGGGAAAAACCCGCTCAACGCCCACGCCGTAGGAATTTTTTCGCACCGTAAAAGTCTTACCAATGCCGGAATTCTTTATGGCAATGACCAGGCCCTCGTAGATCTGGATGCGCTCGGTCTTGCCTTCGACAATTTTAAAGTGAACTTTAACCGTATCCCCAACCTTAAAATCGTCCGGCTGTTCTTTCATCTGGGAAACTTCAATGGCTTTTATCTCGTTCATGCTTTCCTTCCTCTATTAATTTAACGGTCTCCGCGTCAAAGAGCCCTTCCCGTAGTCCCTGGTCTATTAATTCGGGTCGCAGGGCAAGGGTTTTTTCCACCCTTTTTTTTAAGCGCCAACGCCGTATATTTTCGTGGTGTCCCGTAATCAACACTTCGGGAACCTGCATTGTATCAAAAATTTCGGGCCGTGTATACTGGGGGTATTCCAGGAGGCCTCCGGAAAAACTCTCTTCTTCCAAGGATTCGGGCCGTAGTACCCGGTCCAGCAGGCGGTATACGGTATCTATGATCACTAAAGCCGCCACTTCTCCTGAAGAAAGTACATAGTCCCCCACGGAAAGCTCCTCGTCCACATATACATCGATGATCCGTTGATCAATGCCTTCGTAGCGGCCGCAGAGGAGGATTAGTTCCTGCTCTTCCCTTAGTTCCCGGGCCCGCTTCAGGGTAAAGGGCCGCCCCGAAGGGGAGGGGTACAGTACCCGGGGGCGGCGGCCCTTCTCTTCCCTTGGGTTCTTCCCCGTTGAGGGGGTTCCCCCCTCAGCCGGTTCTTTCCCAATCGAAGGAATGATTTTTTTTACGGCCCCGGCAGCTTCCAGGGCTCTGCTGAGGGGTTCGGCCAGCATGAGCATCCCCGGCCCGCCGCCGTAGGGAGCGTCATCGCAGCTTTTATGCTTATCCAGAGCAAAGTCCCGGATATTGATAGACCGGTACTCTACAATACCCCGGTTCAGGGCCTTAGCCATGATGGAATTGGCAAAATACGCGTCGATAATCCCGGGAAACAGGCTTAGAACGGTAAATTTCACGGGTTACCGGCTTTTATTCCAAAATCCAGCGAATCAGCAGTTCAACCCGCCCGGTCGCCGGATCAATCGGACCAAAAAACTCGTCCCGAAACGGAACGAGTTTTTTTTCACCCGAGGAAAGGAGAATCTCCGCTAAAAATCCCCCCCCTCCCTCCACCACGTCGATAATAATTCCCGCAAACTCATTTTGGGCGCCGGCGCTTTCGACCCCGGTGTTAAGGTTCGGTTCCCGGGACACCTGGCCGGAGGCTGCCTCATCCTTACGGGGGGTAAAAACCTCCAGTCCCCGAAGGTCCTCGATATAGAACTCCGCGGGGTGTAAGGGGGCCGCTTGTTCCCGGGGTACCAGCAGTTCCGCCCCCCGCAGGGCCTTGGCCGCTTCGGGGCTGCCGATACCGGCAAATTTAAGGGCCAAGGGGGAGCCTAAAGCCCCCTCGACGGTATATTCGCTTTTTTTGTCCCCCAGCCGAAGAACAACTTGTTTAAGGGAAAGAAGGTGTTCTGTTTCACCCGACAGGCTGCGAATCTTTACCCACCCCTTTATTCCAAAGGGAGCGCCCACCAGAGCTGCCACAAAGGCTTTAGTCAAGTATTTCTAGGACGGAATGTTTGCCGCTTTTGGCGGTAGCGGCCTGGAGTACGGTGCGCATGGCCTTGGCAATGCGCCCATGCTTGCCGATAACCTTGCCAATATCCCCAGCCGCTACCCGGAGTTCCAGGATAGTTGCTTGTTCCCCCTCGACAACGTTTACCGTTACCTGCTCCGGATCATCCACCAGGGACTTGGCAATGTATTCAATTAATTCTTTGTCCATTACATTCTCCTTACGAGGTATACCGGCGGCATCTACTTTAAGGAGAAATTTTTCTTATTTAGAATATTTCGTACCGTATCGGTTACCGTAGCTCCATTCTGAATCCAGGCTTTAACCTTATCGGCCTTAAAGACAATTTGCTTGTCTTCGGCCTCGATAGGATGGTAATAACCCAATTCTTCTATGGCTTTACCGTCCCGGGGGGCACGGGTATCCATTACCACGATACGGTAATAGGGCCGCTTTTTGGTCCCAAATTTTTTGAGCCTAATCCTTGCGCTCATGGAATAATCCTCCTTGTCTATTTGCCGGTCATGGACGGATAATAGATTGATCGAGCTTTACTATACCAGGATCGAAAAACTTCGTCAAGGTTCTTTTAGGAACAGTACCCCGCCGAACCTTCGGTTAGATGTTACACGGGGGCTGTGCGGGGTCTTTGCCCATCCGCCCTTTTGCGCTATACTGCCAAGCTATGGATACCACAAAGGTCCGGGCTCTGCATTGGGCCGACGAAACGGCGGAAAAAATTATCCGGGAAAAGGGCCAAAATAATCCCGCCAAGGACCACTATACCTGTGCATCGGGAATTACCCCTTCGGGGACGGTACATATCGGGAATTTCCGGGAAATCATCTCGGTGGACCTGGTGGTCCGAGCCCTAAGGGACAGGGGTAAAAAGGTACGGTTTATTTATTCCTGGGACGATTATGATGTATTCCGTAAGGTTCCGCTTAACATGCCGAACCGGGAAGAACTAGAAAAATACCTGCGGTTTCCCATCACCATGGTTCCCGATCCCTGGGGTAGAGACGAAAGTTACGCCCGGCATCATGAAATGGACGTTGAAACGGCGCTTCCCCTGGTGGGAATATACCCGGAATTTTTGTACCAGGCAAGGAACTACCGCTCCGCAAAATACGCCGGGGGGATACGCCGTGCCCTGGAGCACCGGGAAGTTTTGAAAAATATCCTAAATACATACCGGGACGGGGAACATCAAATCCAAGGCGAATGGTGGCCCCTTAGCGTCTTCTGCGATAACTGTAACAGGGACGAAACGGACATAGAGGGCTGGGATGGGGAATGGAAGCTTCGCTACCACTGTAAGGCCTGCAATCACAGGGCCGAGGAGGATCTTCGGAACGCTAAGGGAGTTAAGCTTGGCTGGCGGGTGGACTGGCCCATGCGCTGGGAGTACGAACAGGTTGATTTTGAGCCCGCCGGAAAAGACCACCACAGCCAGGGGGGATCCTTCGATACGGCCCGGCACGTATGTAAGGAGGTATACGGTTGGGATGCCCCCGTAAGCTTTCGCTACGACTTTATCGGCATCAAGGGAACCCCGGGGAAAATGTCCAGTTCCAAGGGAAAGGTTATTGACCTGCCGGATGTACTGCGGGTTTATACGCCCGAAGTAGTCCGGTATCTTTTTGCCGGTACCAGACCCAATACGGAATTTACCATCTCCTTTGATCTTGATGTGATTAAGATATATGAAGATTACGATAAAACGGAACGCATCGCCTGGGGGGATGAAAGCGCAAAGGACGAAGGAGCATTTCTAAAGGAAAAGCGGATATATGAACTTTCCCAGATGCCGGAGGGTGAAACAAGCGCCATGCCTGCCTTTAAGCCCTATCAGGTTCCCTTTCGCCATCTTTGCAACCTGATCCAGATTGCCGACGGGAATATCGACAAGGCCCTTGATGGAATAAAAAGAAAGGGCGCCGGTTCCGGGGTGCTTCCCGGGGAGGAGCACATTCCTCTGCTGCTGGCCCGTTGCCGTTGCGCCAAATATTGGGTGGAAGAATGCGCCCCGGAAGAATTCCGCTTCCGGCTGCGAAGGCCCGGAGAGATACCGGATAAGGATAGCCCGGGCGGGCTTGGCGAAAAAGATCGGGCCGGGGTACGGCTGCTGCGGGATACGGTGGTGGCGGATATCGGCCGGTTTGGGGACGACAAATCCTGCGCCGAAGCTATTTATCTCTGTGCCGGAAAGGCGGGACTGGAGGGCAAAGAAATGTTCCGCGCGGCCTACCGGGCCCTTATCGGCAAGGACCAGGGACCCCGGCTGGCAAATTTTTTACGCACCGTAGAGCAGAACCGGCTTATGGCAATACTGGCCGCGTATTGATTCGTTGCGAAGGGTCCATACCCAAGAACCCGCTAACGCGGGGGAGCCTTGGGGCGGAACCAAGGGTATGGACCCTGAATCAAATACCTTTAGAGAACAACAACCCCGCCGCAAGCGGCTAAACTTGACCCACAGATATGAAGATAAAAAACCACGACGAACCTTTGGTTCGAGCGCACCAAGACGCACGAAGGAAGGAGGAATAGTTAGAGAACAACTCTCCGTACTCCGGTTTTAAAGTGCCGTACATTGAAATTGAATAGACTTGTTCAATAACCCGGTTGGTTATTTCACACGGCTTGCAAGAAACCCTGCGGGTTTCAATGCTCCGCATTTTGCTGTTTTTAAGCGGTTGTTGTTTAAAAACTGAAATTTTTAAACAACTCTATTGTAATCAGGTCTTGACTTGTGGGTCAAGTTTAGCCGTTTGCGGCGGGGTTGTTGATTGGAAGGCGGGACCCATACCCCGGGCTTCTTCGTTCGTTGCGAAGGAGCCACCCCGTCGAACCTTCGGTTCGAGCTTGCCCTGAGGCTTCTTCGTTCAAAAGCCCGGCGGCTTATCCCCATACCGGCCCTCCGCCTATTCTACCGATGCTTCGTTGGCCGCCTTCCCTTCCCGGGTATAGATTCTCCGGGGATTGTTTGGATCAAGCCGCCGCTCACCCCGGTAAAAGAAAGCATACTGGTATGTGCCCGGCGGCAAGGGCAGGGAAAGGGTATACCGTCCGGGGCTAAGCTCCCGAAGTTCGTACATAAACGGATCCCACCGGTTAAAGGAACCGGCCACGGTAACGGTTTCTCCGGTTTCGGCGTAAAATGTAAATGTTAGGGTTCCCGGGGGCCCGCGGTTTGGAGAGTCGGGCCGCTTGATGGGCGGAAGGGCAACCACCGAACGGACAATCCCCGAATTCGGATCCGTCCGGTAATGGGGGTTCAGCGGATCCCGCACCCAAAGGCCGTCGATGACAAGCCGGTATTCCAGGTCTCCCGTTAATTCTTCGGGAACCGTGTAAATATAAAAGAGTATCCCCGAGTCCCGGTATAAGTCCGCAGGGGGCTTTCCCTTAATCCAGGGGCCTGAGTTTTCATTGGGAGCCATGAGCTTCCTAAACCAGTAGACCTTGCTGAATCCTTCGTGGGCAAACGCAATGCCCACCCGTCTATACGAGGAAGGGGCGGTAAAAATAACAGCGTCTTCCAGGATATAGGGTTTACCCGGCTCCTGTACCTGTAGCAGGTGATCGATAAATTGGAAAGAATCTGTATCCGCCGCTCCGATACTGCCGATAATAAGCGTAAGGAGTATTCCGCTATATAAGGTTTTCATGTGTTCTTTACTAATATCGGTTAATGCTCCAATATCTTAATTATGCCGTCCCTTGAGCAGCTGGAAGAATTTAAATCCTCTTTTAAAGACGTGGCCAACGAAGCTTTGATTATGAGCAAGAATCAGTTGTCCATGGAAGATTTTGAACTGCCGGACACCGCCCCCCCCTCTCCTTTTCCCGATGGCCTTGAGGGCCCGCCGGACACGGGTATGGCCGGCCCTTCCGGCATAAATCTGGATTTGCCGCCTCAGGACTTTTCCGGTTCCGGGTTTGGCGTGGAAGATGATTTTGGTTTTAGCGATCTGCTTGGAACGGGGGATATATTGTCCGGGTCCACGGAGCTTCCCCAGGGAGATCCGGGCAGCCTGGGGGACCTGGATAATTTAGGGGGGGCGGGAATTTCCGGGGATCTAAACGATATGGCCGGCCCAGGCGGCGAAAAACTTCCCGAAGATCTGTTAAGCGGGTTTGCGGAGGATCTTGAGACCGGCGGCCTTCCCGCGGATGATCTTGCAAGCCCTCGGCCTGCTTCCGCCGCCCCCGGCATGGGAAGCAACGCTCCCCCGGAGGATGTGCCGGGCCCTGCCGCTGCGGATTTTTCCGGATTTGACCTCCCCGAATTTCCTGACATTGATTTATCCCAGGCTGTAGATATGGGCAGCGAGGATAGAAATGCTCCCTCCGGACCGAAACCCAGCGAAACCGGTGACGCCGGCTTTGGCACCCTGGAAATTCCCGGGGCGGATACAGACGCCGGAGCCTTCGGGACCGGTAGTCTTGAGGCCGGCGATGTGGACATCCCCGGTTTTGGTCAGGAGGAAACCGTGGAACCCGGTATGGGTCCGGGGGCTGAACTACCCGGAGATGCCGGGGCTTTTGGAACAGACGCCGGAGCCTTCGGGACAGACGGCGGTTTCGGCGATACGGATCTGAATTCGCTAGACCTGGGGGATGAACCGGCGGCGGCGGATGCGTTTTCAACTGAGCCGGGATTTCCGGATGATAATCTGGGACTTTCAACGCCGGAGGACACCGGTCCCTCCGAAGGGGAGGGCGCCGATTCCTTTGACAATTTTAGTCCCACGGGGGTGGACTGGCAGAGCCCCAAGGGAGATGAGCCGGATTTTTCCGCCCAGGAAGACTTTGGGGATTTTTCGCTGCCTGGATTTGACGATGCCCTTACCGGGCCCGGGTCCGCTCCCCGGACTGCAGGAACGGCGGCTTCGGGAGACTCGGATGATATAGAAGAAATTCGCCTTAGTGAAGAAGAATACGGCCGGCTGCAGGACACCCTTTCGGTTTATCCGCTTAACCTGCGTATTGCCTGCGAAGAACTGATCGCGGAGCAAGCGGTGGCCCCGGATCTAATGTCGGCGCTGGTAAAGCTTTTGGTCCGCGGCGCCCCGGCAAAAGAAACGGCGGCCCTGGCGGGGAAACTCCTGGGCCGGAACATTCCCATACCAAAGGGATACATCAAGCAGACCGGAGAGGAACTGGAAGCGGAGCAGGCAAGCTTTGGGTATATCTTTGTTCACAGTTTTCTTCCGATTTTCCGGCTCTTTGGTACCATTGCCCTGGTGGTCCTTTCCCTGGCGTACCTGTCTTGGCGTTTTATTATAACTCCCTGGCAGGCCGAAAAGCTTTACACCCAGGGCTACGAGACCCTTCAGGCCGGGGAATATATCCGGGCAAACGAATTGTTCCGGCAGGGTTTGGAAAAATACCGGATGAAGAAATGGTTCTACCGTTATGCGGAAGGATTCCGGGATGAGCGCCAGTATATCTATGCGGAACGCAAATACGACGAGTTGTTGCAGGCCTATCCCCGGGATAAAAAAGGCGCCCTGGATTATGCGGCCCTAGAAAGCAATTATATAAAGAACTATGAAAAAGCGGATCGTATTATTCGTACCAATATTTTGGACTATGCGGTCAATGACCGGGAGGGGCTTATAGCCCTGGCGGAAAATAACCTGGCCTGGGCGGAAACCGATCCGTCCCGGTACGAAGAAGCCCGGGCCGCCTATGCCCGGCTTTTGGACCGTTACGGCAGGCAGGATCCCTTTTTAGAGGGGATGCTTAAATACTTTATCAGAACCGATAAACTTAACGAAGTGCTTCCCCTGCAAGCATATTTTATGGGTAACCCTAAGAAACGGA
>JAISOA010000043.1 GCA_031275945.1 Spirochaetaceae bacterium
TTAAAATCCCGGTAACGGCCCTCGCTGCCCACGATAAGCTTAATAGGCACCGCCCGGATGCCCGCATAAGTTTCGTTTTTGGGACGCAAAATTTTTTTTACATCCTCCAAAGAAAGCAGCGTGTTCCTGCCGGTATGAAGAAAATGCTTAATCTGCGAAAATATTTCTTTTGCCCGGGCCTTGGAAAAATCATCCGAGGCCTGGCGTTTAATCCCGTCCATGGGGTTTCCTCCTGGTGTTTTTTGCTTTGGTATCTTTTTCCTTGGTATCATTTTCTATGGTGATAAGATACTGACTGTACGCGTTAATCACCGTGGTTTTTTCGTACCGGGTGGTCCGTATATCCGCCAGATCATACAGATGGATGTGTCCGTGAATAAAGTACCGGGGTTTAAAGGTCCTCATAAACCACAGAAAGCATTTAAACCCCCGGTGGCAGGGATCGGCCTTATCATGTATCCCCCGGGGGGCGGCGTGGGTAAGCAGTATATCCAGCCAGCGCCCCCGGACGATACGGTTAAAGAGCAGCCGGGGAAAGAGCTTCCATATTTCAAGCAGCATCTGTCTCTCGGTGTATTGATTGGGCCCCCGGTTGTACCTCATGGAGCCCCCCAGGCCGGCGATAAGAAGCCCCCCCTCCGAACAGACCGAGGAACCGATGTGGATAAGGCCCGCGGAAAAAGCGCCGGCCTTCCCAAAGTCCAGGGAGGTATCTTTGATCCGGTAGGATTCGTACTGATCCAGATGATGGTTGCCAAATACAAAAAGCAGGGGCCGGTTAAGGCTCGAAGCCACAAAGTCAAGATAATCAAAGGGCAGGTCACCGGCGGAAAGAATGAGATCCACATTTTGAAACCGGCTTTTAATAGTATTTGTATACACCAGCGGATCAATTTGATCGGCGATGCACAGGATCTTCATTTACCCCCAGCCCGGGTGAAACTTTGTTTAAGCAGTCCCTGAAGTTTATCTTTGTTAAATAATTCTATGGATCGTGATTCGGCATAACTTACGGCGGAGCCGGTAAAACCCGTACTGGTCATGATCATGGCCCGGATTATATTCTGGGCCTTGGCGTCGTCCAGGATGGATCGGATCTTGCTGTCGTCTATCATCTCCGGGGAACGGTAAATCCTGATAAGCCGGGGCTGTTTGCGGGCGTTCCTCCATTTGTCGGAGTTGTTTTCTGTGGCAATAAATTCCACCCCGTCGGGGATATTTTTAGTGGTTTTAACCTGAAGCAGCAAGGCGGCGCTTACCATCTGTCTGCACATTTCCATAAATTCCTGGTTCCCGGCGCTTAAAAAATCCTTTATTATGTCGTCGTTCTTTAGATCCTGGTATTGAACAAGCTTCGCGTCCACATCCTTAAAATTCGTCCTTTGGGTGTGGATTTTATCCCACTGTTCAATGGCCTGTACCATGTTATGGGTTTTTTCGTAGCACATTGCCAGAAAATACCGGGCATATAGGCTTTCCTGGGCCCCCTCCTCGGTGATGGCCTTAACGGCTCGCTCCAGATCGGGAATGGCCTTGTCTACCGCGTTAAGGACCATATAGCAACTGCCCCGTTCCAGCATGGCCCGAAGCCTAAATAGGGGGTCCCGGGCGGCTTTTTCCAGGGAGGCGATGGCGCCGGTATAATCCTTAGCGTCCTTTTGGAGTTTGCCCAAGTAATAGTAGGCTTGGGCATTGTCGGCCTTTAATTTAAGGGACCGTTCCAGGGCATCCTTGGCTTCCACGGCATTCTTGTTTTTGTAGAGCATAACCCCCAGTTCATAGTGAATCTTGGGGTCCCGGGGGGCCAGTTCCGCGGCCTTTCGCAGGTAATTTTGGGCCATATCGGGACGGTTCCGCTCGGTAAAAAGCTTTCCCGCCCAGTAGTAATAGTCCGCCCGTTCCGGCTTAAGCTTAATCAGCAGTATATATTCCTTTAGAGCCTCTTCAAACTGCTTATTTTTTATAAAAAGCTGGGCCAGTTCCCCCCGGAAGTCCTCCTCGGGTATAAATTCCCCCAGGGCTCCGGAAAGGCTTAAATTTTTAAATTCCTCAAAGGCCAGATCCTCCTTGTGTTCCGCCAGGTATGCCTTCCCTAAAAAGTAATGGGCATTTGGATTTTTTGGATCCCGGGAAAGTATAAGCTTGGCGGCTTTAATAGCGGCCTGGCTTTTTCCCCGTTTTATCATGTCCGCAATCTGATCTGCCCTCTTAGGTATGGCAATGGATTTGACGATAAAGAAGATAAGAAAGCCTATGCCAACAGCGAAGAAGATAAGTATTATCGCAAGACTCATGATTTTTCCGATGCGTTATGCTATTATTAGTATGTTATAATAGGTCTTGCGGGTTCTGTCAAACCATGGGAGGGGGTATGAAATTTTTAACGGTTTTAGTTCTGGCCTCCTTGTGGCCGGTCTGCTTTTCCGGGGCTCAGGAAACGGAGACCCCTAAGGTTCCGGGGAGCCCGGGGCCGGATTTTACAGCCGGAGAGGAACTTTTTGTCCGCAACAAACCCGCCGAAGCCCTGCCGTATCTGGAAAAGGCCTTTGTGACGGACCAAAGCAACGTAAACGCCGCCCTGTACCTGGCCATGTGCTATGAACAATTGGACCGGCTGGACGAGGCTATCACCATATACCGGCGGATCCTCCCCCTGGGGGGGGCGGAAAGCGCCCGGATAGCCTTTAACCTGGGGAACGTATATTACCGTAAAGGAAGCGCCAGTTCTGCCGAACAGTTCTATACCCAGGCAATCCGTTCCGATCCTTCCTATGCCTCCGCATACCTGAACCGGGCCAATACCCGGATAAAAACCGGGGCCCTGCGGGACGCCCTGCCCGATTATGAACGGTACCTGTCCCTGGAACCGGGGTCTCCCAAGCGGCCCCAGATAGAACAACTGGTGGCCCTTATTCAGGAAGAATTTGCGGCGGAAGAGATCCGCCGGCTTATGGCGGAAGAGGCGGCCCGGGCGGAAGCGGAACGGCGGCAGCGGCTTATGGACGAGGTTTCCGCATCCCTGCAGGCCCAGGCGGATGAGGCCGAAGGAGTTTCCGCCAGTGCGGAAGATATTTCCGGCTACGAAGGGGAGTTTGAACTTGAATGAGCTTTCCGCCTTGAAACTCCCCTGCGCAAGCAGGCTTTTGATATTAAACCCCTTCGGCACGAATGCAGTAAACCCGAATTAAAGTGAGGAGTAATACAAATGGATAAAAAGAAATTATTGATACTGGGGGGAGGGATTCTGGGGGTGATATTGCTTTTTACCCTGGGTTTTCTCTTTTTTCAGCAGGGTGGAAACGGAGATCCGGCCCGGCGCGGCAATACCCTTCGCCTGGCCCGGGAATACATAGATCAAGGGGAATACCAGCGGGCCATGGATCTGCTGGACCGGCTTTTAATTGACAACCCCGACGACGAGGAAGCCCGGGCCCTGCGGGACGATGCCATAGAGGGAAAACGTCTTGCGGAACTGCACCGGGCGGACGGTAGCGCCCTCACGGCCCAGGACATAGCCCGGCTGCTGGAGGAATTCCGGGCAAACCGGGGGACCCTGTCCCTGGCCGATGTAGAACGGATCCTCGCCGCCCAGGGTGGAGCTTCGCGGGGTTCCGCGGCTTCCTCCGCCGGTTCTTCCGGAGGGAATCAGGAAGGCCGTCAGGCGGAGGACGCTGCTTCGGCGGCGGAAGCCCGGGCTTTGGCGGAGGCCGAAGCGGCCCGGAAAAAGGCCGAGGCGGAAGAACTGTCCCGGGCCTCCGCGGCGGTCCAGGAACGGATGCGGGAAGTTAACGAAATTATTTCCCGGGGCCGGGCCGCCATAGGCCGCAACGACTTTCGCGGCGCCGGTGAATTATTCAGGGATGCCCTGTCGAAGATGCCCAAGGGAGAAACCCGGTTCGAGGCTCAAAAATTGGCCGACATATCCGACGCATGGTACGAGGGATTTTCCCGGAACGGCAATACGGCCCCGGGAAACGAGGCGGCCCAAAACGCTGTCCAGAGCGCCCAGGAGTCCATTAGAAAGGATCCTTCCCTGGCCCTGGCCCAATATACCCTGGGTAGGGTAAACCGGGACCGGGGAAATTGGCCCAACGCCGTGGCGGCCTTTAAGGAAGCTTCCCGGCTGGATCCGAATAATTACCTGTACTCCTACGAACTGGGGCGGGGCCAGTTTAGGACAAGCCAGTTTGCCGAAGCTCGCAGTTCCTTTGAAGCGACGGTAAAACTGAATCCCCAGTTTGAACCCGGATGGTACAATCTGGGGGGAACCTACGGGGCCCTTCGCCGGACCGGCGATGCGTTGAACGCGTACCAAAAGGCGGTGGCCATAAAGCCCGACTATGCCGTAGCATGGCGGGAGATTGGCCGGATCTACCTGGCCCGGGAAGATTATACCCGGGCGATGGAAAATTATACCAAAGCCCTGCAGTACAATCCCCGGGATATAAGTTCTCTGCGGGACATGGGTTACGCCCAAAGCCAGCTGGGCAGGAACCAGGCGGCGGAGGCGTCTTTTATTCAAGCCCTGGCGCTGGATCCTAACGATGCCCAAACCAACGACAATATGGCCCTGGTAAAGATTGCCCTGCAAAACTACAAAGAAGCGGTGGCCTATGCGGAAAAAGCCGCCGCGGGGGGCAATAACGAGCGGTATACCTATACTCTGGGCCTGGCCCGTGAGAAGGCGGGGGATATTGAAGGGGCCGTTACCGCGTACAAAGCCTCGGCGGATAAAAACCCCCGGTATGTACGGCCCCGGATTAACCTGGGGCTCCTGTACCTGAACAAGGGTTCCCCCACCGAGGCCCTCAGTTATCTAATGGAAGCCTACCGGGTAGAGCCGGGATCCTTTGAAGTAAACAACAACCTGGGCAATGTATACGCCCGGATTGAAAATTGGCGAGAGGCCATAGAACGGTACGAAGCGGCCCTGGCGGTACAACCGGGAAACATTACCGCCCGGATGAATTTAGCCCGGGCCTATGTGGGGGCCCAGAATCTTCCCCGGGCCAGGGACGCATATCTGGAAGTAGTACGGCTTGCGCCAAACAACGACGATGCCTTGTTTGAACTCGGAAAAACCTGTGCGGGGATGGGCGATGCGGAATCTGCCCGGCGTTATTTGGCTGCGCTTTTGGAAAAGAGTCCCTCGTACAGCGGAAAGGCGGAAGCTCAGAAGATCCTTGCAAGTCTATGAACCAGCCGCCCAATTCCCGAAACATACAGGATATTGTCTTTGGGGCCATATTGGTACTTCTCTTTTTGCTTGTGTGCCGGCTCTTTGCCCCGTTCTTTACGGCCCTGCTCTGGTCTATCCTGTTTTATATACTTATAAATCCCCTGCACCTTAAACTAACGTCGTCTTTGGATCGTACCAGGCCAAAGGGAAAAATATGGTGTAACATCTGGGCGGCGGTTTTTTCTCTGGGGGTAACGATCCTGATCCTTCTGCCCCTTTCCTTTGTGGGGTTTCAGATCTTTCATCAGGTTACGGAGCTAATGCGGCAGATTCGGGATTACCTTTCCGTCCATTCCCTGCCGGGCGATTCCTCCCTGAACAGTATCTCCCGGTTTATCGCGGATCTTACCTCGGATCAAATTGTGATCGGCGTGGAAGAGCTGCGGCAGCGGATTACCATATACATAAGCTCCCAGCTCCAGAATCTGCTGCAGTTTTCGAGCAGCATAGCCCGGAATGTGGGATCCTTTGTCGCGGGGCTTGTCTTTATGGTGTTTAGCCTCTTTTTCTTTTTTATGGACGGGGCCTACCTGTCCAAACTGGTCCTTCATGTTATTCCAATCCGCCGGGAATACATTAAAACCCTGGTAATAAAGTTTAAGGACATTATCAGGAACCTGGTGCTGGGGTATATCATGGTGGCCCTGGTCCAGGCGACGCTGGCGTTTATCATTTTTTCTATCTTCCGGGTTACCGGTTCCCTGGTTTTTGCGGCCCTTACCCTGTTTTGCGCCTTTATTCCGATTTTTGGGACGGGCGTTATTTGGGTTCCCCTGGGGCTTATTAAAATACTAAACGGAGATCTTTGGGAGGGTGTTTTATTCTTGGCCGTTTCGGGGCTGGCGATTTCTATGCTGGATAATCTTCTGCGGCCCATTTTTTTGCGGGACCGGATACAGCTTCATCCATTAATTATCTTTTTCGCTATTCTGGGGGGCATAAGCGTTTTTGGGTTTAACGGAATTATCCTGGGACCCATGGTGGTGATCCTGTTCCTGACGGTACTGGATCTATTCCTTACGGAACATAAAATTGAACAGGGGTAACATGAACGCAATTATTACCGTGGTGGGAACCGACAAGGTTGGGATCATAGCGAAGGTCAGCGCATTTTTGGCGGACCGGAATATCAATATTGAAGATATAAGCCAAACCGTATTGTCGGGAAATTTTGTTATGATGATGATGGTAGATCTTTCCAAAAGCAGCAAGGCTCTTGATGCGGTTAAAGGGGAACTGGCCGAGATAGGCAATTCCATGGAGGTTTCCATCAGCCTGATGCACGAGAAAGTCTTTAGCGCCATGCATCGCATATAAAGGGGTTCCATGCTTTTTACGCCGGTTGAAATAAAAGAAACGGTAGACATGTTTCTTAGGTACAAACTTGACATTAGGGCTATTACCTTGGGGGTTTCTCTGTTGGATTGCGCCGCGGCAGCGGGAACCGAAACCCGCCGCAGGATCCGGGACAAGCTTCTTCGCCTGGCAGGGCCCCTGGTCCAGACGGGCCGGGATATTGAAGTGGAATTTGGCATCCCCATCATTAATAAGCGGGTTTCGGTGACCCCCTTGGCCTTGGTGGCTGCGGCTTCGGAAGACACCGACTACACCCCCTATGCCCGGCTCCTGGATGACATTGCCAAAGAACTGGACATAGACTTTGTGGGGGGGTTTTCCGCCCTGGTACAAAAGGATTGTTCCAACGGAGACAGAAAGCTTATTGACTCAATACCCGAGGCCCTTTCCGTAACCCAGCGGGTCTGTGCGTCGGTAAATGCCGGGGGCACCAAAAGCGGCATAAACATGAATGTGGTGCGCCGCATGGGGGAAGTGATCAAGGCCACGGCGGAAAAAACCGCCGCAGCCTGCGGCATAGGCTGCGCAAAGCTTGTGGTGTTCTGTAACGCTCCGGAAGACAACCCCTTTATGGCGGGGGCCTTCCACGGTCCCGGAGAGGGGGAAAGCTGCCTTAATGTGGGGGTCTCCGGTCCCGGGGTCGTTAAAGCGGCGCTGGAAAATCAGCAGGACGCCAGCTTTGACGAAATTGCCGAGATTATCAAAAAAACCGCCTTCAAAATTACCCGGATGGGTCAACTGGTGGGCATGGAGGCGGCAAAGCGCCTGGGGGTTCCCTTTGGCATCCTGGACCTGTCCCTGGCGCCGACCCCGGAGGTGGGCGATTCGGTGGCCCGGATCCTGGAAGAAATGGGCCTTGAAGCCGCCGGTACCCACGGTACTACCGCCGCCCTGGCCCTGCTTACGGACCTGATAAAAAAGGGGGGAGTTATGGCCGGCGCCAGGGTCGGCGGCTTTTCCGGCGCTTTTATCCCCGTTTCCGAGGACGAGGGAATGGCAGCGGCGGTCCGCGGAGGAACCATTAGCCTTGACAAGCTGGAGGCCATGACCAGCGTATGTTCGGTGGGGCTTGATATGATAGCCCTTCCCGGCGACACCTCCGCGGCCACAATATCGGCGATCATCGCCGATGAAATGGCCATAGGGATGATAAACGGCAAAACCACGGCGGTCCGGATCATCCCCGTGCCGGGGAAAAAGGCCGGCGAGTGGGCGGAGTTCGGCGGCCTTTTGGGGGGAGCACCCATTATGCCGGTGAACCCCGCAAAAAGCGAAGTCTTTATCGCCCGGGGCGGCCATATTCCCCCGCCGATCCACAGCTTCCGTAACTAGTGGACTTGTTCAATAACCCGGTTGGTTATTGAACAAGTCTTGCAAAATGCTCCGCATTTTGCTATTTTTAAGCGGTTGTTGTTTAAAAACTGAAGTTTTTAAACAACTCTAGTATTTTTGGGAACTGCGCCGCTACTGTCTGAATAGGTCATGAGCATCTCCATTCCGTCTTGTTGCCGCTGATGGTTCCGCCGGTCCGGCGCCGGAAATCCATAACTATTCGGCAAAAGCGCCGGAAAAAATTGCTCATTGGACTTGTTCGATAACCCGGTTGGTTATCTGCTAAGCTGCGGTTAGCGCCGGTTAAAGTCCAACGGGCTTTAACCGCCAAGTCTAGGCAAAATGCTCCGCATTTTGGGGTTCTTAAGCGGTTGTTGTTCAGAAACTGAAATTTCCGAACAACTCTATTCTTTAAATTCAAAACTCTGGTTTAATACCCCGTCGCAAATTACGTTTGCGATCTGACTCCGCGGGGGCTATTGTACAACGAACTACACAAAGCAATTTTCTCCAAGGGGAAAACGGCAGCTAAAATTGCTTCTAAACAACCGAAGTTTTTAGAGGCCCCCTTTACATTTTCGGCATTATGTGAGAGATTGCTACATGCAAGAGCCAAGAGCCAAGAGCCAAGAGCCAAGAGCCAAGAGCCAAGAGCCAAGAGCCAAGAGCCAAGAGCCAAGAGCCAAGAGCCAAGAGCCAAGAGCCAAGAGCCAAGAGCCAAG
>JAISOA010000054.1 GCA_031275945.1 Spirochaetaceae bacterium
GTCCAAAATTGCCTCCGGGTGGGTGGGATCGTACACCTTGCGCAGTTCCGTCGCATAGTCTTTTTCAAGTCCCACTACCCGAACCCCCTTTCCCGGCCCGTTATCCAGCATCTGGGGTAAAAACGGTGAGCGCCAATAGGGCTGTTGCACCCGGGGCCGCAGGATAGTCCGGGTTCTTCTAAAGGGCCCTCCCTCGTTGGTCTTAGTGGTATTGATATTTGCCATGTTATCGGCAATAACATCCGCCCGGGCCCGCTGGGCGCCCATGCCGGTAGAAGCAATACTAATCGAAGTAAAAAGTCCCATATCTATGCCCTCAATACCAGGCTTACCTGGCCGTATTCAAAGGCCGCCGCATGGGCATACAGGGTATACTGCATCTGGTTCGTTAGGATCCTGTTGGCTTCCTTTTCCGGATCCACATTATTCCCATTGTTGTTGTAGGAACTTAGGTAATCCAGTACCCGCCGGGGCTGTACATCCCGGTAATCCAGCTGGGTCCAGTTGCTGACATGCCGGGAATTAGTCCGGGCCATTTGAAAATCCGGTTTGTAGTTTTCCGAAAGAATGGCCTTTTTTAATTCTGACTCAAAATTAACCTCTGTCCGCTTCCAGTTGGGCACCCCCGCATTGCTCAGGTTGTCGGCATAAACCGAATGCCGCAGTATCCCCGTGTCCATGGCGCGGTTAAGTAAATCCAGGGTTCGTGAAAAATTACTCATCCGTATACCACCTCTCTTTTTATCATCGGCCTTTTTCATCCCGCCCTTTATAAAATATACCGGCCCAGATCCTGGTCCATGGCCAGATCCGAAAGTTTTTCGTTTACATAGTCTTCGGTAATAACAACCTTGGCGGGGGCAATGTCCGGCGCCTCAAAGGATAGTTCTTCTAAGAGGGTTTCCATAATCGTGTGAAGCCGCCGGGCCCCGATATTCTCCAGCCTGGTATTAACTTCCGCGGCCAGTGTGGCCAGCCGTTGAATGGCCTCTTCGGTAAATTCAATATTTACCTTTTCCGTGGAAAGCAAGTCCCGGTATTGCCTGGTTAGGGCATTTTTTGGTTCCCGGAGGATCCGCAGAAATTCTTCTTTACCCAGAGACTCCAGTTCCACCCGCAGGGGAAAACGGCCCTGGAGCTCTGGAATCAGGTCCGAGGGCTTGCTTACCGTAAAAGCCCCTGCGGCAATAAAAAGAATGTGGCTTGTATCCACGGATCCCCATTTGGTATTAACCGTGGCCCCCTCCACAATGGGAAGTATATCCCGCTGCACCCCTTCCCGGGACACATCGGGGCCGCCGCCCCGGTCTCCCCGGACGGCGATTTTGTCTATCTCGTCAATAAAAACTATCCCCGTCTCTTCCACTCGTTTCCGGGCCTCGTCGCTTACCCGTTCCCTGTCTATAAGTTTTTCCGACTCTTCGGCGATAAGGATCTCCCGGGCCCGCTTGACGCTTACAAGCTTTTTCTTTTTATTACCTCCAAAAAAACCGGCAATTCCAGAAAGGCTCGATTCCAGATCCTCAAAGCCGCCGCCCATCATTTCAATGGAAGGAAACTGGGGATTCTGGTTAACGGTAATTTCTACGGTCCCCTCTTCCAGCTTTCCCTCCCGCAACCAGGTCCGGAATTTTTCCCTGGTATGATCGGGAACTTCCTTGGGGGCTTCTTTTTCGTCCCCCGGCCTGTCTTCAAACGCCTCACCGGATATGTTTGGATCCTCCTTTTCAATATCCCCTTCTCCGGACTGGCGTATCAGGGGAATTCCCACCTGTATGGCGGTACCCATTATTCCCGGACCATTGTCGTTATTAAACGCAAAGGAACCCACAGGCCGGATTACCGGGTTTCCCTCTTTCTTTTTTTCCTTGCTCTTTTTACTCGGCCGGGGGACCAAAAGATCCAACAGGGCCTCTTCGGCCCGTTTTTCCGCATCTGCATTTACCGACTGCTGCATCTCCTGCTTAACCATCTGAACTCCCGCAGCCATAAGATCCCGGATCATGGATTCCACATCCCGGCCTACATATCCCACTTCGGTATATTTTGTGGCCTCTACTTTTATAAAGGGGGAATTGGCAAGCCGCGCCAGACGGCGGGCAATTTCGGTCTTTCCCACTCCGGTGGGCCCTATCATCAGGATATTCTTAGGGGCAATATCTTCCCGGATTTCCGGATCCAGCTTTATCCGCCGGATCCGGTTGCGCAGGGCCACCGCTACCGCCCGTTTTGCCTTTTTCTGACCCACAATGTATTTATCCAACTCCGCCACGATTTCCCTGGGGGTCAGGCGATCAAGATTCTTTTCTTTCATTATTCTTTTAGTTCCTCCAGTGTAATCTGGCTATTGGTATAGATGCAGATATTTCCTGCAATTTCAAGACTGCGCTTTGCAATTTCCGCGGCCGAAAGGCTGCTTCCGTCCAGGTATGCCAGGGCCGCCGCATAGGCATAGTTGCCCCCGGACCCTATGGCCAGGATATCCTCCGCAGGTTCTATCACGTCCCCGGTACCGGAAATAAGCAGGGTTTTTTTAGTATCCGCCACCAGCAGCATTGCTTCAAGGCGCCGCAAAGCCCTGTCGGTACGCCAGTCCTTGGCCAATTCCACCGCGGACCGGGCTAAATCCCCCGAATACTCCTTAAGTTTGCTTTCAAACCGGTCAAAGAGGGTAAACGCATCAGCGGTGGCCCCCGCAAAACCGCAGAGGACCTTGTTGTCCCAAAGCCGTCTAACCTTGCGGGCATTGTTCTTTACCACCGTTTCTCCCAGGGTTACCTGTCCGTCCCCGGCCATGGCTACCTCTCCGTTTCTTCTAACCGCCAATACGGTGGTGGATCTGAATCTTGCTTTATCTTCCACTTTTTTCTCCTTTCAACCGTTGCGCATGGGGATGGGCCTTCGCATACACCTGTCTAAGCCGTTCCATATCCACATGGGCATACCGGGCGGTGGTAGAAATACTGGCATGACCAAGAAGTTCCTGCACCAGCCGGACGTCACAGCCTGAGTTTACCAGATGGGTGGCAAAACTATGGCGTAGCGCATGGGGATGAATATGCTTCCCCAACCCTAAGCGCTCTCCGTAACGGCCTATGATCCACCGGACCCCGGGAATCGAGATGCCGTCTCCCCGGCGGTTAATAAAGACCCTGCCGGTGGGCTTTTCCGCCTTAATCCGGGCGGCCCGCAAGGGAAGGTACTCTTCCAGCGCCCGGGCAGCTTCTTCAGAAAAAAACACGCACCGCTCCTTGTTTCCCTTTCCCGTTACCCTGGCACCGTCGCAGCCGGGATCCAGTTTTTCCATCGACAGAGACACCAGTTCCGAGATCCGCAGTCCCGCGGAATACATGGCAAGGATCAGCGCCCTGTCCCGGACCGGCCATAAAATGCCTTCCCGGCCGGGAAGTTCCGCAAAGGAGGCCATTTCCCCCTCCCACAGAAAAACCGGCAGAGTTTTTGGGGCCCGCAGGTTCCGGATCCCCGCGGCAGGATCGTCCCGGCGCTTTCCCGTACGGATAAGCCAGCGGTAAAAACCCCGGATGGAAGACAGGGCCCGGTTAACGCTTACCGAAGCAATTCCCTCCGCAGAAAGGTCCGCTATAAAGCCCTGCACTTCCCCGGGTACGGCGGTTTCTGCCCGTATATTATGGTTGCCGCAGTATGCGGCAAAGTGATCCAGATCCTTTCCGTAGGCCGCAAGGGTACGCTCCGACATTCCCCGGACCGCCCTAAGGTAGCGCAGGTACTCTTCCATCGCGTCGTACACCGGATCCGGGGTGTTCACCGCGGCGTTCATGCTTCCCGGCCCCCTTCTTCGTCCTCACTGTGCAGATAATCGCAGAGGGGATTAATGCAGCCCTTATGGGTTCCGTTTTTTTTGTCGTATTTTTCCACCAGAAACCAGCCGCATTTGGGACAGTTTTGCTTGGGCAGGGGCTTAAAGTGGCTGATAAAGTCGCAGTCCGGATAATTGGCGCAGCCGTAGAATTCCTTACCCCGGCCCTTGGTCTTACGGGCCACAATGTCCCCGCCGCATTTGGGACAAGCCGCCAGGGGTATGGACCGGGTATTTTTACAATCCGGAAAACCCGAGCAGGCTAAAAAGAATCCGAACCGGCCCAGTTTTTTAACCATGGGCTTGCCGCATTTTTCGCAGACAAAATCTGTCTTTTCGTCCAGGGTTCCTTTGTAGGATTCCAGGGTTTTTCCCACCTGGTCCACCAGATCTTTAAAGGGATTGTAGAATTCCTTTATCATATCGGGCCAGCGTATACGGTTTTCTTCTACCGCATCAAGTTTGGTCTCCATGGAAGCGGTAAAGGTAACATCCACCACATGGGGAAAATACTCACAGAGCATATCGCTGATCATTTTTCCCAGCAGGGTGGGCACCAGTTGTTTGTTGGATCTGGTTACGTAATAACGGTCCAGTAGTACCGATATGATGGGGGCATAGGTAGAAGGGCGGCCTATGCCTTTTTCTTCCAGGGTCTTTACGATTGAAGCATCCGTATACCGGGGGGGACCCTGGGTAAAGTGCTGTTCAGGGTACAATTTTTCCACCGTAAGTTTGTCCCCCGTTTTAACCGGAGGAACGGGGCTGCCCTTTTCTTCTTTTGCGGTTAACAGCTTCATCACCTGATAAAAGCCCTGCTCGATTATCTTGGTTCCGGCGATCCGGAAAATTCCCTCTCCCCCGCCCTCCGATTCGGGAATCGCTGCGGCAATATCTATACTTACCGTTTTGGTCCTGGCATTCTTCATCTGGCAGGCAATAAAACGTTCCCAGATCAGCGTATACAGCCGCAGCTGATCCCGGTTAAGGGTTTCCTTTAACGAATCCGGGGTATACTGCACATAGGTGGGCCTAATAGCCTCATGGGCATCCTGGGCATTCTTTCGTACCGAGTATTCCACCGGGGCTTCGGGCAGATCTCCGGGATAGTTTTGGGCTATCCAGTCTCTAACTTCCGCCAGGGCCAGATTGGAAATACGGACCGAGTCGGTACGCATATAGGTAATAAGCCCCACCCTGCCCTGGCCTATATCCACCCCTTCGTAAAGCTGCTGGGCTATCTGCATGGTTTTTTTGCTGGTAAAGTTCAGTCTGTTGGCCGCGGTCTGCTGGAGCTGGGAGGTGGTAAAGGGGGGCTTGGGTTTAACGGTTTTTTCCGTCTCCCGTATATCCGCCACAATGCAGGGGGAATTTTTAAGAATTCCGATAAGCCGCTGAACTTCTGCTTCGTTCCGCAGTTCCGGTTTTTTACCCTGCCAAAGAACCATCTGGGCGGTGAACTCTCGTCCCTCTCCCTTTCCTGTTTTAAAATCCGCTTCTACGGTCCAGTATTCTTCGGGGGTAAAGGATTCCACTTCCTTTTCCCGGTCGCAGATAAGCCGCAGGGCCACGGACTGTACCCTGCCGGCGGAAAGGCCGTTCTTTACCTTCTTCCAGAGCAGGGGGGAAAGGTTATACCCCACCAGCCTGTCCAGTACCCGCCGGGCTTTTTGGGCGTTTACCTTTGATTCGTCTATCCCCGAGGGATTCCCCACCGCATCCTTAATCGCCTGGGGGGTAATCTCGTTAAAACTAATCCGCTTAATGGGAACCTGTTCTGCCTTGGCGGTAATGGCCCTGCGCAGATGCCAGGCGATGGCCTCCCCTTCCCGGTCGTTATCGCTTGCCAGAAGAACTTCCCCGGCCTTCTTTGCGTCCCCCTGAAGTTCCTTAAGCAGCCGGGCTCTTCCCCGGACGGTAATATACTCAGGCTCAAATTCATGATCCACATCGATGGCAAGCCGGGATTTGGGAAGATCGATTAAATGTCCCATGGACGCTTTAACGCTGTACTGGGGACCCAGGTATTTTTCGATGGTTTTTGCCTTGGCCGGAGATTCAACAATCACTAGAATTTTCTTGTCCGGTTTTGCCGTTTTCTTTTTTCCGGTTCTGGTTTTAAGCCCTTCACTTTTCTTTGTGTTCATACATTCCTTTTATACCTCAAGTTCCCGCCGCAGGGATTCCGCCAGGGTACTGCCATAGGATACATTTTTTAATTCTCCGCAGGGGTGCATCCCGGCGTCGCCGGGATGCACCCTGCTGCCGCCGTCCCGTTCAATGGCGGCCCCATCAAGGCCCCATTCCGCCAATACCTCGGCGGCCCGGGAAATAACCCGGCATCCCTCACAGGCAAGTTTTCTGGTTCCTTCACCCAGGGAAGAAACAAGTCCCGCGGAGGCCACAAACAGATCCCGTCCTTGTTCCAGGGCAAAGCGGGCCGTATGTAAGGCTCCCGAAGAAGCGGGGGCCTCTACAATAACCGTCCCCCGGGCAATCCCCGAGATAATCCGGTTCCGCTGGGGAAAATGCCATTTCCGCGGGCCGGTTCCACAGGGATATTCGCTTACCAAGGAGCCTCCCGCCCCAAGGATCCGCCGGGCAAGGCCCCGGTTTGAAGCCGGGTATACCTCGTCCACCGACGAGCCCAGCACCGCCACGGTACATCCCCCGGATTCCAGGCATCCCCGGTGAGCCAGGGCGTCTATGCCCAGGGCAAGG
>JAISOA010000111.1 GCA_031275945.1 Spirochaetaceae bacterium
GCGGGGAATTTCGGAAGTTTTCTGTCCCCGGCTTTGCAGGTTCCGGAATGGTGATACAGGCCCCGGCGGGGACCCGGTCCCTTCCCCGGCCGGGGCGGCCGTTTACCAGCACCAGCCCCCGGCGTAACAGTCTGTGGAGGGCGGACAGGGGTATGTCCGGAAGAGCTTTACGAAGAATCCGGTCAAGGCGGCGGCCGTCGTCGTCCTTCCGGGCGCTGAGGGTCATGATTTACTGTACAAGAGCGAAACTTTTGGGTAAAGTGGTGGATAGCCGTGGCTAAATTGAGCGGGGGAGGTTTTTACGCGTTTTTTTGAAAATCCTATTTTTTTACCCTCTGTTTCAAGCCTACTATTGGCCCAATTTCTTAAGACCATTATTTATCTGCTTCGGGCAAAGCGGAAAAATTTCAAAGACACCTTGGAAATCCTAATCTGGCGTACCGGGGGAATACCCTCCAGCCATTCGGCCCTGGTAAGCTCCATGACCGTATCGGTGGCCTTTTCCGAAGGGGTCGATACGACCCTGTTCATAGTTACCCTTATGCTGGCCTTTATCGTGATCCGCGATTCCCTTGGGGTGCGCCGTTCCGCGGGAAATCAAGCCCGGGTTCTTAACTGGCTGGGCCGGAATATTTCTGAAAAACTTGCGATGGAGTACCATCCCGTTAAAGAGGTGAACGGCCATTCTCCCTTGGAGGTAGTGGTGGGCTCTTTATTAGGGATCTTTATTGCCGCGGCCTTCCATTTTTTGTAGAACATCCTTACCCTCTTCCCTATAGTAAAAAACAATAAATCGTAGTATAAAGAAAAGATTAATGAGGGTGTATTCATTTTCCCGGGGGGGTATTCACTTTACCGATCCAACGGTCCCTCCCCGGGATTCCAGTATTACCGCTTTTCTTCCTGGTCTTTCGGTAATTCCCCTGGTCCAGCATACCGGAAGCAAGGCTAATCCCGTTGTTTCGGTGGGAAGCCGGGTTAGCGAGGGCATGCTTATTGGCCGGGGTCAGGGATTGGGGTCCGCCAATATCCATGCCACTGTGCCGGGCCGGGTGCTTAGGACCGTTTCCTGGAAGATGGCCGAGGGGATTACCAACGACGCACTGGTTATAAAACTGGAGGGCAGTTTTGAAAAACTGGGACGGCGGGAAGAAATATTTCCCTGGCAAGGTCTGCCGGCCTTTGAACTGCAGCGGATCATTGCCGAATACGGTATCGTGGAAATGGAAGGTTCCGGCCGTCCGGTGTCGGATATGTTTTACTCCCTCCGGTCTTCCCAAAGCCCGGTGACGCTGGTGGTTCGCTGCGTTTTTGACGATCCCTGGCTGGCCGCGGATTACGTGCTGCTTCGGGAACGGCTGGAAGCGGTGGCCGAAGGAAGCCGCATTGCCGCCCGGGCCGGCCGGATGGACCGCATTGTGCTGGTTTTTTCCCGGGGCGAAAAAGAATTGGGGCGCCTGCTTATGGAAGCCATGACCAAGGCGGAACTTCCCGTGTCCCTGGCCCTTGTGGGGGCCCGGTATCCCCAGCGGAACCGGCGGGAACTGGAACTGGTGCTGGAACGCTTTGCCCGGGAAGAGGGGATAGAGCTGGGAACGATTCTGGCCTTGGGGCCCGCTACTCTGGCGGCGATTCACGATGCGGTAAAACTAAAAAAAACCATCCTGGACCGGTATGTGGCGGTGGGGGGATCGGCCGTTAAAAAACCCCAGGTGATGAAGGTGCGGATAGGTACCAGGATCGGGGAAATTTTTGCCGAATGCGGCGGCTTTATCGATAAGCCCCGGCGCATAGGATCCGGTTCCCCTTTATTGGGCCGTACGGTGGTGGATCTGGACGAGCCGGTGATTAAGACCAGTTTTGCTATTTTTGCAATCCTTTCCGGGCAAATAGGCGGTTCCGGCCGGAGTAAGTGTATCGGCTGCGGGGAATGCCGGATCGTGTGTCCCCTGGGACTGGATCCCGAGGCCCTCTACAAGTACATGAACGGATCGGACCACAGGGATGTACATTTTGGCCGGGCCGCGGAATGTCACGGTTGCGGCTGTTGTGAAGTGGTCTGTCCATCCCGGCTGCCCCTTTCAACCACTATTATCCGGTCCGCGTTAAAGGGTAATTAGGATTATGGATATTTCTCTCTTTCAAAAACCCCAGGTAAACCTGGCCCGCTCTACCCGCGGACGGATGTGGCTTGTAAGCGTCTGCGCGTTCCTTGCCGTATTTCAGTCTTCCCTGGGCGATAACTTTCACTCTCTTTTTATAGCCCTGGCGGCGGTGGCGGGGGCCATGGGTACGGAACTTCTCTTTAATATAAAGGCCCGGTACTACTCGATTAAGGATGGCAGCGCCCTGGCTTCGGCCCTTGTCCTGGCGCTGCTGCTTCCCAACCGGCTTAATCCCCTCCTGGCATTTCTGGGGGGCGTTTTTGCCATGGCGGTAGTTAAGCACAGTTTTGGCGGCTTGGGTTCCAATTGGGTTAATCCCGCCGCAGGGGCTTGGCTTTTTATCCGTTCCGCATGGCCCGGAGGCTTTGCCCGCAGCGTTGAACAGGGGCATCTGGAGCAGCTTGCCTCTTCCCTGGAAATGGGCCTTCGGGATTCCCAGGGTCTGCCCATGGCCCTGTTGAAGATCAACGGTTGGCCTAGCTCTTCGCTGGACACTGTTTTAAGCGCCTTTTTTAATAATACGGTTTTTGCCTTTACCGGAACTTCCCTTCCCCAGGGGTATATTACGCTGCTTTCTCCGCCGGGGCCGGGAATAATTGCCGACCGGGGCTTGTTTTTGTTGCTTCTGGGAACGATCTTGATTGTCTCTTCCCAGAGTTTCCGGTTTTGGCTTCCTCTGGTTTTTGTGTCTGTGTTTTCTTTCTTAGTGCGGATCTTTGGGGCCCTGTCTTTTGGAGGCCCCCTGTGGGAAGGGGATGTGCTTTTTGTCCTTCTTTCCGGGGGGACAATGGCCGTCGCCTTTATTCTTATTACCGATCCCGCCACGGGGCCCAAGTCCGCTCCGGGCTATGTGATCTTTGTGGTCTTTGTGGCGCTTTTTGCGTTCCTGTTCCGCTACCCTGGCCGGGACCCCTACGGCGCCATTACCGCAGTCCTGGCGGGCAATGCCCTAACGCCCCTGATCCGCCGGATCGAGAATTTCCTTTACTATGAAAAACGAAGGAGGGAGGCATGACCGGTAAGGATACGCGGCGGGATCTGCTTATAACCGCGGCCTGGATTGGGGCGGCGATCCTCGCGGGGGCCCTGATCTGGGTGTTAACCCAGCCCTACCGTTCAAAACTTTTAATCGAGGCGGTTAACAGGATCCTGGCTCAGGAGGGCGACGGACGGCGGCTTGAGGCCCCGCTGGAACCGGGATCCCTGTTGGGTCTGGGCAGGTGGTTTTCGGTGGAAGGATCCGGCGACAGGGCCCTTGTATTCACCGTCATAGGGGAGGGAGGCTTTGCGGCCTGTATTGCCTTGACCGGCAATTCCGGCCAGGTTAAGCTTGTGGCGCCCTTAAGCCACGGCGCCTCCCAGATTATGAAGAAACTGCCCCTGCCCGTATACCGGTTTTACCTAAGCCGGATCGAAAGAGCCGCTGCCCTGGAATTCGGGAGGTCCAGATGAATTCGCAGGCCCAGTCCCATCTGTTTTGGGGAATTAATTCGCCCCTAACCACCCTTACCGGATCGGGGCTGTTGATAATTGCCTCGGGGCGTATTACATTTGCCTTGATCTGCGGCATAGCCCTGATATGGGTGTATACCTTTTCCGTATGCACCGCCAAACTGGGAAAATTACCCCTGCCGGGAAGAGATACGGCGCTGCTTTTTCTTGCCGCCCTGGGGGCAGGCATTTTCTTTGTTGTCCTGTGGATCGTAGATCCCATTCTGGCCCTGGAAAGCGGCTTCTTTATTTTCCTTAGCCCCGTGGTTTTTATTGCTTCCCGGCTTTGCGAACGGGTATGGAACTTCGATATGGCAGAGGCCCTGTCCCAGGCGGTGGCAGAGGCGCTGATCTTGGGGATACTGATCCTGGGGCTGTCTTTAATCCGGGAACCCCTGGGATTCGGGTCCCTTTCCGTTCCCGGTTTTGATAGCATCCGGTTTATGTGGGAAGAACCCCTTAAGATTCTTCAGGCTTCATCCGGAGCCCTGATTATTCTGGGATACGGTGTCGCCGTTTACCGGTACTTTAGAAACCGGTATACCAATTCGGAGGATGACTAGTGAGCCTGGCATTGTTCTTCTTCGCGGCCCTATCCCTTAACCTGCTTTTAAATTTTGGCCTGGGGGTTCGGGAGTTGATTTCCCGGGAGCGATCCCCCAAGATGCACCTGTACTACCCCTGGGTTATTCTTTTTCTGGCCACCGCGTTGATCTGGATTGTGTTTGCCCGGCTCCTCCGTCCTCTGGGGGGTGGTTTTACCTATCTGTTGATGGCGCCCCTGACAATCCTGGGCAGCCAGGAAATCGAAAAGCTTCTGTTTTATTTTTTTCCCCATCTGGGTGATTGCCCCGGGGTGTTTAAGATGGGTTCGGCCTATAACGGGCTTTCTGCCGCGGCCCTTTTTTTTACCCTCCGGTTTGCCCTTACGCTTTGGGAGGCCCTGCTTTTTTCGTTCGCTTTTTCTGCCGGCGGACTTTTGGCCTTCCTGGTGGTTAAGGAAATACAGAAACGGTCCTTCCTTGAAGCCATTCCCTACGGCCTGCGGGGAACCCCCATACTGCTTATTTCTTTGGGGATCCTGTCCCTTATTTTTTCCGCCGCCGCGGTGCTGCTTTTAAAGATTCTGGAGCCCGGCCCCGCCTGGTTTTAACCGCGTACAAGATCCTTTAGATACAAAGGCGGCGGACTGTTCAGAATAGAAAAAAAGCCGTACACTGGACCTGATGACCGGCAAGATTAGCCTGATCCTTGGTTCCCATGCCCATGTTTCTCCGGCCATGGGAGAAGAAGATTTTGAGGATCTGTACAGGAATAAACTTAAACCCTTTATTACCGCGTTAAATCAGCATACCAAGATACAGGCGGTACTCCACTATTCCGGGCCCCTTTTATGCAAACTGGAACAAAAAAAACCGGAATTGTTTTTGCTTATCAAGGAACTGGTGGCTCGGAAACGGATTGAACTATTGGGGGGAGGGTTCTACGAACCCCTGCTGCCCTTTTTACCCTCCGCGGACAAAATAGGGCAGATCGAGATGTTTACCACCTATGTACGGAAGAATTTCGGAAGAAAACCCCAGGGCTGCTGGCTTGTCCGTGATGGCTGGGATCAGTCTCTGGTGGGGGTGCTTAATACCTGCGGTATGGCCTATACGTTTTTAGACGAGGAACAATTTTTTGCCGCGGGGTGTACCGGCCGGTCTCTCTTTCGTCCTGTGTTTACCGAGGATCAGGGAAAGCTGCTGGCGGTTTTTCCGGTGTTTTCTTCTTTGGCCAGCATGGGAACCAAGGGGGCTCCCGAGCTTTTGCGGGGTATTTCGAAACCCGCCCTTGTTACGGTATTTCCCGAATTCCCCCCAGGCCGGGGAGAAGGGGCGGTGGAAAGGTTTTTTGCGGAGCTTTCCGAATTCCTGGCGGAAAAAGGCGAAATTGAACTTACCACCCCCGGTAAGGTGTACAGAAGCTGCGGTTCCCTTTCACGGGTATATTTTCCCCCCTCAAGCGGCAGATACCGAGACGGCCTTATTAGGTTTGAGGAAGCCAATGACCTTTATTCCAAGGTATTTTTTGTCCATAACCAAATAAATCAGCTTAGGGGCGACAAGTCCCGCAAGCGTTCCGCCCGGGAAGAACTGTGGAAGGCCCAGTGCGTGGAGGCCCTCAGTTTTGGTCACCGGGGGGATGTCGGCGCCCCGGCGGTCCGTAAATACTCCTACAGGGCTATCCTCGCGTCGGAACGGATTACCAGGGAAAAAGAATTTAAGCCCTCCCTGCTTGCCTTTGACTTTAACCTGAACAGCACCCCGGAATACCTTTTCCAGGATAAAAACATCAACTGCTATGTACGAACCCGGGGCGCCGCGGTCTTTGAATTTGATCATCTTCCCAGGGGCTGGAATTACCTGGACACATTTTCCGGCGGGGCCCGCCGCCGCTGCGCCTTCATGGACCGGATTCTGCCCGGCGATTTTATTCCCCCGGGAACGGATTCTTTCCCCCCCGGGGGTCGTTTCTGCGGGGAAGAAAATTACCATGTGGAATCCATGGACCGGCAGAAACTTAAGGTTTCTTTTGTCCTTCCGCCTTCCGGAAACCTTCCCTTTGGGGCCATCGAAATTCAAAAAATCTACCGGCTGGAAAAAAACGTTCTGCACCTTTCGTATACCCTCTGTAACCGGGGGGAAGAAAAAACGGTGTTTTGTTTTATTCCCCAGTTTGATCTATC
>JAISOA010000127.1 GCA_031275945.1 Spirochaetaceae bacterium
TAATCGAAGTAGAAAATTCAGAAGTTCTAGGGGATCTGGCAGAACGTTTCGGCATGGATTACAAATGGAATTTCTTCGCCGGTGTTCCCGGCAGTGCTACGGGGATTGGAATCGTTAGCCGGTTTCCCTTTATCGTAACTCAGGTTCATTCGGCTCAGTTTAACGGCCATGGCATTCCCCGCCCCGTGGCGGAAATATGGCTCGACTGCGGAGGGGAGGCCCTGATACTTATGGCTTGTCACTGGAAGTCTAAGACCGGCGGAGCCCGTGAAACCGAATCGCTACGGCAGGCGGAGGCGGGGATTATTGCCCGAAGGCTCGATGAAATTAGCGCGACCAATCCGGAAACGCCGGTAATCATCCTAGGGGACCTAAACGAAAACCACGATGATTTTGTCAGGACCGGTGCTGTCTACCCCTGTGCTCTTATGCCGGACAGCGAAGATGCGGCAGCCATGCTAGGATCGTCATCCGCCCATCCTCGGCCGGGTTTTCAAAATTTTCTGGTCATCAGCCCTCAAAGTCCGCCACGGGCCGAATATATTCCGAAAATCAGTGATGCCGCGGTGTTGTATTCCCCCTGGGAAGATCCGGCATGGAAAGAAGGCCTTTCCAGTTTACCGGGCTCTTACTATTATAACGGCACGTGGGAAACCATAGACCATTTTCTGCTCAACGCCGCCCTGTTTAACAAGCGGGGATGGGAATACGGCGGTTTTTTGGTGCTGGCGGAATCTCCATTTACCGGCACCGGGGGCATACCTCATGCCTACAATCCCAGAACGGGCACGGGTCTTTCGGATCATCTTCCCATCATGCTCAGCCTAACCGTAGAAAACCATATACCATAGATTTGTGTTTGCCGGGTACTGAAGAAAACTTTTTTCGTTGCCCGGCAAACAACTACAATCGGAATTTCCTGCGGATTTCCGCAAGATTTGCTTTACAAGCAAAAAATCCCATGCTATAATGGATATGCTGGCTGAATCAGGGGTTCAATAACCCGATTGGTTATTTCACAAGTCTTGCAAAATGCTCCGCATTTTACTGTTTTTAAGCGGTTGTTGTTTAAAAACTGAGGGTTTTAAACAACTCCACTATACAAATAAACAATAGGAGATCCGGTATGAAACGGCTAGTTGTAATAACTCTGTTCATCCTTATGGCGGCAGAGGGTTTTGCACAAAAGGTTGGAGACACCATGTACATCAATGTTAACTCGGCAAATATCAAGGCTTCCACCGGTTTTTTTGCATCTACCACCGGCACAGTCCGTTATGGGGACCAGATACAGGTATTGGAGCTTAAGGGCAAGTGGATCCGGATACGAACCTCCGGTAATATTACCGGATGGATTGCATCGTCCAGCTTAACCACCAAGCGAATTGCCCAAGGAAATGCCGCCAATGCATCTGCCCGGGAAATTGCTTTGGCGGGAAAAGGATTTTCACCGGTAGTTGAAACGGAATATAAAAAAAGCGGCGGAAACATTAACTATGCAGCGGTAGATGCCATGGAAATGGTAAACATTTCCGGCAGGGACCTTTTAACTTTTACCGAAGAGGGCCATTTAGCCCAGGGAGAATAACATGAAAAAAATTATGGCTCCTCTAACCATTGCCGTCTTGTTATTTCCGGTTCTAACCTGCGGCTCCATTGATTCCAGTGTCCTGGGTAATGTCGCAGGAGAAACCGCCGGCCAAATAAGCCGGGCGCTGGGCGCCGATGAAGCCACCGTGTCGAATATTCAAAGAGGTACAAGCGCCGCGGTAAGCACCAGCGCTGAAGCAGTTAGGGCGGCAAATTCCTTAACCGCAGAAAATGAATACTACCTGGGCCGGGCGGTAGCAGCCAATATCGCCGGAACTTATACAATTTACACGGATAGCCCTGCGTTACAAACGTATCTTAATAAAATTTGTAACACCATTGTGATCAACTCCCCTAAACCGGATATCTACAAGGGGTATCATGTGGCAATTTTAAATACCCAGGAAATCAATGCATTTGCCACTCCCGGCGGACATATTTTTGTTACCCGGGGTCTTATTGCCTGCACAGCCAACGAAGATGCCTTGGCTGCGGTTATTGCCCACGAGGTGGCCCACATTCAGCTTCGCCATGCGCTTACTTCAATCCGCAATGCCCGGTATATCAACGCGGCAATATCCGGCGTTCTGGCAGGGATTGGCGAAGTATTTCCCAGCACAGAGGAAATGGCGGCCATCATGGGCGAATCCGTTAACGAAATTATTACCACCTTGGCAGTCAACGGATTTTCTAAGAGGCAGGAATTGGAAGCGGATTCTACCGCCCTTTCTCTGCTGGCAGCCGCGGGGTATCAGCCCTCCAACATCCTTGACATGCTTGAATCCTTAAAGCAAAAACAGCAAAGCGGACAGGGTTTCTCTAAAACCCATCCTTCCCCTGCAGAGCGGATTAGCAATGTAAACAGAGAGCTTACCAAATATTCCGTGCCCGATACCCGTTCGTACAGGATCGCCCGGTATACTGCGGCTGTTCCCCGGTAAAAATAGCAAGGCTTTGTATGGCAGGAAAAAAAAGGTTTAAAAAAGCTCTTCCCGCGGCGCTAATTATCGGTTTAACATTCACCGGAGTGGGGCTAATGCATGTCTTTACTATCTTTGATTATCTTGAATACAAAGCCTACGATTTTCGGGTAAAGCTTTTTGCCGATTCCTATAAACCTTCGGACGATATCATGGTGATCCTTCTTGATCAAAACAGCATTGATTGGGCCAATGCAGAACGGGGCTGGGGGTGGCCATGGCCCCGAAAAGCCTATGCGGACCTGCTGGATTATATGAATCAGGGAGGGGCCAGGTCCATAGCCTTTGACGTTCTTTTTTCAGAACCTTCCATATATCGAAACGCCAACCAGGACGCGATCATAGATATGGCTATCCAACGAATGGAAGAACTACGGCTTATGCTTATTCCCCCGGGGGAGGAAACGGCCAATTCCCAAGCCCGAAGTGGGGCGCCGGATCCCAATAAAAACCGGCGCAGGGATTTTGAAAATTACATCCAGGCCATGACGGCGTTACAGGATCTTTCCGATCGAGCGGATGACGAAGCCTTTGCGGAAGCGCTGCAGAATTATGGAAGGGCGGTTCAAACGGTATTCTTTAGTACCCAGACAGGAAATTCCAGCGTCTGGCCCGAAGAGTTGCAAAAGCCTTTGTTTAATCTTATCGGATTTGAATCGATTATTTCCAACTATAATCTTTTTGGCGGGGGAACCGTAAAAGCCCAGTTCCCCATTCCGGAACTTACCGTCACCACAGGGGCCCTGGGAAATGTGACTAATACAGAAGATCCCGACGGCATTAACCGCCGGGCCCGGTTGTTTATTAACTTTAACGGCAAAGCGGTACCGGGCCTTTCCGCAGCGTCTCTTCTTGTCTCGGGCCATGGTACTGATATCCGGTACAATAAAAAGGAACGGCAGCTTGAATGGGGCAAGTATGTAATTCCCATAGACAGCGGGGGAAGGAGTATCCTCCGGTTCCGGGGAAGTATTAACCGCTACATGCCCTACAGCGCCGCGGATATTTTACAAAGTGCGGAAGCCCTGGCCAATGGAACCGAACCGCTATACTACCCGGAGGAATTTAAAGACAAATATATATTTTTTGGATTTTATGCTCCGGGACTTTTTGATATCTGCAGTAATCCTCTGGAATCGGTGTATCCCGGAATGGGTATACACATTACCATGCTGGACAATCTTCTTAACGGAGACTTTATCCGGGAAACCTCCCCATGGGCGGAATGGGGTGTCCTTTTTTGTATAATTTTCCTTACAACCCTTCTGGTTCTTTTTTGCGAAAAACTTACCCTTTCGGTGGGGGGAACCGTGATTATTGCCGGCTCCATTGTAACCGGCGCTTTGATCGCCTATAACAGTTTTTGCATTTGGTTTCCCCTGGTGCTTCCCCTATCCGGCATGCTGGCATCGTTTATTACCTGCAATATTTACAACTATGCCACCGAAGGCAGTCAAAAGAAATACATCAAGGGCGCCTTTGGTCAATACTTAAGCCCTGTGGTTATTGAACAGATTATAGAAGATCCTTCAAACCTGGAACTTGGCGGCAAAAGTCTAAACATGACCGCAGTCTTTACAGACATCCAAAAATTCTCTTCTATTTCCGAGGCCCTGCAAAAAGCCTACGGCAAGGACGGCCCCAAGGAGTTGGTTAATCTGCTTAACCTATACTTAACACAAATGAGTAATATTGCCCTGGCAAACCAGGGTACCATCGATAAGTTTGAAGGAGACGCCATTATTGCCTTTTTTGGCGCCCCGGTCCCCACTGAACAGCACGCCGCTCAAGCATGCCGTACCGCCATCCAGATGAAAAAATCAGAAAAAGAAATAGCAGGCCGAATCATGGAACAGGGGGGCCGCTTTTATCCAGTATTTAAAAAACTGGTAGAAGAAAAAATTATCCGGTCCGAACGGCCTCTTTATACCCGGATTGGGATCAACTCGGGAGAAATGGTCGTAGGCAATATGGGGACGCCAAGCAAGATGAACTATACCATCATGGGTAACGCGGTTAACCTGGCGGCTCGGCTGGAGGGCGTTAACAAACAGTACGATACCGGCGGGATTCTCCTAAGCGAATACACCAAGGATAAGATTAACGATGAATTTGTCCTGCGCCCCCTTAGCCGGGTCAGGGTAGTGGGAATAAGTACCCCGGTACGGCTCTATGAGCTTTTGGATTTCCGGAACGATGCCCCGCCGACATTGCTTGAAGCGGTTCAGGCCTGGGAAGCCGCATTCAAGGCCTACGAAAGCCGGGATTT
>JAISOA010000168.1 GCA_031275945.1 Spirochaetaceae bacterium
GAAACAACTACATGACCGGTAACGTGCTTATCGGCGGCGAAACCACGGCCTTTAAATGGGGGGAATACCTGGCGGATCATTTTGCTCTGCCCAGGAACCTCTGCTATCTTGGTGCGAGCATTTTTAACGCGCTGATCCACAGGCAAACTCAGCATTATTACTTTGAAATGGAAAATATACAATTCCACGGGGATTTTAGAAGCATCCTGATAACCAACATACCAACCTACGGCGCCGGTCTGCATCCCGCCGCCAGGGATGCACTGATTAACGACGGGTATATGGATCTGTATACGATCAAGCGCATACCCCGAAGCAGGCTTGTAAAGGTCCTGGGGGATTATATCCGGGGAAATTACCACAAATGGCCGGATTACATACGCCACTACAGATGCAAAAAACTGCGGCTATGCTCCGATTCCATTATGAGCATAGCCATTGAGGGGGAGGTTCTTTACAAGAGCACCCTGGATTTTGAGGTGTTCCCGGCTTCGGTGGATTTTGTCTGTCCTCCGGGAGTACATATCCCCGTCCCCCCCGCCGGAAAACACCGGTTCCCCATGGCAGAAACCTACGAGGCCCGCGGATGAAGGCGCTTTCACCCGATTACGGGCATACCAAAATATACCGGTATATGGGAATCGCACTGTACCTGATCCTGGGAATGTACTCCCTAACCCTGTTCCTGCTGCACATCACCGGGCATCCCCAGGTACTGTTTCCCCGGTTTGTTTCTATTTTCTGCCTATGCTGTTTTTTTGCCTGGCTTTTTTATGCCGGCGCCTTTTCACGGCGTACTGTGGCATGGCTTTCAAGTACCGCGCTTTTTGCCGCCGCCACGGCGGTTGCGCTGATCCTGCATGGAGAAGCATACTATTTTTTTCTTATTCTGATTGTCATGCTCCTTACCTTTTGTTATTTAGACCCCCCGGTCTTTTTAAAATTCTTTCTTGTAACCGAATTTTTCCTTGTTATACTGGTGGTAATCTTAAAATACCCCCTTGCGGGAGACGGCTTTTCCAGGGACCTAAACCTTATAGGCACATTGGCCTACACTATTATGGGGCTCCTGCTTTGCGTCTTCAGTTACTATTTGGCCGGCTTATTAAATTCCGCGGAAAATTCTGCAATTACCTTTGACACCCTCATGGGAACCACCGTCTCGTATATGGTGATCATCAACGATAATGCGGAAGTGGAATACCTAAGCGACTCCCTGGCTGTATGGCTTAATGCCGGTGATAAAAAATACCTTTGGGGCATGCCACTGCTGGATCTCCTGCCTCCGGGAGAAATACGCATGCTGTTCCAGGAAATAATAGAACAGGAAGGGTATGTGGAACGAAATTTCTCCATAGCCCAGGGAGATTCCCAGGAATACTTCCTCCTTAGGTCCTCACAACTGGCGGCGGGAAAACTTGCCCGGCTTTTTGAATGGACCAACATTACGCCCATTATGGAGGCAAAAAATCTTGCCGAATCCGCGGACAGGGCAAAGACTAATTTTTTGGCCAACATGAGCCACGAAATCCGGACCCCCATGAACGCAATCATCGGCATGACCGATTTAATGCTTACCAATCCTTTAACCGAAGAACAAAGAACCCGGGTAGATACAATCAAGGTTTCGGCCCTAAGCCTGCTGCATATTATCAACGATATTCTGGATTTTTCTAAGATCGACGCGCAAAAAATGGAGATTGTCCAAAAGCCCTTTGACTTTGCCTCTCTTATTTACGACACCCTAAATGTCACTAACATAAAATCTTCTAAAAAGAAGCTGGCCCTGGTAGCTTCAATTTCCAGAAACATTCCCGCCATAGTGGTGAACGACGAACTGCGGCTAAAACAATGCCTTATCAATATCCTTAACAACGCGGTAAAATTTACCAGCAGAGGGGCGGTAACCTTAAGCGCCTGGACCGAACCCATGCCTGAAAATGAAAACACGCAAGACGCATACCGGCTTAACTTTTCCGTTAGCGATACCGGTCAAGGCATTAAAAAAGAGGAATTAAACCAGCTTTTTACGGAATTTCAGCAGTTGGACACCCATAAAAACCGCAACATCGAGGGAACGGGGCTGGGACTGGCCATAAGCCGCAGGCTAATACAGATTATGGGCGGGGAAATCACCGTGGGCAGCGTGTACGGAGAAGGTTCCACCTTTTCGTTTTATGTGATCTGCCCCGGAAAGCGGGAAGGATTTTTAACGGAAATAGAAAGGCCCGAAGAAAAACAGGTGCTGGTCTTTGAACCAAACACCTACAATGCCGCCGGCATGGAATTTATGCTTCGGGATCTGGGGGTTCGCCATACAATCTGTACCGACCTTGCCAGGGCAAGGGACGCATACCAGGCGGAATCGTACAGTCATATCTTCTTTGACAGCAGCGCAAAAGACGAATTTAGGGACTTTTTTAGCAGCCAGAATCAGGTGGGTAAATTTATTCTTATTAAGGAATTTTCCGAAAAATACGACCGGGAAATTCCCAACGCCCTTAACAGGCCCGTACTTATTACCCGGCTGGCGGATGTCCTAAACGGCAAAAGAAACTACGAACATCGCAGAACCAGCGAAGAGAACGGATCCTTCCTGGTACGGAATACCCTGATTCTGGTGGTAGACGATAACCAGATAAACCGCATAGTCGCCGAAGGGCTGCTCCGCCGCTACGGCGCCGAGGTCCATACCGCAGCGGGGGGCGAAGAAGCCCTGGCCATGGTAAAGAAACAAAACTACGACATTGTTTTTATGGACCACATGATGCCCGGTATGGACGGGGTTGAAGCCACCAGGAAGATCCGGTCCCTGGGGGGCCGGTACATCCGGCTTACCATCATTGCCCTAACCGCCAACGCCCTGGCGGAGGTCCGGGAGACCTTTTTTAGGGAAGGGATGGACGATTTTCTTCCCAAGCCGATTATGGTCAAGGACCTGAAAACGATCCTGAATAAGCATCTTCCCCCGGAAAAGATAATCGAACCGGTTGCGACCCCAAGTTGACAGGGTCCTTGGGGCGGTAAAGCCGCCGGACATACCACCGGTGTATCATTTTGACGCAGTCGCCTGGTCATTTTTCCCTATTTTTAGCCTTTTCCCTAGTTGACAAAAACCGGCGCCGGATTTATAGTTAAGAAACTCATTAACAACGGTAAGGGGCAGCATATGGTGTGGATTTTGTATATAATCCTCCCTCTTGCCGGGTTAACCTTAGGCTGGACTATTAGATGGCTATACGCCAGATTCCAATTAACTGCGTCGGAACAACGTGCCGAACGTATAAAACAGGATGCAATAAAAGAGGCTGAAGCTAAAAAGAAGGAGATTCTTCTTGAAGCAAAAGAACAGGTTATCCGTGAACGGAACCAGCAAGAGAGGGAAACTCGGGAACGTAGGGCTGAACTGCAGCGGTATGAACGCCGTATTGTGCAGAAAGAGGAGATAGTAGAAAAAAAGACTTCTCAGGCCGAGAAGATTGAACAGCAGTTTGCCGAAAAAAGCAAAAAACTTGAGGAACGGCAGGAGGAACTGGATAAGGAAGAAGAACGGTATCGTAAGGAACTGGAACGGATATCGGGTCTTACGGTGGATGAAGCCAAAGCCCTTATTATCGCAAACTTAGAAAACGACGCCAAACACGATGCCCAGGCACTGATCAATAAGATCGAACAAGAGGCGAATCTTACCGCGGAAAAGAAAGCCCGGGATATTCTGGTAACCACTATCCAGCGCTTCGCCACGGAGGTTACCGGGGAAGTTACCGTGGCAACCGTTACTCTTCCCAACGATGAAATGAAGGGCCGGATCATAGGTCGGGAGGGCCGGAACATCCGGACCCTGGAAACCCTAACGGGGGTGGACATTATTATCGACGATACCCCGGAGGCGGTGGTTATTTCCTGCTTTGACCCGGTTAGACGGGAGATCGCCAAACTTAGCCTGGAACGGCTTATTGTGGACGGTCGTATTCATCCCGCCCGGATAGAAGAGGTGGTTTCCAAGGTCAGCAAAGACATATCCCAGAAGATCTTTGAAGAGGGCGAAAAGGTCCTTTTTGACGTGGGGATCCACAACATCAGCCAGGATGCCATACGGGCTCTGGGGCGGCTTTATTTTCGCACCAGTTACGGCCAGAACGTGTTGTTCCATTCCAGAGAAGTGGCGAACATTGCCGGCGTCCTGGCCGCAGAGCTGGGGGTAAACCGGGAATTGGCCAAGCGCAGTGCCTTGCTCCACGACATCGGCAAGGGCGCGGAATCCGAGTCGGACCTAAACCACGCCGAGATCGGCATGGACATGGCCCGTAAAATGGGGGAAGACCCCAGGGTAATTAACGCCATTGGAAGCCACCACAACGACATAGAGCCTTCCTGCATTGAATCCGTGCTGGTCCAGATAGCCGACGCAATCAGCGCCGCCCGGCCCGGGGCCCGGCGGGAAACCCTGGATAATTACATCAAACGGCTGGAAAACCTGGAAAATATCGCATCGGGTTTTAACGGAGTGGACAAGGCCTTTGCTATCCAGGCAGGCCGGGAACTGCGAATTCTTGTAAATAATGGTACCGTTAACGACGAGCAGTCCCGGGAACTTGCCAAGGGTATTGCCAAAAAGATCGAAACGGATCTACGGTATCCGGGACGGATCAAAGTAACAATTATCCGGGAAACACGGATCGTCGAATATGCCCGGTAAGGCGCCGCTCCGCTAAGTGCCGGTGCCGGGATCTTTCCGGCGCCGGCACTTACTTTCTTGCACCGGGGATTTCCCGGCATGTACGGCGGGGCAGCTCCAAACGGCTGCCCTTTTATTTCAAATACAAATCCCGGGGAACATACTTGGTGTGCAGCAGCTCGTGGGCTTTGTGCCCCGAGGGCTCTCCAAGAAATTCTTTGTACACCTGCTGTATACACGGATTTTGATGGGAGCAGCGATACTCGGACTGTTCATCATCCTTGTAGAGCCCCGCAATCCGCCGGGCACGAACCTCGTCGGTACCGCCGTAGGGTTGGCCTCCGCCGCCTATACATCCGCCCCGGCAGGCCATTACTTCCACAAAATGGTAGGGCACTTCTTCTCCCTTATCCCGGGCCTCCCGCAGCCTGTCCAGCACCACGGCAATATTCCCCATCTGGTGGGCCACGGCGATTCGTATCTTGGTCCCGTTGTTAAAATCCACTTCCGCTTCCTTAACACCCTCAAGACCCCGGACGGGCTTAAAATTCACATCCCCCAGTTCTTTTTGGGTTACCAGAAAATAGGCGGAACGTACTGCCGCTTCCATAACGCCGCCGGTAACACCAAAGATGGTCCCGGCGCCGGTGTAGGGCCCCAGGGGGTTATCCGCTTCTTCTTCCGGAAGGGCCAGAATGTCAATCCCCGCCTGTTTTACCATCCGGGCCAATTCACGGGTGGTAATGGAAATATCCACATCATAACCGGCCTCGGCTCCAAGAAATGTACCGGCGCTCTTCATATCGTCGTTACGTTTGGTTTCCCATTTCTTGGCGGTGCAGGGCATAACCGAAACCGAGAAAACCTTGCCCGGATCAACGCCGGCCTTATTGGCCCAATATGCCTTGATCATGGCGCCCATCATTTGCTGGGGGCTTTTGGCGGTAGAAAAATTGGGGATCATGTCGGCGTAGTATTTTTCCATATAGTCCACCCATGCGGGGCAGCAACTGGTGATAAGCGGAATATCCTTGGAACCCTGGGTAAGCCGTTTTACCAGCTCGGTACCTTCTTCCATGATCGTCAAGTCTGCGGAAAAGTTGGTGTCAAACACGGTATTAAAACCAAGCCTTCGCAGGGCTGCGTAGATTTTCTTGGTGGCAATAACTCCCGGCTCAAAGCCGAATTCTTCCGCGATGGCAACACGAACCGCCGGAGCAATCTGTACCACGGTGTGCAGATCCGGGTTTTGCAGGGCCGACCAAACCTTGGGCGTATCATCCCGTTCGTATATGGCCCCCACAGGGCAATGGGCAGCGCACTGGCCGCACTTAATACAGGGGCTGTCCCCCAGGGGGGCATCGGCGGCGCTGGCGATTCTTCCCTTAATACCCCGGCCCAGGAATTCCAGGGCCCAAACATTTTGCACTTCCTGGCAGACCTTTACACAGCGGCCGCAGCGAATGCATTTTTCGGGATGCAGGATAATGGCCGGGTTAGAATCGTCAATGGGAAGGCCGTTCAGTACTTTTCTGTAGGGACTTTCCCGAATACCAAATTCCGCGGCCAGGGTTTGAAGTTCACATTTCCCGTTCCGGGGACACTGAAGACAATCGTTGGGGTGATTGGAAAGGATCAATTCCAACACGGTCCGGCGGGTAGCGATAATTTCCGCATCATGGGTAACAATGTCCATATTCTCCGCAACCTGGGTAATGCAGGCTCGGACCATCCTGGGGGAGCCCGCCATCCGAACGATACAGATCCCGCAGGACGCCCAGGGGGGAAGATCGGGATTATAGCAGAGGCTGGGAATTTTTATGTTCACTTGTTTTGCCGCGTTTAAAATAGTGGTCCCCTCTTCTACCTGAAGGGAAATACCGTTTATCTTTAGGTTTACCATCTTGTTCCTCCTTAGCTTTTGCATATCGCGGCAAATTTACAGGTAGTAAAACACTCGCCGCATTTAAGACAGGCCCCCTGATTGATCACATAGGGGGGACGCTTCTTGTCCGGATACTTGGACGGATCCTCCGCCGTAATACAGTTCCCCGGACACTTCTTGGCGCAGGCGCCGCAGCCTATGCATTTTTGGGCATCTATGATGAACCGCAGAAGGTTCTTACACTTGCCGGCCCGGCATTTTTTATCCCGTATGTGTTCCAGGTATTCCTCCCGGAAATTCTTTAGGGTGGAAATTGTGGGATTCGGCGCGGTCTGACCCAGGGCGCAGAGACTTGCCTTGGACATGGCCTTGCTGATGGACTGAAGCTTTTCCAGATCGCTCTCTTCGCCGTTGCCCTTGGCGATCTTTTCCAGAATTGTCAGAAGCTGGGTGGTGCCAATCCGGCAGGGCGAACACTTCCCGCAGCTTTCGTCTACACAAAAGTCCATGTAGAACCGGGCCACATCCACCACGCAGTCATCTTCGTCCATGACGATCATGCCGCCGGAGCCCATCATGGAACCGTTGGCCATAAGGCTTTCATAGTCGATGGGAGTATCCAAAACCTTCTCGGTAAGGATGCCTCCGGAGGGTCCGCCGGTCTGAACGCCCTTGAATTTTTTGCCGTCCTTAATGCCGCCGCCTATCTCGAAGATAATTTCCCGCAGGGTGGTTCCCATGGGAACCTCCACAAGTCCGGAATTTTTTACCTTGCCGGTAAGGGCAAAGACCTTGGTACCCTTGGATTTTTCGGTTCCCAGCCTGGCAAGCCAAGCGCCGCCCTTGGAGGTAATCACCGGGATGTTGGCCAGGGTTTCCACATTATTAATAATCGTAGGCCGTTGCCAAAGCCCCTTGTTGGCCGGGAACGGGGGCTTGGGAACCGGCATACCCCGGTTTC
>JAISOA010000020.1 GCA_031275945.1 Spirochaetaceae bacterium
CAAACCCGGCATTTGGCAACCCGCCTTTACTGTTCCTGCGATTTGTATTTACGGGACGGACGCAAGCCTTTTCATTCAATAAATTTTGTTACCAGCCACGATGGTTTTACCCTGCGGGATCTGGTTTCCTATAATGAAAAGCATAACGAAGCTAACGGAGAAGAAAACCGGGACGGCAATAACAACAATTGCAGTTACAATAACGGCGTTGAAGGACCCAGTTCTGACCCCGGAATCGAAAAAATTCGCCGGCAGCTTATAAAAAACTTTATCGCCACCATGATGGTTTCTTTGGGAACCCCAATGATTTTGGGAGGCGATGAAATAGGCCGAACCCAGGGGGGCAACAACAACGCATACTGTCAGGACAATGAAATCTCCTGGTACGATTGGTCGTTTCTTAAAAAAAATCATGATCTGTTTCGTTTTGTCCGGGAGATAATCGCCTTTCGTCTGCGGCACCATGGTTTTATGCGGCCCGAATTCTATACCGGCCGTGACGGAAGCTACAATGCCATTCCCGATATTACCTGGTTTGACGAAGACGGAAACATTGTGGATTGGGACAAGATCGGTTATTGCATGGCCATGCGCATGGACGGCAGCAAAGCCGATATATTAGCCGATAAGGACGATAACGATTTTTTTATCATGTTTAACGGGGGAAACAAAAAGATCGCTTTTTCTGTCTGCGATCCCCTGGGAAGCAAAGGGTGGTTCCGGGCGGTGGATACGGCTCTTCCTTCGCCGGAGGATATTCTGCTTCCCGGTACCGAAAAACCCCTGGACATTCCTGATTGCTATGTGGTTCGGGAACGGAGCATGGTTATTTTAATTTCAAAGCTATTGTAACACCGTAGATTTTGGTTACAATCGGTAATTCCGGATATTCGCAGAATGTCTGGGAATAACTGGAGGAAGGGTTGTGGACGAAAGCAGTTTTATCCTGGGGGTAGACCTGGACGGTGTCGTGGGGGACTTTTATGGCGCCATGCGGAAAATTGCCGCCGAATGGCTTAACAGGAGTGAAGAGTCCCTGCCCAAAGACGTAAGTTACGGCCTTGAAGAGTGGAACCTGGCCGAATGCGGCGGATACGACCGGCTGCACCGCTTTGCGGTAACACAGCGAAACCTTTTTAAGGATATGCTGCCTATTAAGGATGCTCCGGTAACGCTACGAAAACTTTCCAACCGGGGGATACGGATCCGCATTATTACCAACCGGATTTTTTTAAAGTATTTTCATAAAACCAGCATTACCCAGACCGTGGACTGGCTTGATAACTATGATATTCCCTATTGGGATATTTGCTTTATGAACGACAAAGTTGCAGTGGGGGCCCATGTATATATTGACGACGCTCCGCAGAATATTATCCACTTGCGGGACCAGGGGCAGAAAACAATCGTCTTTTCCAATTCTACCAACCGGGGGATGCCGGGTCCCCGGGCCGATTCATGGCTTGAGGCGGAACGGATAGTGCTTGAGGCCATGGATGAGTGGCGGACCGGTACCACCAACTTGTTTACCCAATAAACTTGTTCGGCAACCCGGTTGGTTGTCTCTCTGGTCTTGCAATTTCACAGCCCTACGGTTGCAAAATTGCGATTTTTAGCGGAATTTGTTCGGAAAACTGAAGTTTCCGAACAACTCTAGTTTTTAAATAATTCTAATAGGGAATTTCCGGAGCGGGGCATGCAAAAAACAGAACGAGTAGAACTTGTGGTGGTAAACAAACCCGGTGTGCTGGGCCGGGTGGCGGGACATATCCGCCACGAAGGCTGGAATATCAAGCGGCTTATGGTGGACGAGTTTAGGACCGCAGATTCCGGCGGCGCCGGGGATCACGCGGAGCTGTCCCGAATGGAAATAGACATCGAGGGTACCCATACTAAGCTGGCCCAGGTGATGGATAGGCTTCTTAATTTGGATTGCGTGATCAGTATCGGCATGATCCGGAATGGAAAAAAAGTTCTTCGCGGCCGTCCCCGGGAAAAGGCCCCGCAAAAGGCAGAACTTGAGCAGGTGATTAAGGCGCCTCCAAAAAAAGACGGCTGTTTTCGTATCCTTGCCATTAACCCCGGTTCTACCTCTACCAAATTTGGTATCTATGACGATGAGACCTGCATACTTTCTAAAAAAATAGAGCACGATCCCGCAGATCTTGCCCGGCTCACCGCCGTATTAGACCAGAAAGAACTGCGCCGGGACTGCATTATGAAAAGTCTTGAGGCTGCGGAGATTCCCCTGTCTTCCCTTGACGCTATTGCGGGCCGGGGTGGGCTCTTAAAGCCTATTGAAAGCGGAACCTATGATATTGGCCCAGAAATGCTGGAGGATCTCCATTCTGCCACTGCGGCGATACATGCCTCGGCCCTGGGGGCAATTATTGCCGCGGAAATTGCCGGGCCCCTTTCTATCCCTGCCTATGTGGTGGACCCCATCGTGGTAGACGAAATGGACCGCAACGCCAAACTTACCGGCATGCCCGGGGTGGAGCGTTCCAGCGTTTTCCACGCGCTGAACCAGAAGGCCATTGCCAGAAGGCTTGCGGCGGAACTTGGCATGGCCTATGAGAACGCTCGCTTTATTGTGGCCCACCTGGGCGGGGGCATTACTGTTGGGGCCCACCGGTATGGCAGGGTTATCGACGTTAACGACGCCCTTTCCGGTGAAGGTCCCTTTACACCGGAAAGAACCGGTGCGATTCCGGTCCTTCCGGTTATTACTATGTGTTTTTCCGGTGAATATACCGAGGCGGAAATGATTGAGCGGATTACCAAAAAGGGCGGGATGCAGGCCTATCTGGGAACGGGCGATATCCGGATAGTACAAAAGATGATCAACGACGGGGATGAATTTGCCGCCCTGGTGCTGGATTCCATGGCCTACCAGGTATCAAAAGAAATCGGCGCCATGGCCGCGGTACTGGAGGGCCTGGTGGATGCGATTATACTTACCGGTGGTCTGGCCCATTCCTCCCGCTTTACCGGGGCCATTAAGCAGCGGGTGGATAAACTTGCGCCGGTGTATGTGTTTCCGGGTGAAGACGAGATGATTGCCCTGGTGGAAGGGGCCCTTCGGGTACTGAGGGGAAAAGAGCAGGCCGCCCAGTATTAGCGTGGTGTAAAAACTGAAATTTTTACACCGCAACCGCGTAAAAACAGCAAAATGCGGAGCATTTTGCCTAGACTTGGCGGTTAAAGCCCCTTGGAATTTAACCGGTGCTAAGCGCAGCTTAGCAGATAACCAACCGGGTTTTTGGTTTCCTATATTGCGCAAGTCCAATTAGTATCTGTCTGTAAAGGTGATACGCAAACTACGTTTGCAGCCCTGTGTGCCGACGCTAATTAGACCCATCCGGCAGGGTAATCCTTCCTGTGCGGTGGCGGGCTTCTTCTGCGGAGATACCCTTTCGTTTTGCCCAGGCTTCCAGTTGATCCTTTGCTATTTCTCCGGCGCCAAAGTAACAGGCCTGTGGATGGGAAAAGTACATGCCGCAGATCGATGCGGCGGGACTTATCATGGCGGATTCGGTTAGGCTAAGGCCTATCCGCTCCGGAACTTCCAGAAGGCGGAAGCAAAGTTCCTTATCCCGGTGATCCGGGCAGGCGGCATAACCGAAGGCGGGGCGGATACCCCGGTATTTGCCGCTAAAAAGATTTTTTTTGCTTAGATCTTCCTGTGGGCTATAACCCCAAAGTTCACGGCGTACCCGTTCATGCAGTTCTTCGGCAAAGGCTTCTGCCAGCCGGTTTGCCAAGGAGGCAAGCAGCAGGGCGCTGTAATCATCATCCTGGTTTTTGTACATGGCCACGGGTGCTTCAAGGCCAAATCCCGCGGAAAGGGCAAAGAGGCCCAGCCAGTCAGTTGCAGGATGTTTGTTGGCGGCCCCTAATTCCAGGTATGTTGTCCGGGGCAGAATAAAATCCGCCAAACAAAGATTCGGCCTGCCGCCAAGGGAGCCAAGCCCAGGGGCCGCTTTGCCGGAGGGCTTCTTCTCCTGGTTCCGCAGAAAACAAAACCGCCCCAGTTCCTCTTCCATGTCAAAGCCGCAAGATTTTTTATTGTCGGTCCCGTCCCGGTAAAGGACGATGTCTTCGTCCTCCGAAAGGGCGGGAAAAAATCCCAACACGGCCCGCAGGGAAAGGAGCTTTTCTTTTTGTATCCGCTCCAGTAATTTTTCGGCATCGGCGGCAAGTTTCTGCCGGGCCTCCGTTCCCGGCCCGTTTGTAGCCGGGGGCTTGGAGCTAAAACTCCCCGGCCCCGTCCCGGCCCCCGGTTCCCCTATTCCCGGGGCATCCGCCGGGTCCTTTGGCAGATTCCAGGAGGCGTAAAAATCTTCCCAGTCGATGTAGGGAATTACCCGTTCCAGGGGATAGGCGGTATAACTGATGATCCCCCTGGTATGGGGGACCGGGGGAATATCCTCCCAGGGGGGGGAGAATTTACGGGCCCGGGCTTCTTCCAAGCTAAAGAACAGGCGGTTTTCACCAATGCGCTTATGGAGCCGCCGGGCTTCGGCGTATTCTTTTTCCAGCTTTTCCAGAAAAGCCGTCCTGGTTTTTGGTGAAAGAAGGGATCTCATAACCGGAGGGGTCTGGCCGGCATCCCGTACATACACCACGGGTCCGGAATACGCCGGGGCAATGCGAAGGCTTGTATGGGCCATTCCGGTGGCAGCCCCTCCGATAAGCAGGGGCAGGGTAAACTGTTCCCGTTCCATTGCTTCGGCTACCCGGACCATTTCATCCAAAGAGGGACTAATAAGGCCGGACAATCCAATGCAGTCGGCGTTTGTTTCCTGGGCGGTTTTAAGTATTGTTTCCGCAGGGACCATTACCCCCAGATCTATAACCTTGTACCCGTTGCAGCCCAGGATCACCGATACGATGTTTTTCCCTATGTCGTGGACATCCCCCTTAACCGTGGCAAGTACGATCTTCCCCGCCCCCTGCCCGTCTCCGGTTCCAGTCATAAAGGGCTCCAACGCCCCCACCGCCTTCTTCATTACCCGGGCGCTCCGTATCACCTGGGGAAGAAACATTTTTCCTTCCCCAAAGCGCTCCCCCACTTCCTCAATACCCCGCATAAGGGGGCCCTCGATAATTTCCAGGGGCTGCAGTCCCCGGGCGTGTAATTCAAGGACATCATTCTGAATATATTTGTCAATTCCCTTTAAAAGACCGTGGACGATCCTGGTCTCTGCCGGAAGGGTCCGCCATTCGGGAAAATCACCGCCGGAATCTTCCTGCTTTTCTCCGGCACCGAAGGCCAAGAGCCGGTCTGTAGGGGACTGTCCGGTATTCCGGCACAGTACCGCGTTTTCCGCAGCTTCCTGCAGTTCAGGCCGTATCTCTTCATAAGAAGCGATGCCCGCGGGATTAAGGATCCCCATGGAAAGCCCCGCATCGATTGCATGTTTAAGAAAAACCGCATGCAAAGCCCGGCGGATTTCTTCGTTGCCCCGGAAGCTAAAGGAAAGGTTAGAGATTCCCCCGGAGATATGAACAGCGGGACAGTGTTCCCGAATCCAGGCGCAGGCCCGGATAAAATCCAGGGCATACCGATCATGCTCGCCCATGCCTGTGGCAATGGTAAGCACATTGGGATCGAAAACAATGTCCTCCGCCGGAAAGCCCGCGCCGGTAAGGATCCTGTAGGACCGTTCCGCGATTTCGATTTTCCGCTCGTAACTTAAAGCCTGGCCTTGCTCGTCAAAGAGCATAACTACCGCCGCAGCTCCGTAACGGCGGATAAGGCGGGCCCGGTAAAGAAATTCTTTTTCTCCTTCTTTAAGGCTGATAGAATTGACCAGCCCCTTTCCCTGTATGCATTTAAGGGCGGCTTCCAAAATTTCCCACCGGGAACTGTCCGCCATTACCGGTATCCGGGCAATTTCGGGATCCGACAGCATCAGGTTAAGAAAGCGGATCATGGTTTCCCTGCCGGGAAGAAGGGCGTCGTCCATGCATACATCGATGATCCGCGCCCCTCCGGCGATCATTTCCCGGGCTATATCCAGGGCTTCTTCCCAGGAATTGTTTTGTACCAAGCGGAGAAATTTTTTGCTCCCCGCGACATTGGTTCGTTCCCCGATGTCGATAAATTCTTTTCCCACCGGAAGCGGCTCAAGCCCCGCCAGTACCGTCCGCTTTTCCAGCGCCGGGATCCGCCGGGGTTTGTAATTCTTTGCCAGGCCGGCAATGGCCGCGATATGATCCGGGGTAGTGCCGCAGCAGCCCCCCAGGATATTCACCAATCCCCGGTCCAGGAATTCCTTCATATACAATGCGGTTTCTCCGGGACCCTCGTCGTAGGCGCCCAGGTTGTTGGGAAGCCCTGCATTGGGATGGCAGCTTACAAGAACGGAAGTAATGGACGAAAGGACCTCCAGGTGGGGAAGAATTTTTTCCGCCCCCAAAGAACAGTTAAGTCCCAGGGACCAGGGATCTGCATGGGATACGGAAACCGCAAAGGCCTCCAGGGTCTGTCCCGAAAGGATCCGTCCCGAGGCATCCGAAATAGTGGCGGAGATCATCAAGGGAATGTTTTCGTTTCGTTCTTTTCGTAGCCGCAGGATTGCGGCAATTGCGGCCTTGGCATTAAGGGTGTCGAAAATTGTTTCCAGCAGGAGAATATGGGCGCCACCGTCTAAAAGTCCCCGGGCATTGTCGTAATAGGCGGCTTCCAACTCGTCCCAGCTTATGCTCCGGCGGCCCGGATCGTCCATGTCCGGGGAGATGCTTCCGCTCTTGGAGGTGGGGCCCATGCTTCCTGCGACAAACCGGGGTTTTTCCGGGGAGGAAAATTTTTCCGCCGCCTTCCGGGCAAGGCCCGCGGCGGCCCTGCTTATTTCATAGGCCATGCCGTCCAGACCGTAATCCGCCAAGGAGACAGAGGTGGCATTGAAGCTGCAACTGCTTACAATGTCCGCTCCAACCTTAAGGTAGCTCTCGTGGATAGAAGAGATAAGTCCGGGCCGGGTAATGCAAAGCAGATCGTTACATCCCTGCACATTCACCGGATGGTATGCGAATTCCCTGCCCCGGTATTCCGCCTCCCCCAGTTTATGGGTAAGGATAACAGAACCCATGGCTCCGTCAAGAATAAGTATCCGGTCCTGGACTATGCGATCCAATTGCTTCCGAATATTCATATAGAAATTATATACCATAGACTTTGGTTTGTCAGATAAGGAATCGGTTAATTCTTTATCCGGCAAATAATTACAACAGGGTTGTTGATTTCATTGGCAGAAAGACTTACCATTATGTACATGGATGTATCTTTAGAAATTATCCCCCGCAGTTTTCTTTCTTTGAAAGAAGACTTTTTGCTTTGCCGGTCCTACGCTGCCATAAATTGCATCAATTTCCCCGACTTAAACCGATTTTCAATCCGGTCCTGGGAAGCCTGCGCCTCCTTTCCACAGGATACGGATATGGCAGATACGGCCCTTCCCGTTCTTATACCGCATCTGCGGGCCCGGAGTTTTCCGCCGGATGCGCCGTTTCCCCTGGTTGAGTACTTCCGGAAATGGCATATCCGCAGGGTTCTGGTTATTGCGGGGGATCCGCCGAATGATGGCGAAGACAACCCTGCGGAGGATTTTTTCCGGTATCCCCCGGTTCGCTCCCGGAACTTCCAGGAAGGAACGGCGACGGTGATGTTTATCAAAAAAATTAGGATGGAAATGCCGGAGCTTGAAATTTACGCCGCCTTTGATCCCTACCGTACCAATATCCGCTACGAGCTGGATTACCTGGAGCTAAAAAAAGAAGCGGGGGCCGTAGGGTTTATGAGTCAGCCTTTTTTTGATTTGCGTCTTTTGGAAATTTATGCCGAATACCTGGAGGGTAAACAGGTTTTCTGGGGAGTTACCCCGGTTCTTACCGCACAAAGCCGGGCCTATTGGGAATCGAGGAACCGGGCGGTTTTTCCCCGATCCTTTAGGGCCGATATTACCTGGAATATCGATTTTGCAAAGCAGGTACTTAATTTTTGTGGGTGCCACAATTTTAACCTTTATCTTATGCCCATTAAACTGGATTTAAAAACCTATCTTCGGGGAATTTTTGGATGACAACCAAAGCAAAGAAATTCTCTCTCTTTAGTGACCGTCAGTTTTACCGGTCCCTGTTTGCCCTGGCGGTTCCTATTATGTTCCAGAACCTTATCAATTCATTTGTGAACATAATTGATACGGTTATGATAGGAAGGCTGGGAACCGCCGCCATAGCGGCGGTGGGACTGGGAAATCAGGTGTTTTTTCTTTTTACCATGGTCCTCTTCGGTATCTGTTCCGGGGGTTCCATTTTTACCGCCCAGTACTGGGGAAAAAAGGACATTCAAGGGATACGGAAAAATACGGGCCTTTGCCTTTTCCTTAATATGGCCATAGCCCTCATCTTTACCATTCTTGTGCTTACCGTTCCGGATCGGATTATCGGGTTCTATTCCCAGGACCTGGAAGTAATCCGGATCGGGTCGATGTATCTTAAAACCCTGGCCCCCGTATATGTGCCCTTTGGGATAAGCTTTGTCTTTATAATTACCCTTCGTTCGATTGAACGGGTTAGGCTTGCCATGGTTTCCACCTTGATTGCCCTTTCTCTTAATATGGGTCTTAACTGGATTTTTATTTTTGGTGCCGGTCCTGTTCCGGCCATGGGGGTTAAGGGCGCGGCCATTGCCACCGTCATTGCCCGGATTGTCGAGATGCTGATTCTGGTTACCGGAAGTTATCGGCGAAAGTACCAGATGGCGGGAACCCTGCGGGAATACACGGGCTTTAGCCTGACCTTTGTAAGCCGGTTTTTTATTATCTCGGGACCTGTGATCTTTAACGAGCTTATCTGGGCTCTGGGCATAACCGTTCAAAACATTATTTTTGCCCGGACCGGCACGGACGCCATAGCGGCGTTTAACATAACCAATACCTTTTCCCAGCTTACCTGGGTTGTCTTTATTGGCCTTGGAAGTGGAGTTGCGGTACTTATCGGGAAAAAAATAGGGGAGGGGGCGGAAGATACGGCCAGGGATTATGCAAAGCGGATCGTTATATTTGCCACGATCCTTGCGGCGGTAATAGCAGCGATCCTATACCCTTTTTCCATGCTGCTTCCCTTTATTTTTAACGTAAACCTCCGGGTGATGGAATATGTCTCGATCATGTTTATTATCCTCTGTTGTTCCTACCCCTTCCGGGCCTTCAACATGAACTTAATTGTGGGGGTCTGCCGCGCCGGGGGCGATACGATTTTCTGTGTCCTTTTTGAAGTGTTCATTATGTGGGGTTATTCCCTGCCCCTGGGCGCAATGATGGCTTTTATTGTTCATGCCCCGGTATGGCTTATATATCTATGCCTATGCAGCGAAGATGTATTTAAAATGATCCTTGGCCTGTGGCGGCTTAAGTCCGGCCGCTGGCTGCGTACCGTGGTTTAGTGTTTTAATGGACTAGTTCAATAACCCGGTTGGTTATTGAACAAGTCTTGCAAAATGCTCCGCATTTTGCTGTTTTTAAGCAACTCTAATATAGCGGGCTACCTAAAAAGGGCCCGCTGAACCCTGCCGTTTGTATACATTAATTACATAAAAAATATTTTCTTTTACACCTAGCAAGGGCTGAAAAAAAGTGGTACACTGCCGATATACTAGGTGGAATATGAAAAAATTATGGGTTTTTAGCCTTGTTTTTTCCCTTTCGTCTTCTCTTTGGTCCCAGGAAGCATCCCCGGCTTCCGCGGGCGGAGTAGCGGGCCGTAACGCCGCCGAAGCTCCGGCAGATGAACCGGCGGCTATTGCGGCGGCCTCCACGGAAGAAGAACTCCCCGAACTGGACATAGAAGTCGTGCTTCGGCGGCGCATTACCGAAATGGCCCGGGAATACCTGGGAGTTCCCTATAGATATGCGGGGGTAAGCCCCGAAGGCTTTGACTGTACCGGGCTGGTATATTTTGTATACCGGGAGGCGGCGGGAATGGAAGTGTCCCGATCCAGCGTAGGTATTTGGAACAGCGGGAAAAACGTTTCCCTGGCCCAGGTGCAGCCGGGGGATGTCCTGGTATTTACCACCGTCCGGCCCGGCGCGAGCCATGCCGGAATCGTGCTTGAAAACGGCCCCCAGGGAATACTTTTTATTCACGCCGCATCCCAGGGATCAAAAACAGGGGTGATTATTTCCAACCTTAACGAAAACTATTACCGGACCAGGTTTATGGGAGCCCGGAGCTATTTTTAAACTGCGTCGAAGCCTATCCTGATTGCTTCCACATTTTTGGGAATAAATCTATGCTTATCCGGGGAAAAGAAATTCTGTAGAATTTCCTCAATTTCCGTTAAAGCCAGGGCGCCGGTTAATTTTGCCATTGCCCCCAGGGCTACCATGTTGGCAAAGCGCAGGTTGCCTATTTTTTCAGCCAAACCGGATGCCTCAAGTTCTACCACTTTAATATTGTCCCGGTGGGGTTTTTCTTTAACCAGGCTTGTGTTTATAACCATAAGGCCCCGGTCTTTAAGAATTCCCTCGCAAATGGGGAGGGATTCGCCGTTCATCACCAGGGCCGAATCGGGGGTCGTTACCAAGGGGCTGGCAATGTCGCCGTCCGAGACGATTACGCTGGCCCGGGCAACACCGCCCCGTTTTTCCGCTCCATAAAAAGGAAAGAAGGTAACGTTTTTTCCTTCTTTCATAGCGCAGTATACCCAGATCTGCCCCAGGGAAACGATCCCTTGGCCGCCAAATCCGGCAAAGAACGATTTTTCCGTCATAGCGTGGTCCTTTGGAAAAGGGGGATGATTATTTTCATGCGGCGTCAAACCCGCTTGTTTTGCCGCCGGGAATCGCCGCGGCGGTCCGTACCGCATCGGTTTCAAGGGTGTTTTTTATTTCCCCCAGGGGAAACGCGGGGATCATGTTATCTTCCAGCCATTCCACGGACTGTTTGGGGTCCATGCTCCAGTTTGTTGGACAGGGAGACAGGATCTCTACCATAGTAAAACCAATTCCTGCCATTTGGGCTTCAAAAGCTTTTTTAATATAGCCCTGGGTTTTGCGGACATTAGCGGCGTTGTTTACCGCCCCCCGGGCTATGTACCGGGTTCCGTCCAGGCAGGCCAATAGTTCGCAGACCCGGATGGGATAACCCATGCCCGCCTGTCCGGGATCCCTGCCATAGGGGGCTGTGGAAGCCTTCTGGCCCAGCAATGTTGTGGGGGCCATTTGTCCGCCGGTCATGCCGTAAATTGCATTGTTTACAAAAATAGTGGTAAACCGTTCGCCCCGGTTTGCCGCATGGAGCATCTCTGCGGCGCCTATGGCGGCAAGGTCCCCGTCTCCCTGGTAGCAGATTACCAGGTGATCCGGCAGCACCCGTTTAACCCCGGTGGCGGCCGCCGGGGTTCTGCCATGGGGGGGCTGGACCGAGTCGAAGTTAAAATAAAGATCCGCCCAAATGGCGCAACCCACCGGATTAGTTATTACCGTCCTGTCCCGTAGTCCCATGCTGTCGATAAGATGGGCAATCATTCTATGTATAACCCCATGGCCGCAGCCGCCGCAGTATTTTGTTTGCACCCGGCATAGGCTTTCCGGGTATCCATAGAGTTTTTTCATTTCTCCAGTATCCTTTTTATTTTTTCAAAGACTTCTTCTTCCGTGGGAATAACCCCCCCCGAATGACCCAATAGATGTACTTCCCCCCGGGGAGAGGATCCCGGAACTTCCAGGGTTGAAAGTTTTACGTCTTCCAATAATTGTCCCAGGCTCATTTCCACTGTAAGCAGGGGTTTTCCCGTGGCGGCGATTTTTCCCAGGGCCCTGTAGGGAAAAGGCCACAGAGTGATGGGTCTAAAAATAGCCGTCCGGATCCCTGCTTTTTCCGCCAGCTCTTTGGCTCCCATACAAACCCTCGCGCCGGTTCCATAGGCCACCAGGGTAATTTCCGCATCCGCAAAAGTTTCACCGTTTCCGTAAAAAATCCTTCCGGTATTGAAGGGTCCCGCATATTCATAACAGGTTTCTTTGGCCTTGATTTCGTCGTAGCGCTTATACCGGGCCACAGTAACCTGTTCAAGTTCTTCGGGAACCAGGTGGATCGACGTAATATGCCGGGGATCCCGGTTCCGCAGATTGCCGACAACCCAATCCCGCCGGGGAAGTTCGGCGGGGGATTTTTCCCTGGGCAGAACCACCCCTTCCATCATTTGGCCCAGCATGCCGTCGGCCAGAACGATTACCGGCATGCGGTACTTGTCGGCCAAATCAAAGGCTTTAAAAGTAAAATCGGCGCATTCCTGGACGCTTTTGGGCCCCAGGACAATACAGTAATAGTCCCCATGTCCCCCGCCCCGGGTGGACTGGAAATAATCTGCCTGGGAAGGGGCAATAGAACCAAGTCCCGGTCCACCCCGGACGACATTAACTAATACCAGGGGTATATCTGCCCCCGCGGCATAGGACATTCCTTCCTGCTTTAAACTGATTCCGGGGCTGGAAGAGCTGGTCATGGCCCGGCTTCCAGCGCAGGATGCGCCGTAGACCATGTTGATGGCCGCTGTTTCGCTTTCGGCCTGGATAAATATCCGGTCTTTATCCAGCATGTGTTTTGCCATGTAACTGGTAATCTCGTTCTGGGGTGTAATGGGATAGCCAAAATAAGCGCCGCAGCCCGCCCGGATAGCGGCCTCGCTGATGGCTTCGTTGCCCTTCATGAGTACTTTTTCATCGTTCATAGTAACCTCTGTATCAGCGCCCGCGGCGCATAATATACTCGGATTATGCCTCTGTTCCTTCAAGTTCGTAGATTTCTATGCACACATCCGGGCAAACCTGGTAACAGTTTCCGCAGGCGATGCATTTTTCAGGATGCGCCGTAATTGAAGGATAGAGCCCCTGAGAATTTAATTCCGTATCTTTTTCCAGGACCTTTACTGGACAGGCCCTAATGCACAGATAACATCCTTTGCATAGTTCCCGGTCAATGATAACTTTTCCCCTTCTGGCCATGTTGGTAAACAGCCTCCTTACCATGAGCAAACTTTGTATTCTTACATGGAATTACCAGCAGCTTAGTACAGTATATACAAAAAGATTTTTTTTATCTACATGCCATAGGGAATTTTTGAAAATACCGGTTGGGTTCCCAAAGGGTTCTTAATAGATTTGAAGCGGCGGATATTTTTATTGGTGTACAGTTTCTTAACTTGACTTATGCCTGTTCAAGGGAGTATTCTTTGTGTAAAGAAAGTGGATAAAAAAAATTGGGCAGCCCTTGTTCCCGTCATAACCCGGTATAAATGTTTTGTTGCAGAGCTTGCTGCCGATCTTCCCGCTCTGGCGGAGTGTATCCAGCGTTTAGTCGATGAACGATCAGGTCCCTCGTATACTGTAAAAAACTCCGTGGTGTATAACGGCGCATTGGAAGATCTTAATGCCCGGGATAACATACACATGATCCTGGTGGGAGATAATCCCGGCAGAAGGGAACAGGAACAGGGGCGGTATTTAATAGGACCTTCGGGAAAGATTGCCGAAACATTTTTCCGAACACATCCTGAACTGGACACGGATTTTAGGAAACATGTGCTTATCTTGAACAAGACCCCTATCCACACTCCCCGGACGGCGGAACTGAAAGAGCTGTGCCGCTTAGGGGGCGGGCGGATTGCCGGGGCCGTGCGGTCTTCCCAGCGGGCCATGGCGGAACTGCTGTATGAATCTTGGAAGGCCCTGGCCGGTGCGGGGGAAAGAAAAACCGCCTCGCCGGAAACGCCGGGAAGATCCCCGAAGATTTGGATTACCGGGTATTCGGAAATGAAGAGGGGGGGTATTTTTGAAGCCTATACAGAAAGACTTAAAGAGTTATGCGCAGCGGACAGGGGCTTTAAAGAAAGCGTATGGCTTTTCCGGCATTTTTCAATGAACCAATTTATCATCGATCTAAACAAAAAGGCCCTGGCCAAAGAGAATCTTTTACAGAGCCTTGAACGGATTGGTCTGGAATACCATGCACGGGTTTTAGGGTTTTAGGGTTCTGTGTTTTAACCCTATTCCACTTTGAATTTTGCCACCTCCCGGACCAGTACATCGATGTTTTCTTTGTTTTCTCCGCTGATGGCATTGACCCTGGTTACCGCCACGTTTATCTGGTCCGCTCCGGTGGCCATTTCGTTCATCCCGTTGGCGATCTCCTGGGTTGCCAGCTCCAGGTTCTTGCTTTCCTGGATAACCTGCTTGCTTCCCTCAAGCATTTCTTCGGAACTCCCCTTGACCAGATGAGTGGCTTCGTTTAGGGTCCCTATGGCCTCCAGGATCTGCTTGCTCCCCACGCTCTGTTCTTCCATGGCGTTGCGGATGTTTTCTTCCTGATCCGATACGGTCCTGATCCCGCTGTCTATTGCCTCGAATTTGTTGAGTACGCTGTCGGTGGATGCGGTTATTTTATCGATGGAATCTTTTATCTTTTTTAGGACCATGGAAATGGTTTTGGACTGCTCCCCGGAGTTTTCCGCCAATTTCCGAATCTCGTCGGCCACCACGGCGAATCCCTTTCCCGCTTCTCCCGCATGGGCCGCTTCGATGGCGGCGTTCATGGAAAGGAGGTTTGTCTGACTGGCGATATTTTCCATTACAGCGTTGATCTCCAAAAGCCCCGCAGACTCCCGGGCTATCTCCTGAATGTCCGTGGCCACTTCTTGAAGCCCCGTGCGTCCTACTTCGGAGGCGTCGATAAGATCCTTCACATTTTCGCTGTTTTTAACCAGGGTCTGGGTAACGGACTGAATGTTGGCGAGCATTTCTTCAATGGCCGAAGAGGACTGGGCGACGCTTTCGCTCTGGCGGTCCACATGGCCGGAAAGCTTGTCAATGTTCACGGTGATCTGTTCCATGGTGGCATTGGTTTCCGTAACCGATGCGGACTGATTGATTACCCGGCCTTTAATACTCTGGATATTGGCGGTGATCTCGTTGATCGCCGCGGCGGTCTCGGTCATATTACTGGCCAGTTCATTTCCAATGTCAAAAAGGGATATGGACTGGTTTTTGATGGTAACAACAAGGTTTTTTATCTTTGCCAGGGTCGCATTAAAATACCGGGCCAGATCGCCGATTTCGTCCTGTGAGTGAATGGCGACAGTTTTTGTCAGGTCCCCTTCGCCTTCGGATATGTCCTTGAGGGTCATGGCTACGTTAATAATAGGCTTGGTAATGCTGCCGGAAACAAAAAAGATAATCGCCGCCATGATAACCACCGCCCCCGCCCCGATACCAATGGTAAAGAGGAACATTTTGTTGATCCTCTCCATAATCACGGTTTTTTTCGTCCCCAGCATCAAGGCCCAGCTTACGCCGGTTTCGCCTATGGTAAAGGGGTAGATGATCATTTCCAGCTCGGTTTTAAGATTTTCTGAATATTCAGCCACCCGGTATTTTTCTCCCTTTGTTACCATTTCCTGAACTGTGCTGGCGTGCGCGCTGTACAGGGAACTTTGGGCATCCTTAAGGAATTTTCCGACTTGACTGACAACGCCGCTGGCAATAATAAAGCCGGTATCGGAATAAACGGTCATGGCGGTAATGTCGGGATGAGCCTTTATGGTGTCATCCACCACGGGTTGGGTATAGGCGGTATTTACTTCCACCCCCACCCGGCCAACTACTTCGCCCGTTTTACGGTAAATAACCGGCACGCTGATCGTGACGATATAGGTATTCCTGCCCATTATCTGCTGGGGAACCGGCTCGTCTATGGTTTCTTCCCGGGCCTTGGGACCGCCGATAAGCTCCATTATGGCCGGTATATTATTATACGTTAGGTGCTCTATGGTTCCCGTATGATGGGAATACCAGGGGGCCCATTGGCCCGTTTCGGTACTGCCGGGGGATCCGGCAAATTCGGCGTCCAGTCCGGGGTCTATGGTATTGGGGATAAAAACCGCAAAAATGCCGGTAACCCTTTCATTGGAAAGAACGATGGAGCGCATAAACTGATCAAACCGGTTGCGCTGTCTGCCCGGTTCGGTTTCGTCATAATCCGCCATGGTGTCCGCCAGGGTATGGGCGATCCGCAAATATGTCTCGTAGCGCATCTGGATAGCCCGGGCCTGTTCCGCGGCAAGCCGTTCCTGGCTTTCCAGAGCCGTATCCATCTGCATTGAGGAAGCCAGGCTGACTAAAATAACGGATAAGGCGCATCCGGAGGCTATCACGATTGCAAGAACGATGATAATAAGACGATACCGAAGTTTCATAAATCCCCCTTTCCGGAATGGTTCCGCTTCCAAGAAGGCCCTCGAAACCTGCAGGATCGATGATATAGGTATTTTTACATATTGTAAACCGGAGGGAAGGCCGTGACAGTCATGGCCGTTGAAAAAGCCGGAAAAACGGGCCGGCCGTAGTATGACGCCGCGGCCGCCGGCAGACCCACCGGTTTTGGACGGCTCCGGGTTCATTGGACATATTTAAGAAGCCGGTTGGTTTTTGAACAACTCTATTTTACCCCTTAGCCCTTCACCGCCCCGGCCATCATGCCTTTCACCAGCTTGTCCTGTCCAAAGATATACAACAGGATTATCGGCAGCGAGGAGAGCGTCAACACCGCCATAATCACCGGGATATTAATAGAATACTGTCCCTGGAACTGCCACACCGCCAGGGGCAGGGTGCGGACGGACTCGTCCTGGGTAAGAACCATGGCAAAGATAAATTCGTTCCAGATGACCACCCCATTGTAGATCCCCAGGGTCGCCAGGCCGGATTTCGACAGGGGAAGGATGATCCTGAAAAACGTGGTGAATTTGCCGCAGCCGTCTATTTCCGCCGCTTCCTCAATTTCCCTGGGTATGGTCTTCATAAAGGATACGAGGATAAACACCGACATGGGCAAGTTGAAGGCGATATTCGGGCCCAGCAACGCCCAGATGCTGTTGTAGATGCCGGTCTTTGTCGCCATCACGAACAGGGGAATCAGGGTGATGT
>JAISOA010000072.1 GCA_031275945.1 Spirochaetaceae bacterium
AGATCCTACAAAACATCTCCAATTCAAGGTACGTTCCCAAAACGTAAAGGTTTAAGAAAGCCCCCCTAATGGAATTCTCCCCAGCGCGTGCCTGTTTCCACGGTTACCCGAAGGGGTACCCGCAATTGTACAGCGTTTTCCATTTCGTATTGAACCAGCCGGGCCGTTTCTTCCGCGGCCTCCTGGGGACACTCCAGTATAAGTTCGTCGTGGACCTGCAGAAGTAGCCGGGCGGGACTTTTTAGCTCCCCAAGTTTTTTGTCCAGCTTAAGCATCGCTGTTTTAACAATATCCGCAGCGGAACCCTGGATGGGGGTGTTTACCGCGATCCGTTCCGCCGCGGCCTTTTCGGTTTTGTTTTTGGAATTGATGGCCTGTATGTACCGGCGGCGGCCCAGGATCGTTGACACATAGCCGGTTTCCTCGGTCCGGTCTATCAGCTGCCGGATAAAAAGGCTTACCCCCGAATAGGTGGCAAAGTAGGCTTCGATGAATGCCGCGGCTTCGCTGCGACTGATCCCCAGTTCGTTGGAAAGGCGGAATGCGCTCATGCCGTACATCACCCCAAAGTTAATGGTCTTGGCAAGCCGCCGTTTATCCGCGGGTACATTCTGTTCATCCAAGCCGAAGATCAACGCCGCGGTCCGGGCATGGACATCCAGACCCTGCTTAAAGGCTTCCGTCAGGTTTTTGTCCTGGGAAAGGTGGGTCAGTACCACAAGCTCAATCTGGTTGTAGTCCGCCGAAATAAGCATCTGCCCCTGGCGGGCCACAAAGGCCTCCCGGATACGCCGGCCCTCCTCTTCCCGGATGGGGATATTCTGTAAATTCGGTTCCCGGGAAGAAAGCCGTCCCGTGGCGGTGCCGGTCTGGATAAAGCTGGTATGGATCCGGCCCTGCGCGTCCGCCAGGCCCACCAGGCCGTCCACGTAGGTGGATTTTAGCTTTGCCAGGGTCCGGTGCCTAAGGATCAGGGCGGGAACCGGGTCTTCCCGGGCCAGTTCTTCCAGCACATCCACGTCGGTGGAATATCCGGTTTTGGTTTTCTTTCCCGGCTTAAGCTTCCGTTCGGTAAAGAGGACCTCTTGAAGCTGCTTGGGGGATCCCAGGTTAAATTCATGGCCTACCATGGTCCAGGTCTTTTTCTGGACCGCGGTCATTTCGGTAAAAAGCTCCTCCCCGTAGGACGAGAGGGTTTGTTTTTCTATCCTAATCCCTTCCCCTTCCATCTCGGCCAGAATGGGAAGCAGGGGCATCTCCAGGTCCAGAAACAGCCTGAGGGAACCGGTCTGTTCCAGCCACGGGCCCAGGAGGCGCATCATCCGCAGGGTTAGATCCGCATCCTCCGCAGAGTACCGGCAGGCGGTTTCCAGGGGTACCTGGTCAAAGGTTCCCCCCTTGGGAACGATGGAATTGTAGCTTATGGGGTTGTACTGAAAATAATGGGAGGCCAGGGAATCCAAGGAATAATTTAGCCGTTCCGGATCGGCCACCCATGCGGCAACCATGGTATCCCAAATGTGACATCTCCACCGTTCCATCCCCCAGCCCCGGCTTACCTTGTAATCGTACTTGGCGTTATGGGCCACGATGATCATGGTCCGGTCCGAAAAAAGGGGCAACAGCAGGGACCGGACCTCTTCCGGCTTGATAAAGGGGCTTTCGGTGCCGGAACTTGCATCCCCGGCGGAGCTTCCCCCATGGGGGGCCACGGGAACGTAATAGGCCTCCCTGGGTTTTATGGCCAGGGAAATCCCGATGGGCCGGGCTTTCCATGCATTCAGGGAGTCGGTTTCAAAGTCCAGGGCCAAAAGCCCCTGCTTCCTGGCCGCCGTAAGGAGGGATACCAATTCCGCCTTATCCAGGATTATTTTGTAGGACCCATCCCCCAGGAGTGAAGGGTCCGGAAGGGGATGGTTTGGGCCGGAGGAAGTTTGTTCTGTTTTAGTAGAGGAGGTATCTTGTCCGGGGACGGAGTTAATTTCCGGATCCAGCTGCCGGGCGCTTTGATGGATCCCTTCCCGCGTCAGCACCGCGGCGGCGGCGGAACGGTTAAGCTTTTCGATGGAAAGCTCGTCTATGTCCGTAAAGGGAAGGGGGACCCTGGTTTCCAGGGTGATAAGCTTTCTGGCAAAATACGCATGTTCTTTTCCCTCCGCAAGTTTTTTCCCCACCGCCCCTTCGATGGCCGCCAAATTTTCATAGATCCCCTCCAGGGAACCGTAGCGGGTCATAAGTTTTACCGCCGTTTTTTCCCCGATCCCCTTAACCCCCGGTACATTGTCGGAACTGTCCCCGGTAAGCGAAAGCATATCCAGTATCTTATCCGGCGAAACCCCCCATTCCTCCTTGACCTCCGCTGGGCCCGTAAGACTGTAGGATATTCCGCCGCTTCCCCCGCCGGTCTGTTCCGCCCCGGCTTTTTGAGGCCGCAGCTGGTACACTCCGTCCCCTATGAGCTGGAGAAGGTCCTTGTCGGAAGAGATAATATAACAGGACCGGCTCTCGGCTTTACAGCGCAGGGCCAGGGTGGCGATAATGTCGTCGGCTTCGTAACCCTCGGCCTGAACCACGGGGATTCCCAGGGCGCGCAATGTTTCTTCCACCAGGGGTACCTGGGCGTGGAGATCCTCGGGGGCCTGTTGCCGGGTGGCCTTGTATTCCGTGTACATCCGGTGGCGGAAGGTGGGGGTCCGGGAATCAAAAACCGCCGCCAGTCGCCGGGGCCGCCGCAGGACCGGTTTTTGGGACGAGTCTGCCGCTCCGGGGGCGCCTTCGTCGATAAGGCTAATCAGCATCCGGGCAAAGCCGAAGAGGGCGGACACATTCTGCCCCCGGGAATTCCGCAGTGGCCTGGTAAGGAATGCAAAGTAGGAACGGTAGATAAGGCCGTAGGAGTCAATCAAGTAAAGGGGTTCCGGCACAGACATGATAAAAGTATACCGGGGAAAGGACGCTTACAATAGCCCTTTTATCCTTTAAGGTCCACCAAAGAGGCGCTTTCACCCGAATAGGCCGACCGGTGTATGGCATAGGGATTGGCCCGGAGGGTTTTCATTTCGGCCCGCAGTTCTTCCAGCCGCTTTGCCAAAAGTTGCCGGTTGCGGCCGGAACGAAGTACCGCCTCGGCCTTTAGCTCTTCCAGGGTCGCTTTAAGGGTGGGGACTTCCCGGATCTCCTGGGGCAGGACCTCCGCAGGCGCCCCCTCCACGGGCCGGACCGGGGAGAAGATCCTCCGGTACATATCCTCCAGGGGATCAATTACCTTTTGGATGGCAAAAATATCGCCCACTATCTTT
>JAISOA010000002.1 GCA_031275945.1 Spirochaetaceae bacterium
GAGCATTACCGCCGTTTGGTTTTCGGATGATCATGCGGCGCAGACCGGGGTGTTTCCTGCAAAGGCCATTGACCGGTTTGAACAGAACGAAAAACCGGCGCGAAAACCAAGGGCCGGGACAAAAAAACCGGGCCGGCGAAAATAGCGGTTTCGGAGTTGTTTGAAGCGCCCGGGACCTGCGGGGCCTCGTCCCTGTTTCCCGGGTAGTTTCTGTTATTTCCGGTCCCCGCAATATTGCTGCCCTAATATTGCTAAAAGAAGAAAAATCCTATACTCTCATAAGCATGCTGTGCATTGCTTTTACCGGTGGTGGTACGGGAGGGCATATTTATCCGGGTCTGGCGGTAGCTTGCGGCCTTAAACAAAAACTGGATTGCAGGATATTCTGGATTGGCTCCCGGATGGAAATGGATAGATCCATTGTGGAGGCCGCAGGGATTGATTTTTTCCCCATCCCCGCCGGAAAGCTTAGGCGTAATTTTTCGTTTAAGAATATCGGCGATTTTTTTAACGTGGCGGCGGGTTTTTTTGCCGCCCGGAAAATTCTTAAACGGGAAAAACCGGTCCTTCTTTTTTCCAAGGGCGGCTTTGTCAGTGTCCCCCCCTGTGCCGCCGCTTCTTCCCTGGGAATCAAAGTCTTTACCCATGAATCGGACTACAGTCCCGGTCTGGCCACCAGAATTAATGCACGGTTTGTCTTTAAAAGCGGCGGAAACATAATTGCCGCATACAGGGAAACCGCGGAAAAATTTCACCGGAACATACGGTCCCGGGTGCTGGTCATGGCCAATCCGGTGCGGGCGGAATTTAAAAACGCCGATCCCCTGGCGGGCAGGGCTTTTGTAGGGGCGCGGCAGGATGATCGGATTCTCCTGGTACTGGGGGGCAGTCAGGGGGCGGTGGAATTAAACCGGCTGGTAGAAGCGTCCCTGGGGGAACTTTTACACTTATACCTGGTGGTTCACCAGACCGGATCCCGTGAATCCGCGGCGCCCGCTTTGGCGGGCTATAAAACCTATCCGTACATCAATGCGGAACTTCCCCATGTGTTGGCCGCCGCGGAACTGGTATTGTGCAGAAGCGGCGCCGGTACCCTATGGGAATGCGCCACTGCGGGAAAGCCCATGGTGCTGCTGCCTTTAAGCGGATCGGGAACCAGGGGGGATCAGGTAGAAAATGCCCGGTTCTTTGAAAAAGCCGGGGCGGCGGTGGTGCTTTCGCCGGACCGGAGAAAGCCGGAGGACCTTATCCGGAATATCCGGGCCCTAGCGGAGGATGAAAAAAAACGCAGGGCCATGGCAGAGGCTTCCGCGGCGATTGGTCTGGAAGACGGAACCGCGGGTATTGTTAGGATCCTCTCGGATTCGGTACGGTTGCCGGGGAGGGAGCCGTGACACTTCCGGCCATCGATACGGCTTTTTTTATCCTCCTGGGACTTTTAACCCTCCGGGGTTTCTTAAAGGGCTTTACCGGGGAATTGTTTTCCATCGCATCCCTGGCCCTGGGCCTGATTGCGGCGGTTTTCTTTTTTAAACCCGGCGGGGTCTTTTTACGTTCCCGGTATTTTCAGAATCTTAGTTTAATTCCGGAAATCCTGGCTTTTACGGGGATATTCCTCGTTGTTTTTATCGCCGGAAAAATTATAGAGCGTATTGTTAAGGATATTATTACGGGCCTTCATCTGGAAAAACTAGACAAGGCCCTGGGTCTTATACTTGGCCTGGCGGAGGCCCTGGCCCTTATCTCCGTTACCCTGTTGATCATTATGATCCAGCCTTTTTTTGAGCCCCTGCCCCTTTTAGGCGAAAGTCTTTTTGCCCGTTTTATGGTACCCCTTCTGGGAGGTTTTGGTGTTTGAGAACATCCTCTACCAGCCGGTGATTGAACAGCTTAAGGCGGATGCAGGTTCCGGCTTCCTGGCTCCGGCGCTTTTGTTCTCCGGCCCCCCCTACGGAGGAAAGGGAGCCGCCGCCCTGGAACTGGCCCGGGTCTTAAGCTGCGAGGGAACGGAAACGGGAAAATGGAATTGTCCCTGTCCAAGCTGCCGGCGTCACCGGAATTTGATTTCACCGGATCTGATTATCCTGGGAAAGAAGGGATTTTTTCAAGAAATTTCCGCTTGCTCCGCGGCCCTGGTGCGCCACACAAAAGGGGCAAACAACTCCGGGGAACAGGAGCGGATCCTTCTCCCGGTCCGCATGCTTTTTATCCGTTCGATCCGTAAACTGCTGGCCCGGTTTAATCCGGTACTTTGGGAGGATGATTCAAAGTTTGGAAAAATCAGCCCCCAGCTAAACGCCCTGGAAGAGGATCTGGAAGAACTGGAGGGGCTTTTTAAAGCGGGTACGGTGGAATTGGAAAAACCCTGCGCGTCGATTATGAAACGGGCCGCCAAACTTGAGTCCGAAGGACTGGGGGAACTTATTCCCATCGCCCAGATCCGCCGGGCCTCCTGGTGGAGCCGCCTTGCGCCCCTGGGAAAGCATAAATGTATTATCATTGAAAACGCCGGACACATGCAGGAGGGGGCAAAAAACGCGCTCCTTAAAATTCTGGAAGAGCCTCCGCCCCGGCTTACTCTGGTATTGACAAGTCCCTATCCTATGAGCCTGCTTCCCACCATGCTTTCCCGGCTTAGGGATTACCGGTTTGTTACACGCGATCCCGGGGCCGAGCAGGAGGTGATTAGCCGCATTTTCCGGGGACCGGAAAATTATACGGGGGGCTTAGAATCCTACCTGGGATCCTTTCTTCCCTTTAAAGCCGGGAACCTCTATGCTCTGGGCGCGTACCTTGCCTCGTCGGTGGCCGCCGAAGCCGTCCGGGAACTGCGGAGCCGGATGCGGGAAATTCCCCCGATTCTTCTTGACCAGGGAAAATTTTTCACCGGCATCGCGGAGGGGGAAGGCATGGGCCGTCCTGCGGTAAACTATAAAACCCTGCTGGCGAAAATTTTAACGGATACGGATAATTTTGAGATCCCCGGTCTTTTTTCGCAGTTTTTCCGGGAACTGGGATCTCTGATTTCCCGGTGGTTGCGAAGTGGCCGGGGAAGCCCGGAAAAGGCCCTGTGGGCCGCACGATGGCGCAAAGAAATAAACCGGAGCCTTGTGGAGGCGGATTCATTTAACATCGCTGTTCCCACGGTGCTGGAACGGTTTTTGGAAACCCTTAAAACAGGAATGATCGCATGAGACAAATAATACCCCGGGCGCTGCAAAAGTTTTCCAAGCTTACGGCGGAACAGGTGGAAGGGCTCCTTTTGTCCATGGCGGCCGACATAGACCGGCTGGAAACCGTGCTGGATTCCCTGGCAGAGGGCATTCTGGTATGCGATTCGGAACATAACCTTATCCTGGCTAATAAATATGCGGATCTGCTGCTGCCTATTTCCCGTCACGGGGATGATACGGTTCGGGTCTGGAATGTCGTCATGGACGGCATGGTGGCGGCATATCTTGAAGACGCCCTGCTTTCGGGGGATCAGGTTAGAGACAGGGAATTTGAAACCGAAGCCAAGGGATTTAGGCGGCTCCTTTCCATCAGTATTTTTCCCCTGGTTAAGGATTTTCAAGTTAAGGGTTCTTTAATCCGGGTGGATGATATTACGGAAAAACGAAAAAAAGAATCCCGGATCAGGCGGATTGAAAACCTGGCAAGCCTTACAACCCTGGCCGCGGGAGTGGCCCATGAAATAAAAAATCCCCTGGGGTCAATTTCGATACATATCCAGCTGCTTCAACGGGCTTTTAAAAAAAACGAGGATCTGTATTTTGCCTCCCATCCGGAAGACAGGCCGGATCCCAACTTTTCCGGGGAACGGGGACCCACCGCGTACTTTGCGGTATTCCATCAATACATTACCGTGATTAACGAAGAAATTGACCGGTTAAACCGCATCGTGGTGGATTTTCTTTTTGCGGTAAAACCCATGGATCTTAATCTGCGGGAAGGAAATTTTAATACACTTGTTAAAGAACTGGTGGATTTTATAGGCTTTGAACTGGACAAGGCCCATGTTAAGACTATCCTTAAGCTGGACGAATCCCTGCCGCTCTTTGATTTTGATGAACGGTTTATGAAACAGGCCATGTTAAATCTTATCCAGAACGCCGTTGCTGCCATGAACGCCGGGGGGAATTTAACCATCACGACGGAACAGAAAGACGGCGATGTCCTTATCGCTATTCAGGACACGGGTATAGGAATTCCCGAAGCAAATATGTCCAAAATTTTTGAACCCTATTTTACCACTAAAGAAGAGGGAACCGGCCTGGGTCTTACCCTGGTGTTTAAAATTATCCGTGAACACCAGGGAGAAATTGCCGTAAGCTCCCGGAAAGGAAAGGGAACCTGTTTTACCATCACCCTGCCCATACCACAGCGGGATCGGCGGCTCCTGCCTCCGGGGGGCTATTCTAAAGATGAAATTGCCGTCCAGGTTAAACAGGCCACCGAACGGATCGCTGAACGGACTGCCGAAGGGACCGGATTGTGAAATTTAAACTTTTAATAGTTGACGATGAAAAAAACATTCGCGAAGGCCTTGCCGCGGCCTTTAAAATGGAAGGTTACGAAGTAGTTACATCGGAAGACGGCGCCGCGGGCTGGCAGCGTTTTGACCGGGGGGATATCGATCTGGTAATTACCGACCTTCGCATGCCGGGTATGAGCGGGGAAGAATTGCAGCGAAAAATAGGCTTGGAAAACCCCGAGCTGCCGGTGATTATTTTAACCGGCCATGGCACGATAGAAAATGCAGTGGCGGCCATGCGAAACGGCGCGTACGACTTTTTAACCAAACCGGTTAACCTGGATCATCTTTTTATGCTGGTTAAACGGGCCCTGGCAAACCATGAATTATCCCTAAAACATAAAAGCCTTGAATATGAACTGGTAAAAAAAGATCAGCTTAAAACCATGATCGGATCCAGCGCGGTGATGCGCCAGGTCTTTGATACCATAAGCAGGGCGGCTCCGTCAAAGGCTTCTATTTTGATCACCGGCGAATCCGGAGTGGGCAAGGAACTGGTGGCAGACGCGATCCATGAACTTTCTACCCGGAGGGAGAAACCCCTTGTTAAAGTCCACTGCGCCGCAATCCCCGACACCCTTATTGAGAGCGAACTGTTCGGCCATGAAAAAGGGGCCTTCACCGGCGCCACTTCCCGAAGGCGCGGGCGCTTTGAACTTGCCCACGAGGGAACCCTGTTCCTCGACGAGATCGGCGAGATCGATCAAAATATACAAATTAAACTTCTACGGGTCCTGCAGGAAAAGAAATTTGAACGGGTGGGGGGGGAAGAAACCCTGGAAGTGGATGTACGTATCGTGGCCGCCACAAACAAGGATTTAAAAACAGAAACCGAACAGGGCAGGTTCCGGGATGATCTGTATTTCCGTCTTAACGTGGTGAATATCCATGTACCGCCCCTGCGGGAACGGAAAGATGATCTTCCCTTGCTGCTGAACGCTTTTTTAAGTGAATTTTCCCGGGAGAATGGCAAGCAAATCGAAGGTTTTAACGACAAGGCCCGGCTTGTCATGTACAATTATGACTGGCCCGGCAATGTCCGGGAACTGCGAAACTGCATAGAAAGCGCCGTGGTCATGGCCAAAGGAAACATCATTACCGAAGCGGATCTGCCGCCTACGATCAGGATACGGAACGACGAAGGGTGGATCCGCATACCCCTGGGAACATCCATGGAAGATTCGGAGCGGATCATCATACGGAATACCCTGGGGTACTTCAAGGGAAATAAAAGCAAGACTGCGGAAGTATTGGGTATAGGCCGCAAAACCCTTCACAGAAAGCTTGTCGACTGGGGGGACACGCCTGAGGAACCGGAAAACAACTGAGCCCCGCTTAATTCCTGCCGGTCCGCCATTTTTCTATCCTGTCATAGGCGGCGTTGATCCGGGCGGATTTTGCCGTGGCCTTTCGGAAGTTTCCTGCATGGCCCGCGTGACGGTCCGGGTGGTGGATGTTCAGCAGTTTTTTGTAGGCCCCCTTGCAGTCCTCCGCCGAGGCCCCAAAGGGGAGGCCCAGTTCCGCAAAATCGGGCCGCAGTTCCTCCGGGACCTTGCCGGCGGTATCGTTGCCGGTCCGGGCAGCGCCGCCGGTCCTGGGCTCCGAACCGTTCCCTTGCCCATGGTTTGGGGTGTCCCTGCCCCGGAACGGCCCGCCGTGGCCCAATAGGTCATTAAGCTCCTCATAGGCTGCTTCCAGATCCGGATCGCGGGGCGCGGTATGGGAAAAGGTACGGGAACCGCCATGGGAAAGGTAACTTTTCAGCAAGGTTTCCAGACGGGCAAAAATTCCCATACCGGAGTATACCATAACGGTATATTTCGTGCTATTCTTTTGTTAGTTCGTGTCGAAGGAGGGAATATGAATATCAGCCGGAAACAATTCGGGACCCTGTCGGACGGCAGGGATGTGTTTCTCTTTACTCTGGAAGCGGGGGATCTCCGGTTTTCGGTTTCGGAATTTGGAGCGGCCTGGACCTCCTTGATTGTGCCCTCCCGAAAAAACGGAAGTGCCGATATACTACTGGGCTTTTCTACCCTGGAAGGCTATATACATAACAGGGCCAGTTTTGGCATAACCGTGGGCCGCTTTGCCAACAGGATAGGCGGGGCCGTTTTTACCCTTGGGGGAGAAACCTACCGGCTCTATAAAAACGACGGAAACAACAGCCTCCACGGGGGCAGGGCCGGTTTCGGCAAAAAGCTCTGGAAGGGAGAAGGTTATACCACCGGCGAGGGCGTTTTTGTCCGCTTTGAGCTTCTAAGTCCCGGCGGCGAGGAAGGGTATCCGGGAGATCTTCGGGCGGCGGTAAGCTATGGCTTAACATTTTCTAATGAACTGCGGGCCGATTACGAGGCCATGGTGGATACAGACTGCCCGGTAAATTTAACCAACCACGGGTACTTTAACCTGGCGGGGGAAGGCTGCGGAACGATCCTTGCCCACGAGCTAAAACTATATGCGTCTTCCTATGTGGAACCCGGGGCGGATCTAATCCCCACGGGAAGATTGCTGCCCCTGGCAGGGACTCCCTTTGATTTTAGGGAATTTAAGGCCATAGGACGGGATTACGGAGAACTTTGCGGCGGCGATGTTGAAGCCGCCGGAAAGGGCTATGATCACTGCTTCGTCCTGGACGGTTATACCGAAGGGGCGACGGCTGCGGAAGACAAGCCCCTGTTACCCTGTGCAGAGGTTCGGGATCCCGGCAGTGGAAGAATCCTTAAGGTGGCGACCACCCAGCCGGGGGTTCAATTTTATTCGGGAAACTTCCTTACCGGCCTTCCGGGGAAGAGCGGTTCGGTATACGGAAAAAATGCGGGGTTCTGCCTGGAAACCCAGCACTTTCCCGACTCGCCAAACAAGGACAATTTCCCCCGGGCAATTTTTGGTCCGGGACGAAAATACCGGGAAAAAGCGGTTTTTTCCGTGGAATTTTAAAAAAAACCTTGTGCCGGGGCTTTTTATCAATTATACTATAGGGTATAGGAGCCTAGTTGGGTCTTTAGAGGCTTCCCATAGCCCCAGGGGTAACGATAGTTGTGTGCAAAAGGAGCGGTTTTTCTTCCTATAAAGAAAGAATGTACATAAGGACAGCTTTTGCAATGATCAATGTCTTGCCTGCTTTATAAAACGGAATACTATACAAGATGTAAAAGGACCTTGTGGTTTCTCAAAACCCAAAACACGCAAAAGAGGAAAACATGGATATCCAACTTCAGGAACTCATCGACCGGATAAAGAAAGACGGGATTGAATCCGCCTCGGACGAGGCGGCCCGCCTCAAGGCCCAGGCGGAGGCGGAGGCC
>JAISOA010000005.1 GCA_031275945.1 Spirochaetaceae bacterium
AGGTGGTAACTTTCATGGCCAGTCCTATGACATTAAATATTCCCAGAGCTCCGGATATACTGCTAAAGGTAAAGAGGGCAAACCAGGACCCCCCCACAACGATGAAGACGGAAGGAATATCCACAAAGGTCAAAAGACCGGAACCGCCGACAATAATACCGAGGCCGATCATACCTAAACAACCGGCCAAGCCGATTATAGTTGATAAATCCATAAACTCTCTCTACTCCTCGTTTTTAAAAGCCCCAATCTGTCTGCGGTATTCGATAATACTTTGAATAAGATCCGGCACCGTTTCGCGGATCACCACATGCTTTCCCGAAAGCATGAGCAGCGTTGTATCCGGGTGAACCTCGATGGATTCAATCTGATGGGGATTAATGTAGTATTCTTTGCCGTCAAGCCGGGTTACCTTTATCACCGTTGTTACCGGTTCCGGGCAAAAGCCGGCAGTTGGTACTACCCGCTAAAGCCCGCCGGTCCTCCTATTGGACTTGTTTAATAACCCGGTTGGTTGTTGAACAAGTCTAAGCAAAATGCTCCGCATTTTGCTGTTTTCAAGCGGTTGTTGTTTAAAAACTTCAGTTTTTAAACAACTCTACTATCGTTTTAGCGTAAGCAGTTCCTGAAGGAGCTGATCCGCCGTTTGTATGGTCCGGGAGTTTGCCTGGAAACCCCGCTGGGTTACGATCATGTCAACAAACTGATCCGCCAGATCCACATTGGACATCTCCAGGGTCCCGGCGATAATCTGCCCCTTTCCCGCGATCCGGGCGGGACCTATGTTGGCAAGCCCGGAATTGGTGGACTGGACAAAGTTGTTTTCACCGGCCTTTTCAAGCCCCCCCTGGTTGGAAAAACTTGCCAGGGCCAGCTGGCCAAGCACCCGGTTGGTTCCGTTGCTGAACACCCCGGTGATAATTCCGTTTCTGTCTATCTTAAAATTGTCCAAATACCCCATACCGTAGCCATCCTGTTCTACCACCTTGGTGGAACTTTGTTCGGCATACTGGGTAATGGCCCGGGTATAACCCCCTATCTCTCCCAGGTTCAGGGTAAAGACCTGCCGGATCGGGGCACCGTCGTCGCCGGGGGTGGTATCCAGTACGTCGTAGGCCACGTTCATAATAAGTTCCCCGGCGCCGCCGGATTCGTTGCCCGCGCCGTCCACCGCGGAAAGCAAAAGCCCGTCGTTGTCAAAGGTAAGGGTAAATACCGCAGGGTCCCCCGCTGCGGGGGCCTCTTCGCCCAGACCCGCGGACGCGTTGGTGGGGGGATCGCTGTCGGGATCCACCGTTATTGTGGCATTCCAGGTATTGGGAGTATCCGGAACCCGGGCAAATTCAACCTGCAGGATATGGACAGTCCCAAAGGTATCGTAGATATTAACCGCCGTCCGCCAGGTTCCCGCCGCCGTCTGCTGGGGGGTAGGATTTTCCGGTATCTGGGGGGTTATTTTGCTTAGGTTACAGGCAAAATTTACATTCGTGGTAGCCCGGGCAGGATCCTTGGATCCCACGGGAATAATAAGGTCTTCCACATCCCGGGAAACATTTAAAATCTGCTGACCCTCCAGATCCTGAACCATCCAGCCCTGGACCCTCATGCCGTTGCCAGGATTTACCAGGGTTCCCTGATTGTCCAGACCGAAGGCCCCTGCCCTGGTATAGTAGGTTTGATCCCCGGATTTTAATACAAAGAATCCGGTCCCCATCAAGGCCAGATCGGTTTCGACCCCGGTGGTCTGGAGGGATCCCTGAAGGTGTATGGTGTCAATGGAGGCCACGCTCATCCCAAGACCCACTTCTTTGGGGTTAACACCCCCCAAGTCTTCCGTAGGCCGGGCGGCCCCCGCGATCTGCTGATACAGCATGTCCTGAAAGTTAACCCGGCCTTTTTTAAAGCCCGTGGTATTAACGTTGGCGATATTATTACCCACCACATCCATCCGGGTCTGATGATTCTGAAGGCCCGAAACGCCTGAATATAACGATCGCATCATAATTGATACCTCCTATTCTTCAAATACCTTAGTTACCTGGGCCCAGGAATAATACGTTCCATTGACCATGATCTGAGGATTTACCCCCCTGGTAACGGCCCGGACAACTCCCTGGACGGTAGTCTCGCCGTCGATTAATTCCACCGATCTGCCCAGGGCAGAAGCGGCTTCGGAGCCGGAAAGCAGATCCGCTATACGGCTAAAATCGGTGCCCAATCTGGTAATTCCCTGGGTCATGGCGTCCATTTGTTTTAAGCTGGAAAACTGAGCCATTTGGGCGATAAATTCTTTATCTTCCATGGGCGCCAGGGGATCCTGGTAGGCAAGCTGTTTTGTTAAAAGCGTAAGAAAATCTTCCATTCCCAAGTTCTGCTTGGGTACCCGGCCGTTTTCCTTATCCTTCACGAAGGTTTCATAATTAAACCGGTTTGCATCTTGTCTTCGTTGAACCAGTTCTTCAGCATCAGTCCGGTATTCTACATTACCGGTTACCGCATTTATCGATCCCATTACGTTCTCCTATACAAGCATATTTATAGCGGAAAAACCAAACCCGCCGGATACTTCCGCCGTATCCAAGCCGGATCCCGTATCGTAGCCGGAAGCGGTAAAGCGCTGGGAATAAAAAGGACCCGGCTCCGCGTTTCTCCACTGCCTCCCGTCGTTCCGGTAATCCAGGGCTGTACTAAGACTTACTTCCCCGAATCCGGAATCTCTAAAACCCTGTTCCAGGCTGCGGATTTCCCGTTCAAACACCCGCAGGGCTTCTTCGGTCTCCACAAAAATATGCCCCGATACCTTGTTTTCGGCCATTTCCAGATGTATCTTAACCTTCCCCAGGGTTTGGGGCTGAAGGGAAAGTTTAATGGTTCCCTCCCCGCCGTCCCGAAGTACAATGGCGGCCTGTTTGATAATATCCGCCTGCAGGCCTCCGTTAAGTTCCCGGGCCAGGATCTGATCGAACCGTTCTTCCGCGGGAACCGTTTCCGTACCCCGGGAAAAATTCCCCGGCCGCTCCCGGGAGGAGCGCAGATCTACCACGATCTCCCGTTCCGCCCCGGAGGGGGCCGCGGTGCTGTCCCGGGGAGCCGGATCGGCGGGATCTCCATGCCGGAAGTCCCGTACTTCAAGCCTAACCCGGTCCCGGCGCCTGCCGCTTTTCCTGACCCCCTCCCGGCCTTCCCCGGCCTCAGGTTCCGTTCCTTCCAGTCCTGCGGCCCTGTGGCTTTCTCCCCGGAGGGGGACCACCGGAATTTCCTGGTTCTGCAAGGGGCCCGCATGATCCGCCTTCTCCCGAAGGACCGGTTTCTTTTCCGGCTCATGTGCGGCCGGATCCGCAGAAAATCCCTCCGGCAGGACTTCGGCTGCCGTATCCATCGCAGTGACGGCGGCGGGAGTCCGGATGTGGTTCTGCCCCGGCTCCTGCACGGGCAAAAGCATTTCCCGGTCCGCCGGATCCCCCTTTGGGGGCTTTGTCTTCCTGGCAAGAACGGAATCCCCCTGCCGGGGGCTCTGCCCCCCCAGGCCCGGGGCCTGCAGCCGGGGCCTGTTTTTCCGGCTCCCGGCATCGAGGGCCGGCTCCCCGGGAACCAAACCGGTACTTTCCGGCCCCGGAGCAGTTTTTTTACCCCTAAGCCCCGCAAAGAGCTTGGCAAAAACCCCCAGGGCTGACTTTGGACCTTTTTTACGGCCCCTTCGAACGCCGGAAGTTTCGTCAAGACCCGGCATATCCCGGGAACTAAGAGATTCGTTTTGAATATGGGTGGGATTTTGTTCTACTATTAACATCGCCGCCCGGCCTCCTTATGGAATTCCGGGACCTGCGTCAGGACTTTGCCATGGGCTAAAGTCCGAAGCGAGGTTCCCTCCCCGAAAAACCGTCTACCGGACCGCAAAGCTGGGAGCTACAGTCCGTAATGCCCGGGCGCGTCCTGAGGAGCTTGTTGCGCTTCGCGCATAAAACCGTATAAAAACTCACGGATGTGAATTTTTATACCTTACAAACTCCCAAAGGAACCCCGTTAACCGGGATCTTTTACATGAAGGGCGCCAAAGGCGCCTGCGCAAAAAATCCACCCGTACAACAGGCTCCTAGGGGGCGCCGACCACCATTTTTCGCTGCAGTTCCGCGGCCCGCTGGGGGTCCATCTGGGAAAGCCAGTAGGGAACGATGGAATTAGTTCCGTCCCGCTGGGCGATTTCCTCGGTCTTTCGGAGTACATTAACGGCGGTTTGATCGTTCATAGCCGCAATAATTGCAACCGCTCGCTCCGGCTGCATATTGGTCAGTTGCTGGGCAATGCCTTCAATGTTTCTGTCCATATTTTCGGCATCTGCCGCCGCTGCATTTATCGAATTCTGCTCATCGTCCAGAGCCTGTTTCCGTTGTTCCAAGTCCTGGGCCATCTGCTCTATTTCGCCCAGCTTGGACTGGATCTCCGCTTCCCGCTTGTCCATATCCAGTTCCCGCAGGGCCTCTGCTTCGAGCCGTACCGCCAGCCGTTCCGCATCAAGGTTAAGGTACTCGTCGGGCCCCAGATCGTCCTGGGTACGGCCTTCCCGGCCTATAACGCGGTACAAAGGGGCCAGCACGGTTTTGGCGTCGATCACGTTAAGATAATCGAACCAGACTATGCCCCCGCCTATAAGCACGAGGATCAAAACCAGTAAAACGACTATTCTTCCTAACATGGGTTCCCTCCCAACTTTTACTATGGTTATCTCTTACATATCGGTCAAGCGGGGTTTTTATTCAATAGAGTTGTAAGACAGCTCTCTTTGCATAGGCCGGACCCTAGGAACCTAAAAGTTCTATCCGGGCTTTAATGTAATCCAGCCGGTCCTGGTTAAGCACCGCCCGGCGGTACCGGGTACCCCGTAGTTTTTCTATCGTATAATTTCCCCGGCTGATAAACTTTCTCCCTCCGCCGTCGGTAAACCAATATACCAGGGCAATGGAACAACCATCCAACTCCAGGGCATTGATTCCCTTTTTACTGATGGCGCTGCCGGAGTTAAACAGACAGGGTACCGGAAGGTCGTCGCCGTAGAGACTCTGGCGCAGCCCGTCCCGCCGCTCGGAACGTTTTAGCTTGCCCAGATCCCTTCTTAGGGCCGCCACCTCGCCGGCAATACGTTCTTTTTCCCGACCCTCTGAAGCCGGATAATCCCGGCAAAGCCGCTCTATTTCGAATTTGATAAAATCGTAGCGGCCCAGGGATTCAAAAAGAGCCCGGTGGGTATGTCCAATGACGGAAATACAGTTATGGGCTATGGAAAACGCATAGGCCTGCTTTTCCACAAAAAACCTCCGGTGGGGGCTGCGGGCCGAAGAAATGTTCCGAATTCCAAAGGGTTTTAGAATATACCGGACCATACTGCGGCTAAGGGAGTTAAAATCCGTATACAGTTTGGAAGACTGGTGTCCGTGGTACACATACATGGGAAGCTGGGAGCTTTCAATCTTGACGGCCCGGTACAGGGGGTAGGGATAGGCCTTTTCAAAAACCAGATCTTCGTCATGGTTTCCAAGGGTTTTAAAAAGCCGCTGCTCCGCGGCAAATTTGTCAAAAATCGCATAAAGCCCCGCCCATTGTTTTTGTATGGCGGCAAGAGAATACCGTTGAAGTTCTTCCACATCTCCGTTGAGGATCAAGTACCAGCCCCCGGGGTAGTAATAGTATTCCAGCATGGCCGCCAGGAGCCGCCCGTTGGGGGCCAGATCATCCCGCTTCCCGCAGCCCATGTGCAGATCGCTTATCACTAGGACCCTGGCGCCGGTTTTCCGCAGATCCAGCACCGGTATGCCGTCCCTGTCCCCGGGATGTACCATGGTGTCAAAAAAACTGTGGTTCACCGGTTTTCTCCGGCATCCGGCCCCTTGCGGCGTTTTTTATATTCCAGAAAATCCCAGCGGGTTACAATGCCCACGAGCCTGCTATCTTCCAGGATGGGAAGATGGCCAATGTGGTGCTTATAAAAAAGCCGTTCTACTTCCCGCATGGTAATTCCCGGATGGGAACTGATAATATTCCTGGACATATACGCCTTTACCGGGGCCTGCATGCAGGAGGCCCGGCGGGCCTTCATAATATCCCTAAGACTTATAAAACCCATAAGTCTTCCGCCGCCGTCCAGTACCGGAAGTCCCGTATGGTTTACCGCCTCCATATATTTTGACGCATCCAGAATCGGGCTGTTTTCATTGACGGAAAACACCTTCCTGGTCATAATATCCCCAGCGCAGGTCGCGGGAACCAAGGAAGCTTCCAAATATTCCAGGAATTGTTCGTAAAATAAAGGCCCCTCCTGATTCCGGAGCGTCACCGAAGAAGCGTGCTGATGCCCACCGCCGCCGTAAAACCCCAGGAGTTTATGCAGGTTAATACGCCGTTCCTGGCTGCGGGCAATGACCATAACGGTGTTGTTCCTGCGGACAAAAAAAACCGCAAAGTACGCATCGGGATTTTCTATATCCATGATCTTTTCCACCACCAGAGCCAAGCCGGGGATGTTTTCTTCCAGTTCCAGGTAACTTAAAAGAACCTCGTGGCCCTGCATGACCTTTGTACGGATGAGCAGGAGTAATTGGTTAAGAACCTGCATTTGATAATCTTCTTTTACGGTGTCCAGAAAGGATTTAACCAGCCTAAGGGAAGCGCCCTGGTCGAGTAACCATGCGGAGGCTTCCATATCCTCCCGGCCGACATTTTCGTATATAAGCCGGCCCGTATCGGCATAGATTCCCGTAAGGGCTATGGTAGCCTCTTCGCTTTCCAGGGCCAGGCCCCGTTCCATGGCCAGCTTGGCCATACAGGTGGTATTGGCCCCCCAGGGATGCCCCGCCAGATCCGCCCCCAGGATGTTGCAGGTTTCCCCAGGGTGATGATCGTAAACGGTAATTTCGGGATCCGAATTATGGAGACAGTTAAAAAATTCCTTTACCCGGTCCGCACTGGAAGTATCTACAATGATGATATGGTCTATCCGTTCAGTTTTTATATCCTGGGGATTTAAAAAATCAAAGTATTTCTCATACATGGTGTACAGGCCCTGGGCAGTGGGATGAATAAGCCGGCTGCGGATTAATTTATAACCGGGAAAGAGTTTTTTTACCAGGATAAGGGAACCCAGGCAATCCAGGTCCATATTAGAGTGACCAAAGGCTATATTCACCACCACAGTATACCAAAGCCGGAAGGGAGGGTGAAGGGTGGAAGCGCGGAACCGGGGATGGTATAGTGGGGCATGACTATCTGGCTTGCCTCGGGAAATCCCCACAAACAGCGTGAATTGGCCGCTATCCTCCCCGGACACCGGCTGCGGCTTCCCGAAGAGGGGGGAATACGGGATTTTGATCCCCCGGAAACGGGGACCAGTTTTACCGAAAACGCATTGATAAAAGCCAGGGCCCTGTATAGCCGCCTGGCAGGGGCCGGAACGAAAGAGGCGGGGCCCGTACTGGCCGACGACTCCGGACTCTGCGTGGACGCTCTGGGGGGCCGTCCGGGAATTTTTTCCGCCCGGTATGGCGGCTCCGAAGACCGGGAGGGTTCTTCACTTCCCGGGGGAAAAAAGCTTGGATCCGCGGAACGGAATGCCCTACTGCTGGAAGAACTTGAGGAGGCGGAACATTCCCCCGGAGGCGAGGATCGCCGTGGAAGTTGCAGTCGCCAGCGTAGCTGTCGTCGCCAGCGTAGCTGTCGATTTGTCTGCGCCATGGCTCTTTTGTTCAGTCCCAATCGCTTCTACCTGGTACAGGAAACCCTGGAGGGGGAAATCGTTCCGAACATCGAAGCGGCCCGGGGCGGCGGGGGCTTCGGGTACGATCCTATCGTCTACATTCCAAGCCTGGGCCTAACCGTGGCGGAGTTGCCGGAGGAAGAAAAGAACCGCCTTAGCCACCGGGCCAAGGCAGGGCGGGCCATAGGGAACCTGTTGGACACAGTGATGCGCCCGTAGATCCTGCGGTCTAGGATCTTATTGCACATGTGGATTTTTTGCCCAGGCGCCTTTGGCATCCTTCTTGCAAAAAACCCCGATTACCGGAGCGCCTAGGTCCCGCTGCCCAAGTCCCGCTGTCTAATTATGGAGCGCTGTATCTTTCCGCTGCTTGTCTTGGGAAGTTCTCCGGTAAATTCAATGATCCTGGGATATTTGTACGGGGCCGTAACCCGTTTTACATGGTTCTGCAGTTCCTTTATCAGGGTGTCCGATGCGGTATATCCCCGGGCAAGAACGATTGTGGCTTTAACTATCTGTCCCCGGGCCGGATCGGGAACCGCGGTGACGGCACATTCCAGCACCGACGGATGTTCCATCAGGGCGCTTTCCACCTCGAAGGGTCCGATGCGGTAGCCGGAACATTTTATCACATCATCGTTGCGACCCACAAACCAGTAATACCCGTCCTCGTCGTGCCAGGCCATGTCCCCGGTCCGGTAGACGCCGCCGTGCCAGCATTCACCGGTAATTTCCTTGTCCTTCCAATACCCCCGGAAAAGACCGGGTACCGGATCGGCCCCAGGGGAGGCGAGGCTTATTCCGCCAAGACCGTCCTGCGGATCCAAGGACAGGACCCCCGGTTCCCCGGCGGCGGTAACGCTGATATTTCCCACTATACCGTCGTCGCAGGATCTGTCCGATTCATCCAGCAGATCCAGGCCAAAAAGGGGCGCTGGTTTACCCATGGAACCGGGTTTTACCGGAAGCCACTTAAAGCACGCGGCCATTACCGAGGTTTCCGACTGGCCGAACCCCTCCCGTATTTCCAGTCCGGTTTTTTCTTTTATTTGGACAAAGACTTCGGGACTTAGGGGCTCCCCGGCCACCGAAGTATGCTTAATAAAACTAAAATCATACGCTGAAAGATCTTCCTTAATAAAAAACCGGAAGATCGTAGCGGGGGCGCAAAAACTATAGGGCCTAATCCGTTGCAGGGCCTCCAGCATACCCCGGGGAACAAACCGCTCGGTATCGTAAACCCCCACGGGGGCGCCGCATATCCATTGGCCGTAGATCTTTCCCCAGGCAAACTTGGCCCAGCCCGAATCGGTCTGGGTCATGTGAATTTTATTTTCCTCCACGCAGTGCCAGTACTTGGCGGTAACAATATGTCCCAGGGGAAGGCTATGATCATGAAGAACCATCTTGGGCATTCCTGTGGTGCCGGAGGAAAAATAGACAAGCATGGGTTCCCGCAGCCGGGTATGTTCCCGGGGCTTAAATGTCTCCGGGGCTTCTTCAATGGCCCGCCGAAGATCGAAAAAATCCCCACCGGGGATACGGCTGCCGGCAACCGCCACATGCCGCAGCGTGCCACAGTCCGGCAAAGAGGAAACGATATGATTCAACAGTTCCTCCGTATCCACCGTAATAAGCATCTTTACCTCGGCAATGTTACACCGGTATACCAGATCCTTTTGGGTAAGCTGGTAGGTACCGGGAATGCAGACCGCTCCTATTTTTTCCAGGGCCGCCATTAACACCCACACTTCCGGACGCTGCTTGAGGATTAGCATCACCACATCTCCCTTCTTTATGCCCCGGGATACAAGCACATTGGCGGCCCTGTCGGAAAGTTTTTTTATATCGGAAAACGTATAGGACCGCATTTCCCCTTCGTCGTTCGTCCACCGCAGGGCTAATTTTTCCGGTTCCAGATAAGCCCACTGATCCACCACATCCAGAGCAAAGTTAAAGTTTTCCGGCACCGTAACACGGTAATGCGCATAAAAATCTTCGTAGCTTTCAAATTCGGTCCGGGGACAGTAGCGGGAAAGAATGGTATCCATGGGCTTTACTTCTCCTCAATGACGGTAATAAATTGGGCGGGACCGTCTACCGCGGCCTGGCCGTGGGGTCGCAACGCATCAAAGTAAATTGAATCCCCCTCCGCAAGGATGTAGGCGCGGTTTCCAACGGTCACTTTAACTTTCCCTTCGATTACGTAATTAAATTCATTACCCCCGTGACTTACCTGCGGGGCTTCGGGCCGGAAAGGATCCAGAGATACCAGCAGGGGCTCGATGGTTCTTCCTTTAAAATTATACGCCAGACTTGAAAACTCATACCCGGGGTAGCGTTCGATCCGTACCCCCTGCCCTTTCCGGCAGACGCTGGCGCTTTCCATCCGGGGATCTTCTCCCGTCAAAAGCACGGTGGTATCCACCCCCAGGCAGGCGGCGATTTTATACAACACGCTGATGGGGATGTCCAGTTCCCCGGATTCGTATTTTTCGTATATACCGGCGCCTATGCCGATGTCCCGGGCCATATCCAGGACGCTTATTTCCTCATCCTCCCGCAGTTCCTTAATGCGAAGGGGGATCTTGGACACTTCATGGTCCCCGGCGGAATTAGATTCCAAGTTCTTTGGATCTTCCTTCATTATGATATTGCTCCTTATAAATAAAAATATTTTCCTGCGGACCGCGGAATACGAACCGGGGCGGGTTTCAAAATGTCCACAACGCAGCGCTATCCCCCGGCGAATCTTTTTTTCTAAGGCCCTTCACATGGTTTCCAAAAAGGGGATACAGATAAGTCCGAGGGCGTCTTTAAGTACCCGCAGCACCGCCTGGGACAGGAAAAGCCGGGCCGCGGAAAGTTCCGCGGTTTCCGCCTGAAGGATAGGACAGTCGTGATAAAAACGGCTGAATGCCTTGGAAAGCCTGTACAGGTAATTCCGCAACAGGGAAGGATCCATCCCCTCCGCGGCCGCAGCCACTTCGCCGTCATAGTCCGCCAGGGCTTTAATGAGTTCCCATTCGGAATCGCCGGTTAAGAGCGAGCAAAAATGCAGCGCCGTCCCCTGCGGGGCAGAGGACGCATCCGGAATCCGCGTTTCCCCGGCCTTTCGCAGCATGGAAGAGATCCGCGCTCCCATGTACTGCAAATAGGGTCCCGTATCGCCGTTAAATGAGAGGGATCCCCGGGGATCAAAGAGCATGTCCTTGCCGGGGGATACCGAAAGCAGGTAGTAATGTAGGGCCCCCAGGGCTATCTTTTCCGCAATCCCCTGCGGATCCTTCACCGCCTCTTCCCGTTCCTTTTCCCGAATTTCCTCCAACGCCATGTCCCGAAGGGTATCGAGAAGATCGTCGGCGTCCACCACCGTCCCTTCCCGGCTTTTCATTTTTCCTTCGGGAAGATGGACCATGCCGTAGGAAAGATGGTACAGGTTCCGGGCCCAGGAAAATCCGAGCTTTTGTAAAACGGTAAAGAGTACTTTAAAATGGTACTGCTGTTCCGACCCTACCACGTACACAAGCCGGTCGAAGGGCCAGTCCCGGTTCCGGTAAATAGCCAGGCCTATGTCCTGGGTAATGTAAATCGAGGTACCGTCGCTGCGGAGCAGAACCTTCTTTCCCAGGTTTTCGGCCTCGAGATCCACCAGTATGGCGCCGTCCCCGTCACGGCTAAAAATTCCCCGTTCAAGTCCCCGGAGTATCTCTTCCCTGCCCTTCCGGTAGGTTTCGCTTTCAAAATAGTACTGATCAAAAGAAACCCCGGTACGTTCGTAGGTGGCCTGCATGCCCTCTATGGTCCAGCGGTTCATCTTCTTCCAGCAGGCCACGGTTTCTTCGTCCCCCGCCTCCCATTTACGAAGCAGTTCCTGGGCCCGGAGCATAAGCGGCGCGGCGGCTTCCGCCTCTTCTTTTGTAAGTCCCCGACTTTGAATAAGTTCATCCGTTTCTTTTTTTAATTCCCTGCTAAAGGCCACATACCAGTCTCCTACAAAGTGATCGCTCTTACGCCCCTCGGACTGCGGGGTTTTGCCCTCCCCCTGTTCCATATAGGCAAGCATGGACTTGCAAATATGAATACCCCGGTCGTTTATGATGCACACCTTGCGGACCTTGGCCCCGCAGGCGGCCAGGATTCGGGAAATACTTTCCCCCAGAACATCGTTGCGCAGGTGGCCCAGATGGAGGGGCTTGTTGGTATTGGGGCTTGAAAATTCCACCATGATCCGGGAACCGGCCAAATTTCCCGGCCGGCCCGGGGGCCTTGTCTCGTCCAGCAAAGCCCCGAGTACGGACATCGCAGCCCATTCCCGGTCCAGCCGGATATTGACATAGGGTCCCTCCGCCTCGGCGGTACCGGGGGCTTCGCCGGATCCCGCTTCGCCGGCAAGCTGCCGGGCAACCTGGAGGGCTATGACGGGGGGAGCCTTGCGGAGCAGTTTTGCATACCCGAACATGGGAAAGCCCAGATCCCCCATTTCGGGCCGGGGAGGAAGTTCCGCAGCAATGTCCGCTGAACCAAGCCGCCGGGGAGAGCCCGCTTCTTCCAGTAGTACATTTACCGCCCCTGCGATACGGCGTTTCCAAAGGTCCTGCGAATCAACCATGCCACTTTCATACCATAAACATAAAAAAAAGTAACCCTTAGGGTTCCCCAAAGGGACCGGCCATCGCGGCCATACGGGTATAACAGGAGCCTTCCCGGCGATAGGAGCCAAGCCGTCCGTCGGTAAAGGTACAGTCCCGGCAATACGCAATATTCCTAAGTCCCGCCCCGGCCAGAAGTCCGGCATTGGCGGCCTGCAGGCCAAGGTACCAGCCTTCTCCGCAGGGTGAGCCCGGGGCCGGATCTTTCCGGTACCTTACGGCCCTTCCCAGGGGATACGACGCTTCCCCGGCCCCGGGAAAGGGGGAAGCGCCGAATTCCGCTTCAAAGGCCGCGGCCCGTTCCGGGTCTACCCGGTAACAGCAGCTTTGTATGCAAGGACCCAGCACCGCGGCCAAGGCTTCAGGCCGGGTTCCCCGTTCTTTCATCAGGGCCAGGGCCCTAAGAACTATGCCGGTTCCTTTCCAGCCCGAATGAAGGGCTGCAAAATAACCGGTCTCCGTATCCAGAAGGAACACCGGCAGGCAGTCCGCCACGGTAAGGGCTAGGAAGGGATCGGGCAAAAAGGACACCATACCGTCCCCTTCCCGGACAAATTCCGCCGGCCCGCCGGGAATGGCCCGGTCAAGGGCATGTACGGTCCGGGAATGGATCTGTACCAGACTATAAACCCGGTCCGGGGAAAGGCCCAGGGAACGGAAAAATGCCTCCCGGACCGGTCCGTGAAGCCCCGCGGGGCACTGTCCGGCGGCAGAGCCTTCCCGTGCCGCGGTCCCATAGGGGGAGGGATCAAAGCGCAGGTTTCCCCCGGCCCGGCCGGAGATAAGGCAGGAAGGAGCCGGGGCGCCGCCGGGTAAACACGTTACGGCCCTTCCGTTATACATAAAGGGAAACCGGGCATATCTGTCCCCGCCGGAAAATTCAAGGACAAAGGGATAGAAAAAAATATCCCGGTGATCTAAAACAACGGTAAACGCTTCTGTAGTGCCGGCATTGTCAGCGGCGGTACACGCATGGCCGGTATCGTTACGCGGCACAGGTTATCTTCCGGCTTCCATGGCGTCAATTTCATCCATCAACTGAAGGGCCTTGCGGAACTGGCTTATGGATTTGATGATACCGTCCACAAAGGCCGTTCCCCGGCCGGAAAGGGCCTGCAGATTGGCCAGGGAATCGTACTTTTCATCGGGGCTTTTTTTAAGGATCCCCCCCAGGACGTTGATCATCCGCCCCATGGCATCCCGGGCTTCTTTGATGATCTTCTCCGCATCCCCGGCGGCTTCTTCCACCACTATCTGAATTTTACGCCGCTTTATGGGCAGGGAAGACATATCGTTCTTAGCCTGGGCATAGCGCCTGCCGTATTCTCCCGCAGGAGAAATATCCCGGTCATAATGAAGAATAATATCCTCCAGCTTAATAAGGGTATTATAACTTTCGGTAAACTCGGTTCTGTTTTCTTTTTTGTAAAATTCCCCGTCAATCAGGATGGGCCTAATAAACTTGTTGATCTCCGTCATAAATACCACCGAATAAAAGGTCTGTAAAAAGGAAAGACTAAAGTTGCCCCGGACATGTATTCCCGAGGGATTGGTTTCGGAACCCATGTTTTCCAGCATCTTAAGATGATTCCCCATAAAAAAATACCGGAAGGAATTTTGCAGATCGTTCTGGCGCCGGGTTTTGGTAAAAACCAGAAACTGTTCTTCCACGGTGTTTTTCCACCGTTCCCGGTACACGGCGTACCAGTCCTCCCCTCCCCCGATGCTCTGGGGAACCAGACTCATATTCCGGGACATGCAGCGCAGCAGTTTTGTCAGGGGTATTTCCATATTGAATTCCCGGATAGCCTGGAGGGAGACCTCCGCCTGGGCCAAAAGTTTGCGCATCTCCAATTGTATATCAAAACCCGGCTCGCCGCTGTTTTCCATAAGTACAAAAATAAACAGGGACTCCAAAAGAGTCATGGGAGGGGGAGTTTTAAGGGTGGCCAGTATGTTATTCAGCGTTAAAAGCTGTTCCCGTACCGATGCGGCGGGGCAAACATTCCCCTGGAGGGAGGTGTCAAAGATAAAGGAATTAATCACGCGGTCAAAGAGGAACGAAGAAAGCTGCTTAAAGCAGTACAAAAGCCGGGCGTTGTGATACATGGTATTCCGCTGTTTTTCGGTGATCCCCATGAGGGCGTCATCCAGGGCCTTTAGGGCCTTCTGGCGGAGTTCCAGTTCGCTTAAGTCCCGGTAATGGCCGGCCAGGGCCGCGGGATCCGTATCGCTTTGAATTAGCGTATGAATATCCGGCATTTCCAGGGAACCCAAAAAAACCATAAGTCCCCCCTTGTCCCGGTTAAGGCTTTCGTCCAGGGCGGTGTAAAAAAAGCGGGAGCCGTCCCGCAGTTTGACCAATTCATCCTGAAATTTGGAAAGGAGCATGTCTTTCTGGTAATTGTAGAGCCCCGGAGCAATGCCTTCCATTTCCCGGTAAATCCGGATCATCATATGATCCTCAAACAGTTTAAGGGGACTGCGGCTGTTAAAAAAACTTAGGAACTTGTACCAAATCTTATAATACCAGGGGAGTTTTTTATACCGGGACTCCAGATCAAAATCTTCTTCATTTTGGGGTTCTTCGTACAGGACGGTATCGGAAAGGGTGGATTGACTTGAAAGCTTTTCCAACAGCCTTGCCCGTTCTTCCAGGCTTAATTCCGCCACAAGCCGGTTAAAATGAGCAATCTCGTCCATAGACAAACTATACGTTAGCCGTTGACCGGTGGTCAACGGCTTTGCCGGGCAACGATCAATTAACCGCTGAGGATCACAGAAGCCGCCCCTAAGGGCAGAGGGCGCCGCCGCCTAGATACGGTAATCGCTTTCCACCGCTTCAATAAGGCCGTATTCGATAAGGATCTCCTCAAGCCGATCCTGGCTCATGGGGGTGGGGATGGCAAAATTCCGGTTTTCCTCTATTGCCCTGGCCAGCTTCCGGTACTCGTCCGCCTGGGGAGCCTTCGGATCGTAGTCGATCACCGTTTTTTTTCGTATCTCTGCCCGCTGGACAATATTATCCCGGGGAATAAAGCCCGTAAGCTGGGTCCCCAATTCTTCGGAAAAGGCCCTAAGAACTTCCAGTTCCCGATCCACATTCCGGCTGTTGCAGATAATTCCCCCCAGCCGCACGCCGCCTTTTTCGGCATACCGTTTAATGCCCTTGGAAATATTGTTCGCCGCATAGAGGGACATCATTTCGCCGGAGGCCACGATGTAAATTTCCTTGGCCTTCCCTTCCCGGATGGGCATGGCAAAACCGCCGCAGACCACATCCCCCAGGACATCGTAAAACACATAATCCAAGTCATCGGTATAGGCTCCAAGGTTTTCAAGCAGCCCGATGGCGGTGATGATCCCCCGGCCGGCGCAGCCCACCCCGGGTTCGGGGCCCCCGGATTCAACGCAGCGTATGCCGCCGAAGCCGGTTTTCATAAGCGAATCAAGACCCACATTCTGGCCCTGTTCCCGCAGAAGATCCAGCACCGTCTGCTGGGCCAAGCCCCCTAAAAGAAGCCGGGTTGAATCGGCCTTGGGATCGCAGCCCACCACCATGATCTGTTTTCCCAGTTCCGCTAAACCCGCGGTTAGATTTTGAGTGGTGGTGGATTTTCCTATGCCGCCCTTTCCGTATATGGCAATCTGCCGTATGGCGCCCTCTTGCATGTTTCCTCCTTAAATGCAAATGCCCGTGAATACGCCGTTCAAAACCACAGGTTTCCGAACCGGCTTAAGCTTAAATAGTATAATCATCCGAAACGATGAACCGCTGAAGAAAGCGTCTGGTCCGCTGTTCTTTGGCCTGCCTGAATATCTCATCCGGCCGCCCCTCCTCTACTACCTGTCCCTGGTCCATAAAAACAACCTTGTTTGCCACCTCCCGGGCAAAGTTCATTTCATGGGTAACGATCAGCATGGTTATTCCTTCTTTGGCAAGCTTCTTCATAACCCCCAGTACTTCGCCGATCAGCTCGGGGTCCAGGGCCGAAGTAGGTTCGTCAAAGAGGATCACGGCGGGTTTAACCGCAATGGCCCTGGCAATGCCCACCCGCTGCTGCTGCCCCCCGGAAAGCTGGGTGGGATACGCGTCGTATTTGCTGCCAAGACCCACCTTGTCCAGGGTTTCCCTGCCAATGGCTATGGCCTCGTTCCGGGGAACCTTCCGCGCGACGATAAGGCCCTCGGTAACATTTTCCAGGGCGGTCTTGTTCTTAAAGAGACAGTAATTTTGAAAAACCATGGCGGTCTTTCGCCTTACCGTTAGGATGTCCTTTTTACCCGCGTGTTTAAAGGGAATATCAAGGCCGTCGATCCGTATGTCCCCCTCATCGGCCCGTTCAAGAAAATTAATGCACCTAAGGAGGGTGGTCTTGCCCGATCCGCTGGGTCCCAGAAGCACCACCACGGATTTTTTTTCCACGGTAATATCCACCCCCCGGAGTACCCCGGTTTTTCCAAAGGCCTTATGTACATTTTTTACCTCAAGCATTCACGGCCTCCTCTATTCCGCGGCATACACCCGCAGGTGTTTCTCAAAGAGTTTTAACAGTTTTTCGATGGCAAATATTACCATAAAATAGATCATGGCCATCGCAAGGTACGCTTCGATCCACGCCAGGCCCACGCCGGCCTGAACCTTGGCGATCCCCGTAACCTCCATAACCGACATGGTAAAGGAAAGGGAGGTAAGCTTAACAAGACCCGTAACGGAGGAACAAAAAACCGGAACCGCGGCGCTAAGGGCCTGGGGTATGACAATCCGGGTATAGCCCTGGGCCCTGGTCATACCCACAGCCAGGGCGGCCTCAAGCTGGCTCCTGTCCACCGTACTTAGGGCGGCCCTGAACACTTCGGCCAGGACGGCGGTTTCGCTTAGACTGAATACGATAATAGGATAGATCACCGGATTAAGGGAAAAGACATCAAAGGATCCGTCGAAACGGGTAAATATACGGGCAAGCAGGCTGGGCAGGCTGGTATAAATAATAAAGATCTGCAATATGGGGGGCGTGGCCCGGATAAACGAAATGTAGACCCTGGAAATCTGGGTTACCGCCGGCACCCGGTTTACCATGGCAATGGCCAGCAGAAAGCCCATGGGAACGGCAAAGACAAGTACCGCCAGGCTAATTCCCAGGGTTACGGGAATTCCCCCCAGGGAAAGCAAAAAAGTTTTAAACATAAAGGGGTAATCAAGATGCATGCGAAAACCCCCGGGACGCCGTTTCCTGGCAGGAAAATTTTTCTTCCAGTTTTTTAAATATCTGTTCCAGAAGCAGCGCCACGGGCCAGTAAATAAGGGCCAGGGAAATATATATCTCCAGGGCGTGGACGCTGTAACTGTCCGCATTCATAAGGTAGGCTTTGCCCATGACGTCGGTAAGTCCGATGGTATACCCCAGGGCCCCTTCTTTTAAAAGGTAGATCACCGTATTACCCAGATTGGGCAGGGAATAAAAAAAGGCCTGGGGCAGGATGATGCGGCGAAAGGCCTGGAATGCGGTAAGACCCAGGCTTAGGGCGGCCTCGAACTGATCCCTGGCCACCGCAAGATACGAGGTCCGCATCATCTCCGACAGGGAGGCCCCCAGAAAAAGGGTAAAGGTAAGGATCACAAAAAACAGGGCGTTCATGCCGTCGAGGCTGATGTTAAGATAATTCCGCATCAAGGCGGGAACCATGTAGTACACCAGAAAAAGCACGGTGATGGAGGGCATGCAGCGCATAAATGTCGTATACCCCCCGGCGATCCCCTTAAGGACCCGGTTTTTTCCCAGTTTTGCCATGGCACAGAAAAATCCAAGGATGATCCCAAAAACCAGGGAACAAAACACGTAGAGAAAGGTATAGGGCAAATAGGGAAGCATCTTCGCCATATACGAAAGCATGCTTCGCCACTGTACTGTCATGCCGTCCTCCATCCCGCGGAACGTTTTTACATGAATAGAGTTGTTTAAAAACCTCAGTTTTTAAACAACAACCGCTTGAAAACAGCAAAATGCAGAGCATTTTGCCTAGACTTGTTCAATAACCAACCGGGTTATTGAACAAGTCCAATGTCATCTTAATAGATATTGTCGCCCTCGTAGGCCCAGGTGTCGTAGCCGATAAAGTCCAGGGCAAGCTTCCGCAGGGTACCGTCTTCTTTAAGCTTGATCACCGCCCGGTCGTAGGCGTCCGCCAGGTCCTCTTCGCCCTTTGAAAAGATGGGCCAGGTTCTAACGGAGCCGAATTCCACAAAGCCCACGTCGTTTGCCAGATGATGCAGTTCGCCGCTTTCGCTTTCCACCAGCAGTTCGTAGTACTGCTTTGGTCCAATGGAGAAATCGGCCCTTCCCTCGGCTATCCAACTGAACGAAAGGGTGAAA
>JAISOA010000006.1 GCA_031275945.1 Spirochaetaceae bacterium
GCCCACTGCTTCACCTCGTACCACAGTTCATAGGTGGTTTCGTATTTCGCAATCTTGAAGGGGCTCAATGTTACCGTGCGGCCCGAAGGAAACAACGTGTCATTGTCGCCGGCATTATATGCGTTGTTGCCGGTAATGGTTACGTTGCTGCCGACGCTGGGGGTGGCCAGGACCATTTCCCGGTATTGGGCCGGGGTGGTAAACGTAGAGCCGGTACTCCCTCCGGCGGGGTTGCCGTAGGCCGTAACAATCAGCAGGGCAGACAGCACACCTGCCCACCCAATGTTCCGCAATTTGTTCATAAGCCGCTCCTTTTCGCGCCTTTCGGCGTATTGAATTTTTTACCGGCCGGTCAAAGGCTCCGGTATTTCCTTTTTTGAGTCCGGTACAAGCCGGGTATTCGCTTTATTTGCAGGGGGGTCTAATATCCAAGAACCCGCCTTCCGGCGGGGGAGCTTCATGGGAATTTTCCCAAGCGTCACCGGCACTTCTTTTGGGCAGACCTATCTCCCTGAAATAAAAACGGCCTCCGCAGTTTTGGCTATGCCAAAACTCCACCATAATAAATGGAGAAAGCAATTTCCGTGCCAGGTGAAGGGAATTTATACTATTTTGAGGGGGTTTTTGTAACATTTTTCCATACGTCAAAGCAGTATCCATATACCCCTTATCCGGTTCACCATAGTACTGTACTATCCTACACCTCCCGCCGCTTTTTGTAAAGGAGTATGTGCCGGGCGCGGCTTACCGGCGCAAAAATCTATTGACGGTGCGGTGGGGACAAAATATATTAATAAGGAACGTTTTATCACCAGTTTCAGTTGATGGAAAGAATCTGCTATTTTCCATCGCCCTTGGTGACTTCGGCATAAATTTTTCGGCGGGGTATGTTGTTCTCATAGGGTATTTGATATACTGTTATCCATGAACTACTTTGATCTGCCGGTTTATCAGCATAAAGACCGTATTCTTGCCGCACTGGAAAAAAATCAAGTGGTGGTGGTAGAAAGCCCCACCGGATCAGGAAAAACCACCCAGCTTCCGGTAATCCTTCACGGTTCCGGCTATGGAAAAAATGGAATCATCGGGGTTACCCAGCCCCGGCGCATCGCGGCTCTTTCCGTAAGCGGTTTTATCGCCCGGCAGCTGGGGTTTACAAACCCCGGCGAAGCCGGCTGTCCCGTGGGCTACAAAATGCGGTTCGAGGACAAAACAGGACCGGATACCAGGATTAAAATTATGACCGACGGAATCCTTCTTCAGGAAATGAAGCTGGATCCCTGGCTTTCCCGCTACGGGGTAATGATCATCGACGAAGCCCACGAGCGGAGCCTTAACATCGACTTTATCCTGGGGCTCCTTAACCGGGTTCTTAAGGAACGGAAGGAATTTAAAGTAATTGTTTCTTCCGCCACCATAAATGCCGAGGCCTTTTCCGAATACTTCGGGGAATGTCCGGTGGTTAAAATAGACGCCCAGATCTTCCCGGTAACCCTGGTATACGACCCGCCCGTGGCGGGATCAGCGGGCGAAAACAGCCGGGACCAGGGCGGCAGGGGGCCCGGTTCGTTCCGGGACCGGAAAGAAAACAGGCGCGAAAGCGGAAACCTGGCTGCGGAGGCCCTGCTGGGAAAGATCCAGAGCATCGTGGAACGCTTTATCAGCGAAAAACGATCCGGCGATATGCTGATTTTCCTTCCCGGAGAAAAGATGATCAAGGATTGTATGAACCGTCTGTCTTTTTCCCCTGCGGGGAAGTATCTTCACCTCCTTCCCCTGTACGGAAGGCTTGGTAAAGAGGAACAGGAAAAGGTTTTTGAGGCTTCCCCCCGGGGAAAAACCAAGGTGGTTATTTCCACCAACATCGCCGAAACCTCGGTAACCATAGACGGGATCACCGCCGTGCTGGATTCGGGATTGTCCAAACTTAACTACTATAACCCCCGGTCATTTACATCCAGCCTGGTAGAATCCCCCGTCTCCAAGGCTTCGGCAAACCAACGCAAGGGCCGGGCGGGACGAACCCAGGAAGGGACCTGTTACCGCCTTTATACCCGGCGGGATTTTGAAAACCGCCACCTTTTTACCACCGAGGAAATTTACCGGACGGACCTTTCCGAGGTGGTTCTTCGCATGGCGGATCTGGGCATAAAGGATTACGAGGGCTTTGAATTTATCTCCCCCCCGGGGCGGGAGGGGATAATCGCCGCGATAGAAACCCTTAATCTGCTGGAGGCCCTGGAAGAAGACAGAACCCTTTCTTCCACCGGAAAGATGATGACCGAATTCCCTCTTCCCCCCCGGCAATCCCGGATTATTGTGGAAGCCATATTCCGGTATCCTCAGGTAATTAAAGAAACGATTATTGCCGCGGCCTTTCTTTCCACCCAAAGTCCCTATGTCCTTCCTCCGGGAGAGGAACTTGACGCAAGAAGGGCCCATCATAGTTTTCGGGATCCCCAGGGGGATTTTGTTTCGTACCTTAAACTGTACCGGGCCTATACCGAAGCGCCGGATAAACAAAAATTCTGCAGGCGGAATTATCTGGATGAACGGGCCATGGCGGAAATTGCCCATGTGGTCATTCAGCTTGAAGAAATTGTTTCCGCCATGGAAATCCCCGTGCTTTCGGGAGGGGACATTGAAGACTACCTGTGCTGCGTAGGCCGGGGGCTTATTCAATTTGTTTGTGTCCGGGAAGGGCGGGAAATGTACCGGTCCCTAACCGCGGACCGGATTATGATACACCCCGGATCGGTAATGTTTAAAGAAGATCCCCGGTACATTGTTGCGGGAGAAATTGTCCGGACCACCCGGATGTACGCCATGTCGGTAAGTCCCCTCTCTTTGAACACCCTCCAGCGCATCAGCCCCCTGGTCCTGGCGGAGCTGGGAGGGTCCCCCAGGGGTCCGGATCAGGAAGGGAACCGGCGGCGTAAGGGCGGACGGGACTTTACCAGCAATATCAAACTGGGAAACGAAATATTCCCCGTGGAAACCATAAAGGGAAAAAAACAGGTTACCCTGCCTTGGGAAAAACTTGTTTTACGTAAGGATTCGGCGAAAAAAGAAGACTGGGAAAGCGCGCTGTCTGCCATGGATCCCCGCCGGTACCGGGGCCTGCGGGGATGTATCACCCTTAAGGGGGATCA
>JAISOA010000019.1 GCA_031275945.1 Spirochaetaceae bacterium
AGGGGCAAGCGTGGCCGCTTTTAGATGTTCTGCCCAGGCCATTTTTTGTCCAAATGTGGAAGTACTGTCCCATGCATCCTTGGCGGCTGGGGCCGGACCGGTTATACTGAACCCGTGGCAATCTTATATATTATCGGCACCCCTATTGGGAATTTGGGGGACATTAGCTTCCGGGCGGTGGAAATACTCAAGACCGTGGATATGGTGGCCTGCGAGGATACCCGCCGGACCCTTAAACTTCTAAGCCATTTGGGGATCCGGGTCCCCTTGCTTTCCTGCAGGGCCCATAATGAGGAAATCGCCGCGGCAAAGGTCATTGCCGCCTTAAACGAGGGAAAAACCCTGGCCTATGCCAGCGATGCGGGAACCCCGGCCCTCAGCGACCCCGGGGCGGCGCTGGTGCGGCTGGCGGTAGAAGCGGGGCACCGGGCGCTCCCCATTCCGGGGCCCTCGGCTTTTGCGGCCCTGGTAAGCGTTTCCGGCGGTACGGACAAAACGGTTGTTTTTGAAGGCTTTTTGTCCCCCAAGGCGGGCCGCCGCCGGTCCCGGCTGCGGGAACTTTTGGCCATGGATGCGGCCTTTGTCCTCTACGAATCGCCCTTTCGGATACTCAAGCTTTTGGAGGATCTGGCCGATCTGGATAAAGAACGGTATATATGCGTAGGCAGGGAAATGACCAAAGTACATGAAGAGTACCTTAGGGGTCCGGTCACGGAAATAAGCTTGCTTTTAGCGGAAAAAACCAAACAATTAGGGGAATTTTCCGTATTTGTATCTGGAAAGAAAAACGATAAACGTGTAAACTATTGATATATATATGCCGATAATTGGGGTAGGTAGGATATGAGTATGACGATCGACAGGATAGGTTCCATAGATCCCATTCAGCCCGGCAAAAAAACCGGACGGACCGGTCAGGTAAACGAGAACGCAAAGACCGATTCCATTACGCTTTCTTCGGAGGCTCTGGAAAAGGGTGATCTGTATCAAGCCATAGAGATCGTCTCCTCCGCTGACGATGTGCGGGTGGATCGGGTCGAGGAACTGAAAAAAAAGATAAATGACCCCTCATATATCAATGAGAAGATTATACAAGCCACGGCGGATAAGATCATTGATGCCTTTGGATTATGAAGCATCCGGGACAAGCTTGGGGTATGAACCCCGCTTTCCAATTAATTATAGATAAAGCGGGCGGAACCAGCGGGGTTCCGCCTTTTTTTTCCATCGGTATTACCGACGGTATTACCGATTCCTTGCGGTAAAGTAACGATGTTTTTAGACCCGGGAGCATGATATGATGGATATTTCATTCAAATTGGATCCGGAAATTCTAATCGGAATGGACACGATAAACCGTACCGGAACTATCTGCAATACCTACGGCGGCAGGACCCTTATCGTTACGGAGCAGGGGTTGTATGAAAACCGGAATATTGAACGCCTTACGGCGATTCTGAACGATTTCGGCGTGGAAGCCATTGTATTTGACGAAATTCCCGCCCAGGCCGCGGCGGATGTGGCGGAATCCGCCGCCGAGCTTGCCCGGGGCGCCCGCTGTTCCGTCATTGTCGGGTTTGGGGGCCTTACAATCCAGTCCATAGCCCGGATAGCGGCGATTATCGCCAAGTCCGGCCTCCCCGTATTTGAATTGCTGGATGGGACAAAGCCGGAAGAACCCTTTCTGCCCTATATTGCGATTCCCACCACCGGCCGGGATCCCTTTCTGTTTTCCGGTTATTTACTTGCCGTGGATCCCCGGGACAGATCCATAAAACAGGTAAAATCCCCCGAGGGGCTCTGTAAGGCGGCGATTATGGACGGCAATTTGGCCGAATCTTTATCGGGAAAATTTGCCGCCACCATGGCCTTTGACGGTTTCTGTGTGGCCGTGGAAGCCTATTGTTCCAATAAGGCCCAATTTTTATCCGATGCCCTGCTGGAACAGGCGATCTTTCAATATTCTCAAATCATGAATTCCTATGAGAACAGTGAAACCTTTGATCTAATGGGGGGAATCACCAATGCGGGATTTCTCACGGCCCTGGGCTCCGCGGTGAGCGCCCCCGGTATTGGAACCGCCCTGGCCTACGCCATCAACGGGCGCTTTTCGGTGGCAAAATCCTGGTGTTCCACGGTACTGCTTCCCTATATATTGGAAAAACTGGTGGCCGCCCGGCCGGAAAAAATAGCCAAGGTGGCGGCCTTGATGGGGGAAACGGTGGAAGGGGCTTCAACGGCGAATTCTGCGGAAATGGCGGTCGAGGCCATCCGCCGCCATATGGGGGTCCTCAAAGTCCCGGCCCGGCTTAAAGAATTCAACCTGTCCCTGGATCGCCTGGTTTCTGTTGCCGAAGCCGCCCATAATCTGGAGTTCGTCGCCTATTCTCCCTGGACGATTGCCGCGGAAGACGCCTTTGATCTGTTAAAACAGGCCTTTTAATCCGGCCTGCCAATCCACGATGGAGTATCCGCCCGATGATCCCCCTTCACAAACTAAAAAAACTCCCCCGTTCCCAGGGGCTTCGTAAAATCGCGAAACTCCTGGGCGAGGCCGAATACCGGATAAGTCTTGGGCACGATATATCGCCGGTAATGGACCTGCCCTACCTTGAAGAAATTCTGGGCTTCCTTGTACAGGATCCTTTCTTTCCCCTCCCCGCGGCCGGAGCGCTTAGGAATATCCACGCCGGGTTAGGGGGGCACCCGGGCCCGGGGAACAGCCGGGAAAAGTACCTCCGCATTCTTAATACGGTCCGCCATATCCTGCTGAGCGAAACCGGGAGACAAACCGCGGATTGGGATCTGATCGATCATACGGGCCGGCTCGACCCCCGCGGGCGGCGGGTCTTTACCGGGATGCGGATCTATCTTGAAGACATCCGGTCCCCCTTCAATGTAGGGGCCATGTTCCGCACCGCCGAATCCTTCGGCGCAGAAAAGATATACCTTTCCCCCCTCTGCGCCGACCCGAATCATCCCCGGGCGGCGCGGACCGCCATGGGCTGTGTGGATCTGGTTCCCTGGGAACGGTGCGTTAAAGAGCCGTATTTAGTACCAAATTTAGGTCCAAATGATAGTCCAAATTACGACCAATATTCGGACTGCCCGGCCCTTCCGGAGGGGCCTGTTTTTGCCCTGGAAACCGGCGGAACCGGCATAGACCGGTTCCCCTTTCCCCGCCGGGCCCTTATGATTGTGGGCTCCGAAGAATTAGGGGTTAGCCCCCAGGGTCTTGCGGCGGCGGACGCTTCCCTGGGCAGGGTATCTATTCCTACCTACGGGGCCAAAGGGTCCCTTAACGTGTCGGCGGCCTTTGGCATTGTGCTATACGCCTGGGCCGCGGCCTTGTCCCACGAAGGGGCTACCCTTTAAGCTTCTCCATTAAAGCGGCGTTCCTGTCGTTGCTGCGGACCAGACGCTTCGCCAGCAGCTTCGAAAGAAAGATGCCATAGTGGGGATACTCCCGGATTACATTAATAAAATTGTCCCGGGTAAGGAGAATAAGCTTACCCGGAGTTTCCGCCCGGACCGAAGCGGATCGCTTCTGATTAAGGAGAAAGGCCATTTCCCCCATAAAAATATCCTGGGGAGAAAGGCTTCCCACTTGCTTCCTGTTATGGAAGACATTGTATGTACCGCTGGAAATATAATAAAGGGAATCGCTAACTTCGCCTTCCTTTAGGACAATATCGCCCTTCCGAACTATAACCACCTGTTCTTTGGCAAAACCCAGGGGAACCTCATGCTCCACCGACGTATCATGTTTGACGCTAAGGGTTACCTGATTACCCTTATCATTGTATCGTATTTCGGAGGAAAGCATCGAAGCCATCCGGATACCCCTGCCATGGAGACTGTATACATCCTGCCGGGCAATCTTCCGCATGTGTTCCATGACATTAAAGCCTTCCCCCTCATCCCGGATTATAAAAACACTCGTATCTTGCCGGATTTCCCACTGCAGATCTACCTTTTTGGCCCGAATCACCGGATCTTTGCATTTTTCCATCACCAGATCTACCACCGAAAGCCCCCTCTCCAGGGCTTCGGTTTTTTCGTCATAACTTATGCCGCAGTTCCCGTGTTCCACCGCATTGATGATAAGTTCGGACAAGGCCAACAGGAGTTTTGTCTTGTTATCGGGGTTGACAAGTCCCCACTGGATCAGCATGGTGGCGCAAATCCCCGC
>JAISOA010000059.1 GCA_031275945.1 Spirochaetaceae bacterium
CTAAGAACCGCTCGACATTTTCGACGGACGATGCTATATTCAAGATACTGTATTTGGCGATACGGAACGCATCGGAAAAATGGACGATGCCGATTAAGCATTGGGGTCTTGGCGTTGAACCAATTCGCCATTGAGTTCGGAAAAGAACGGGTTCCGTTCTGATGATACTTTGCCAATTACACAAAAAATCTTACAGGCTCGTAATGCCAGACATTCGTAGAATGTCTGGGAATAGTTCTCTACCTTGATATACCCTTTCGCCTTCAGCATCTTCATCGCCGTTACGAAAATCTCTTCCATTACCCCGGTAAGCAGTTTCCCCCGGAAATCATTCAGCACCGGGTGGTTCCGGTTCGCCCCGCCGCCCGCCTGATATTTCCGAAGCAGCCGCTCTATCCCCATGTCCTCTATGACTTCGTTGACCAGCCGCACCAGGTGCTTCGCGGGGATGAGTTTCTCCGAGCTGGGGGTATGAGGTATGACTGCTCTTGTTCGTAGGGTTTGTAGCTTATCTTGCCGCTTTTGCCTTTGCTCATGGAGGAACTTTACTATGACCTGGGCCGGTTGTGTCTACAAAAAAATAGAACCGCCCTTGCTTTTTGGATAGGCCCAGGTTCCTGCCTTACCAACTCCAGACGCATGCCCGTTAACCGGAATTTCTCGCATGAACATGCAAGAAATCCGCCGGTACAACGGGCGCCGGGGCCGTCCGGGAACTTGCTTGCTCCCCGGACAGTCCGGTTACTTGGCGCTGTAGGTCCATCCGCCATTCGCGTATGTGTAGCGCCCGGCCTTTTTTCCGTTCTTGTTGTAGCGGTAACCGAAACTATCGTCATCAACATGGTCAGGGATGCCCATAAACTGTACGTTTTCCCCGATAACAACGCCGGTGAGTTGGTTATAGCGAAATGCACTCCCGCCGATATACGTAACGCCCGCGGGTATCGTTACCGTGGTGAGCTGGTTGTCGCTGAATGCCTCGTCTCCGATATACGTAACGCCCGCGGGTATCGTTACCGTGGTGAGTTGATTGCTGCTGAATGCCCTGTCTCCGATATACGTAACGCCTGCAGGTATCGTTACCGTGGTGAGCTGATTCCGCATGAATGCATCGTCTCCGATATACGTAACGTTTGCAGGTATTGTTACCGTGGTGAGTTGATTGCCGCTGAATGCCCTGTCTCCGATATACGTAACGTTTGCAGGTATCGTTACCGTGGTGAGTTGGTTGCCGCTGAACGCCCCCTCTCCGATATACGCGATTCCCTCGGGAATAAGGAAGTTTGCAATACCCTTGTTCGCAAACACTCCACTGTCGATGGCTTTTACCGCGACGCCGCCCAGTTCGGCGGGTATGCGGACCCTTGTTCCCTCCCCGCTGAATTCTGTGATCACCGCCCCGTATTGGGTTTCAATGTACGTATACCCTTCGGCTTCTTTTTCCGTGTAGGGTATACCGGTGGCATAGGTTCCCGCCCGCATTCCGTTTGCGAGGTAATTGTACCTGAGAGAATACCCCAGGGGGGTCAAATTAAAAACGGCGCCGGACGGCAGGATCACCGCCGCAGGCACAGCCTCGCCGATACGGTTCAGGGAAGCAAGGCTTCGCGGCAGGGCGATGCTTTCCAGCCTGTTATCGGTAAAAGCATCGTACCCTAACCAGGTAACCCCTTCGGGGATAACCACGGCGGTAAGTTGATTTCCGGCAAAAGCCCCGTCCCCTATCTCCGCAACCCCGTTGGAGATAACTACGGCGGTAAGTTGATTGTTACCAAAAGCGTTCTCTCCAATCGTCCGGACGCCGGCGGGGATAACGATCTCCTTGAGTTGATTTCCGGCAAACGCGCCGTTCCTAATTTCCGCAACCCCTTCGGGGATAACCACGGCGGTAAGTTGATTGTTACCAAAGGCGTTTTCTCCAATCGTCCGGACGCCGGCGGGGATCGTCGCGCTGGTAAGCTTGTTCTTGTAAAAGGCGTTCGTTCCTATGACGGTAATCCCTTCGGGAATCGTTACCGCGGTAAGTCCCGCGTCCTCAAAGGCTTTTTCGCCTATGCCCGTGATCGCCTTTCCCTTTATCTTCACGGGGATACCTACTTCGGTATCCCAGCCGATATATTTGGAGATTAGCCCCTCCGCGTTCACCTCAAAATCCTCCTCGGGGCTTTGGGCTCCAAGAAGAGCCCCAAGCGTTAGGGCGATTATTCCCGTTAAAAACAGATGCTTCTTCATCTTACACACTCCATAAAAGCAGGCGTAAACCTGCCGCTTTAACTTTAATGGACTTGTTCAATAACCCGGTTGGTTATTGAACAAGTCTTGCAAAATGCTCCGCATTTTGCTGTTTTTAAGCGGTTGTTGTTTAAAAACTGAAGTTTTTAAACAACTCTAATATGCGAACTCCACCGAAAAATCACGCGGACCGTCACGTACCCTGACTATTGCGTATAGCGACCCGTGTGCATCGGGGTGCGTTACTTCTCCTTCGTAGGTATTATCCCCGATCTTTTTCAAGGTTAATTCTGCCGTGTTGTATCCGCCGCCATCGGCTTTTATTTTCTGTTTAACCGCTTCGGTGAGTTCGTCCAGCGTCCAATCGCCGCCGCCCTGAGCGGGCGCAGCGCTGATCTGTACCGAAAGATCGTCCAGCCCGTTCCCTACCGTAACGGTAACAAGCTGCGGCCCGGGCATGGCGAAATGCGTTACGTTTCCTTCGTAAGTACTATCGCCGGTTTTTTTAAGGCTTAATCCGGCGGCATTGTAGCCATCGTTGAGCGCGTCTATTCTCCCAATAACCGCTTTGGTCAACTGTTCCAGCGTAAAATCCTCGCCTTCGATTTCGCCGCCGGTTTTAGTAAAGGGACCAAAGACATTGCCGTTGATGTTTCCGGTGATCGTGCCTCCATTCATCGTGAAGTTGCCGGAACCTTCCTCTATCCAAACATAAACTCCGCCTCCGCCGCTCATTCCATCGGCGTTATTGCCGCTGATTAGGCCCCCCGACATGGTAAAGGTACCCCCCACCGGGACACAGACGCCGCCACCGGCGGAATACACCAGGTTATCGGTAATTTCCCCGCCCGACATAGTAAAGGTGCCGGAAACATAGACGCCGCCGCCCATTTCAATGTTTGCCGTGTTTTTGGTGATTTTTCCGCCGCTCATTAAAACGGTTCCTCCGGCGTTGATATAGATGCCGCCGCCGGATCCGTTTACGCCGTATCCGGTTTGCCATCCGCCGTTTCCGGAAATCTCGCCGTCTGCCATGATAAACGTTGCCGTGTCATGGACATACACGCCGGTCGATTTACTGCCGGAAACCGTCACCCCTTTTCCCACGGTAACGGTGGCGCCTTCGGCGACATTCAGGCCGATTCCGCCGCTGCCGGAAAACGCAATATTCTCCAGGCGGACCTTGGTAAGCCCGGTAAATGAAATAAGATTTTTATTCGAACCGGTTCCCGACAGCATTGCGTTCTCAATGCCCGTTATTGTAACTTCTTCCGCCCCCGTATCCGCCACGCGGAAAAGATTATACTCGTTGCCGGCGTCCCCTTCGGTTGACGGAGTAAGCGATCCGGCAATTGTGATGGTATTGATACGGGGGTTCGCCGCCACCGCTTCCACCGCCTTTTGCAGTGTTTTGAACGCCGCTTTTTTTGAAAGCCCTTTGTTGGCATCGCTGCCCGCGGCGCTCACATAATACGACTTGCCGCCGCATCCGGCAAATACCATGGCGGCTAAGACAAAAAGTACTGCCCCCTGATAGTTCCTTAACTTTTTCATGTTTGCCCTCCTGTGAAAACTGTCCGGTGTTAATTATCGAATTCCCACATGAACGAATCTCCATCAACGGTTACGTTGACGGCGACACTCTCCGTTTCACCATCCAAAGAGGCTTTCAGAATGCCCCGGTACTCCGTCTTGCTCTTTTTTACCAGGGTAAAGCTTTCTATTTCCGCGTCTATGCCCTGTTCGTTCAATGTTTCCAGGATGCTTGCTTGTACCTGCGCGGCAAGGTCGTCCGTTGACATACCGCAGCCCGCCGGTAGCAGCATACATACAAGAACAAAACACACGGCCCCGGCGGCCGTTTTTAACAATTCCTTTTTACGTTTCATAAAGATCCTCCTGTATAATGATATGACTTGAAGTTATAAACACTTCTCTAATACTCTCTGTCCTCGTAATTTCCTGTCCCCCTTGTGGAAACATCCCTCCATTGTCTTTCCAGATCTTTTCCGGCCCCAATACCATACCCGCAAGGGCCTATGATGCCGTAAGCGCCCATCCGGTAAAACCTGCCCTTTGGACAAAAAACGGATTTTCGGCCACGCTAATATAATCCGCTATTGGCCTTAGCCTATTCCGCTAGTCTATAAGACTTTTGCCAATGGGTCAAGTCTTTTTCATACTGCTATTGGCTGATGCGAATGCCTCAGTCGCTCTTCACTATTTTGGTGCTTAGGATGAACGTATGGATGCCGACGAACGAACCTGCCGGGAGTTGTTGAGCAGGAATATTAAGCGATTTCGGGAACGCCTTGGTTTTTACCAGCTTGACTTGTCCCTTGAACTTGAAATTTCAACCACATTTCTCAGCGATATTGAAACCTGCCAAAAATGGGTCTCCCCGAGGACCCTTGCCAAAATAGCCAGGGCCCTCAAAGCCGAGGTGTATGAGCTTTTTACGCCGGAGGATGCCGGCCGTGGTGCCGTGGAAATACGCCCGAATACTGCCGGTGAGGTACTAAAATACCTGGATATAGTTGACGACACCCTGATAAAGTAGATTACCCGTTCGGTACAGCCCGCGCTCGAAAGGGCCATACGGCGCTCCGTGGCTAAGACACGAAGGTATTACGGGAACCGTTCATAAACCGGTCAAGGGCATTTGAAATTGGAGTTCCCGTAGTTCGGTAATCCGGAACGGGGGCTTGACAAAAATATCCGGGAGACATAGCCTGTATACGGGCGTTTCTATGTAAAGAAACACATGTATACAACTATTGCATTATTAAGGAGAAGACCATGACAAAGAAAATCCCGACCCGGCTTTACCTTTCGGAAGATGAAAGGCCCCGGTACTGGTACAACCTCCGGGCGGATATGCGGGACAAACCTGATCCGATTCTGCATCCGGGAACCCTAAAGCCGGTTTCCGCCGCGGATCTTGAGGGAGTGTTCTGCAAAGAATGTGTCAAGCAGGAACTGGACGATACCACCAGGCTTATTCCCATCCCCGGGGGCATTAGGGAATTTTACGAGGCCTACCGTCCCGCCCCCCTTATCCGGGCCTACTTTTTGGAAAAGGCCCTGGAAACCCCGGCGGAAATTTACTATAAACACGAGGGGACCAATACTTCGGGTTCCCACAAGTTAAATTCCGCCGCCGCCCAGGCCTTCTACGCCAGGGAAGAGGGGCTCACGTCCCTGACCACCGAAACCGGAGCGGGCCAGTGGGGTACGGCTATGGCCATGGCCAGCGCGTTCTACAATATCAAGTTGACGGTGTATATGGTTAAGATAAGCTCGGAACAGAAGCCCTATCGCAAGGCCCTAATCGAAACCTACGGGGCGAATCTTATTCCCTCCCCTTCAAACACCACCGAAGCGGGCCGGAAGATCCTCGACGCAGATCCCGGTACCGTAGGTTCCCTGGGCTGTGCCATCTCGGAGGCCATTGAAACGGCGGTAAAAACCGGTAAATGCCGCTATGTTCTGGGCAGCGTGCTGAACCACGTACTGCTTCACCAGTCGATCATCGGTCAGGAAACTAAAATCGCCCTGGATAAATACAATGTTACGCCGGACATTATCATAGGATGTGCCGGGGGCGGATCCAACCTTGGGGGCCTTATCGCTCCTTTTATGGGAGAAAAGCTTGCGGGTAAATCCCGGACCAGATTTATTGCGGTGGAACCCGCTTCTTGTCCTTCCTTTACCCGAGGCCGCTATGCCTACGATTTCGGCGATACGGGAAAAACTACGCCGCTGATCAAGATGTTTACCCTGGGCAGCGGCTTTATGCCGTCGGCAAACCATGCCGGGGGACTGCGGTATCACGGCATGAACTCGACGCTGTCCAAGCTTTACAAGGACGGCTTTCTGGAGGCGGTTTCCTATGTACAGTCCGATGTCTTCGATGCGGCGGTACAGTTTGCCAAAGTTGAGGGAATACTCCCCGCGCCGGAGTCGTCCCATGCTATTAAGGCGGCGATTGATCAGGCCCTGGAATGTAAACGGACCGGCGAGAAGAAGATCATCCTCTTTGGCCTTACCGGGACGGGCTATTTCGACATGACCGCCTATATGGCCTACAATGCAAAGACCATGACCGATTATATACCCAGCGATGCGGATCTGGAGCGGGGCTTTGCCACCCTGCCGGATATTCCCCAGAATAAGCCGTAAGCGTGGCGGCTGCAGCCGGTGGGCTGAACTGAAGTTCGAGTCTTCGGTTTCCAAATAAAAACCGCACCTTGCGGTGCGGCGGTTTTCACGTGCCCGGAAGAAGACTCGAACTTCCATGCTTTTAACGGCACTGGTACCTGAAACCAGCGTGTCTACCAATTCCACCATCCGGGCAATTGTAGGTAGTATACCGTTTTGCCCCCCGTTCGTCAATCCACCGGATGCGGCGGCTTATCAGGATATGGCGGTTTCCAGGGCCACTTCCATCATCCGGGTAAAGGTGTTTTGCCGTTCCTCGGGGGTGGTCTGTTCCCCGGTAACCAGACTGTCGGAAATGGTCAGGATCGACAGGGCTTCCCGGCCAAATTTGGCGGCCACGGTATACAATTCCGCGCTTTCCATTTCTACCGCCAAGGCGCCGTATTCGGCCCAGAGTTTCCATCCCTGGGGTTCCCCGGAGTAAAAAAGGTCCGTACACAGGATATTTCCCACCGCGGGCTGCCAGTTCCTGGAAATTGCCGCTTCGTAGGCGGTTTTTAGGAGGCTCCATGTGGCGGTGGGGGCGTAGTCTTTGCCGCCAAAACGCCCCCGGTTGACTCCCGAATCGGTCGAGGCGGACATGGCCAGAACCAGGTCCCGGATTTTGACATGCTCCTGGATAGTTCCGGCGGTACCGATGCGGATTGCCCGTTTAACTCCGTAATCCCTAAAAAGTTCATGTACATAGATAGAAATTGAAGGAATCCCCATCCCCGTCCCTTGAACAGAGATATTTTTTCCCTTGTACATTCCGGTAAATCCCAGGATGTTCCGTATGCCGGTGTACTGTTTGGGGCGTTCCAAATAGGTTTCGGCGATAAATTTAGCCCGCAGAGGGTCCCCGGGAAGCAAAATTACTTCGGCAACCTCTCCGGGTTTGGCGGCTATATGGGTAGACATGACTATACCTCGCTTGCTATTATAAAATTCAAGATACAAACAGGGGTAACCATACCCTGTCTACAAAATAATACCGGATCCGGAGGGCTATTTCTACTATAAACCCCGCCTGAGGCGGTTCAAATTTCAATTTTTGGAACCGTTTTTTTGTCAAGATAGCAACATTCACCGCCGGAATGTTTTTCCGGTATTACCCGCTCCGGTATTGACACAATCTTGATTCTTTGTTAGTTTCATAAGACCATAGGGGAAGTTTCTAATTAGAGCCTGTCAATAAGGACATATATTGGTAGCGGTCCCTAATTACGCCCTTGTAGCTCAGTTGGCAGAGCATATCCATGGTAAGGATAAGGTCATCAGTTCGATTCTGATCGAGGGCTTATAAAAAAGCTTTGCTTTTTTGGGTAGGGGAGTTTTTATGTGTACAAACTCCGGCATTATTTTTACAAGGGAATTTGCCTGAATTTTAAGCGGAAGGGGTAGAAGATGGCCAGTAAAAAGACCGCGGTTGAGCTTATTGCATTGCAATGTACCGAATGCAAGCGAAGGAATTACACTACCAAGAAAAACCGGCGTAATACCCAGGAAAAACTGGAATTTAACAAGTATTGTCCCTTTGACAGAAAGCATACCCTGCACAAGGAGACTAAAATCAAATAAGCGGTAGAATCCGTCCCTAGGCGTATAGCTCAGTTGGTAGAGCGGCGGTCTCCAAAACCGCAGGTCGTGGGTTCGAAGCCTACTGCGCCTGGATGTCTAGATAAGAGGTGGAGGAGCAAAGTGAGGAATAAATGGGAAAGATAATCCAGTTTTTTAAAGAATGTTATACGGAACTTCGTAAAGTGGTATGGCCCAGCAGGGATGATGTCGTTAGCTCCGTAGGGGTGGTTGTTGTTTCTACGGTCCTCGTGGCCGCCGTGCTGGGTCTGGTGGATTTCCTACTGCTCCTTGGGGTGCGGGCAATTTTCTAAAAACGGGTAGAACATGGCAGTAGGATGGTATGTCCTTCATACCTATTCGGGGTATGAAAATAAAATCGAAAAGATTATCCGGCTCATGATCGAATCGGGAGATCTAAGCAAAGATATTGTAAAGGATATCAAAATACCCCAGGAAGAGGTGGTGGAGGTTAAGGACGGCAAGAAGCGGACCCAGGCCAGAAAATTTTTTCCCGGGTACGTTCTTGTCGAGATGGACTTGCCCCTCCAGGAATGGAAGGAAACCTGCTCCAAAATAAAGAAAATCCAGGGGGTTACGGGATTTGTCGGAACCCCTGCGGACAAACGGCCCCAGCCCCTTTCGGGGGATGAGGCCCGGGGGATCCTGCAACGATCCGGGGAGATGAGGGGTGAAAAGCCTATCCGCTCCCGGCAGAGTTTTAATGCCGGTGAACAGGTTAAGATTATAGACGGTCCCTTTGAATCTTTTACCGGAACCATTGAAGAGGTAAACCAGGAAAAGAACAAACTTAAGGTAATGGTACAGATCTTTGGCCGGAGTACTCCGGTGGAGGTTGACCTTTTACAGGTAGAAAAAGTCTAAAAACGTCCGGGACGGGAAACGAAAGATTTTCCGGCGTTTTTGGCGGTAAATGTGGGAGGGGAAGCAATTCCCCGCTAAGCCGGGATGCCTTCCGGCGGTACCACAAAGGAGAATTATATGGCAAAGAAAAAAGTTGCCGCCTACATTAAGCTCCAGTGCCCTGCGGGAAAGGCCACTCCGGCACCTCCGGTGGGACCGGCCTTGGGGCCCCATGGCGTCAGCGCCCCCCAGTTCGTCCAGCAGTTTAACGACCGGACGAAGTCAATGGAACCGGGACTTGTTATACCGGTGGTTATCACCGTGTATGCGGATAAGTCCTTTACCTTTATCCTCAAGACCCCTCCGGCATCGGTGCTTATTAAAAAAGCCATAGGGCTTGAAAAGGGTTCCGCGGAATCCCATAAAACCAAGGTAGGAAAAATCCCCCGGGCTAAGGTTGAAGAAATCGCCAAGCTTAAGATGCCCGATCTTTCCGCCAACGATATAGAGGGGGCGGTAAAGATAATAGCCGGTACCGCCCGGTCTATGGGTGTGGAGGTGGAAAAATGAAGCGGGGCAAAAAATACAAAGAGAGCCTTAAAAAGTATGATCCTGCGGCATCCTACGATCTTACGACGGCCCTGGAGATGGTTAAATCTATGGCCTATGCAAAGTTTGATGAAACGGTGGATCTGTCCGTAAAACTAAACCTGAAAAAAAGCCAGTCCGTCCGGGATACGGTGGTGCTTCCCAACCAGTTCCGGGGCGAAAAGCGGGTTCTGGTATTTTGCAAGGCAGAAAAAGAAAAGGAAGCCCAGGAAGCGGGGGCCGCCTATGTGGGGGCCGAGGACCTTATCGAAAAGATTAAGGGGGGCTGGCTGGATTTTGACGTAGCCGTGGCCACGCCGGATATGATGAAGGATGTGGGTAAGTTAGGCATGGTACTGGGCCGCCGGGGCCTTATGCCCAACCCAAAAACCGGAACGGTAACCTTTGATTTAAAGAGCGCCCTGTCGGAACTAAAAAAGGGACGGGTGGAATTCCGGGCGGATAAAACCGGGGTGGTCCATCTGGCGGTGGGTAAGATTTCCATGGAAAGCGCTAAGGTTCTGGAAAATGTCCGGGCGGTTATTACGGAGATCAAACGGAAAAAGCCGGCGGATGCCAAGGGCGAGTTTATTCAAACCGTTTCGGTGGCTTCCACCATGGGACCGGGGGTATGGGTGTCCTATAAGGACGAATAGAAATCTTCCGGGTTTTCTGTTCCCTGGAGTTTGGTTTCAAGCTCCACAAAGAAAAACCGGCCGGCGCTTTACTTGCCGGTTGGATGTATACGAGGAGTTACTATGGCTATTGTAGCAAAAAAAGAACAGGAATATAAGATTAAGGCCATCGGCGAACTAAAAGAAATGTTCGGGGCCCTGTCTAATGGAAACCCCGCGGATTTTATTTTTACCGATTACCGGGGGCTTACGGTGGAGCAGATTACCGCCCTGCGCAGGCAGCTTAAGGGCAAGGAGGCGGGTTTTAAGGTGGTAAAGAACAACTTTGCCCGCATCGCGTTTCAGCAGCTTAAAACGCCGGATGTGTCCGGTTATCTAACGGGTCCCACGGCGGTGGCCATTGCGTCAAGGGATTCCAGCGAGGTTGCAAAGATACTTCTGGATTTTACCAAAGAAGCCCCGGTCCTTAAGGTTAAGGGGGGGCTGGTGGGGAATACGGTTTATACCGGCGCCCAGGTGGAAGCCTTTTCTAAACTGCCCGGCAGGCTTGAACTTATTTCCATGCTTATGTCGGTGATGAACGGTCCGGCCCGTAATCTTGCGGCGGCGCTGAACGACATACCTTCGCGGCTGGTTCGGACGGTAAAGGCCATTGCCGATAAAAAGTCGGAATAGATGAGGCAGTTCCAAAATACCGGATTTTGGAACCGCCTCAAGATATAAGGGCCCGTCAGGCTTCGGTGGAACCATGTTCAATCAACCGGGTTCCGGGCTGCCGTTCCTGCCGGGTTAAAACCGGGTTTGCCCGGGGGCATTTCGTATGAAGTGTTCAGTTACATATTTGAGGAGAAGATAATATGGCAGCTACACAAGAAGAAATTCTGGAAGCAATTGCTTCCATGACGGTTCTGGAAGTTTCCGAATTGGTCAAGGCCATGGAAGAAAAATTCGGCGTATCCGCCGCAGCCCCGGTGGCGGTAGCGGCGGCGGGTCCGGTTCCCGGCGCGGCGGCGGGGGCCGAAGCCGCAGAAGAAAAGACCGAATTTACCGTGGTCCTTAAGGCCTTTGATGACTCCAAAAAGATTCCGGTTATTAAGGAAGTCCGGGCAGTAACCGGTCTGGGCCTTAAGGAGGCCAAGGACCTGGTAGAGGGGGCTCCTAAAACCTTAAAGGAAAATGTTTCCAAAGAGGATGCGGCAAAAATTAAAGAACAAATCACCGCTGCCGGCGGTACCGTGGAAATCCAATAGTCTCCAGGGCGGCAGGTAATGCGCCTGCTGCCCTGGGGCTAAAAAATTATCGGGGGCAGGAATGGTAAAGTCAAAGAAGGGCACTAAAAGATCCTATGTGGGCAGGGATATTCAGGATGTGATGGAACTGCCGGATCTGATCGATATTCAGCTTTGTTCGTATGACCGGTTTCTTCAACGTTCAAGAATTAAGGCCGGCGAGTCTCCTAAACTGCAGGGACTTGAAGAAGTTTTTAGATCCACCTTTCCTATCGAAAGCCCCAATGGCGACATGGTACTGGAATATGAATACTACACCCTGGACGAAGATCACATCAAATTTTCCGAAATGGACTGTAAACAAAAAGGCATAACCTATTCGGCACCCCTAAAGGCCCGGATCAACCTGATCTTCCAGCAGACCGGAGAGATCCGCCAAAAGGATATTTATATGGGGGACATCCCCATAATGAGCGAGCGGGGAACTTTTATTATTAACGGTGCGGAACGGGTGGTGGTTTCTCAGATCCACCGTTCGCCGGGGGTTATCTTTAGCCATGAAAAGGGAATTTTTTCTTCCCGCATTATTCCCTACCGGGGTTCGTGGCTGGAATTTGAAATTGATCAGAAGCGTGAAATGATTTACGCTAAAATAGACCGTAAAAAACGAATCCTGGGGACCATATTCCTCCGGGCCCTGGGATATGAAAACAGAGAAGAAATTATCCGGGCCTTCTATTCAATAGAAACCTTTAAGGTTAAGGACGATAAGGATACCAGGGAGAAAATTACCGGTAAGGTCCTGGCGTCTCCGGTTTGGGTTAGGGCTGCCGAAAAAGAAGGGGAAGAGAATCAGGACGAAAAGAAAAAACTGTATCGCACCGGGGAAAAATTGCACCCCCATAATGTGGACGAACTTCTTGCAAACGGGATCAAATCCATCGAGGTAATTAACTTTGCCGCGGAAGAATCCCTTAACTCTCCCATGCTGTTAAACTGCTTTGACCGGGAAGAAATTAAATTTAGTAAAGAAGACTCCGCCCGGGACGAGCCTTCCCGGGAAGAAGCTCTGGCTGCGGTGTATTCCGTACTTATGCCCGGAGAATCGATAACCGTGGAGGCGGCGGAAAAGGATCTGCTGGGAATGTTTTTTACCAGCCGCCGTTATGATCTGGGCAGAGTGGGACGTTATAAGCTTAACAAGAAATTTAACTATACCGAACCCCTGGATGTTTTTACCCTAACCAAGCAGGACGTGATTGCAACCATGAAGTACCTTATCAAGGTCTTTGTGGGGGATGAGGCAATTGACGATATTGATCACCTGGGAAACCGCCGGGTTCGCTCGGTGGGGGAACTTATGGCCAATGCCATGAAAATTGCCTTTAGCCGGATGGAACGGATTGCCAAAGAGCGGATGAGCCTTAAAGAAACCGATACGATCAAACCCCAGGATCTTATTTCAATTAAGCCGGTGGTGGCGGCCATTAAAGAATTTTTTGGATCCAGCCAGCTTTCCCAGTTTATGGATCAGGTGAATCCCCTGGCGGAGTTGACCCATAAACGGCGCCTTAATGCCCTGGGGCCCGGGGGCCTTTCCAGGGACCGGGCGGGTTTTGAAGTTCGGGATGTTCATTATACCCATTATGGCCGGATGTGCCCCATTGAAACCCCGGAAGGGCCCAACATCGGCCTTATTGTGTCACTGGCCAACTATACCCGGGTAAACGAATACGGGTTTTTGGAAACCCCCTATCGTAAGATAATTAAGGGCAAGGCCACCGCCGAGATTGAATATCTTTCCGCCATGGACGAAGACCGGTACTATATTGCCCAGGCTTCGGCCAAGCTCAATGATAACGGGACCTTTGCGGACGAGCAGGTTTCCTGTCGCCGCCAGGGGGACTATACTACCCGGGCGCCGGAGGACATTCAGTACATGGATGTTTCCCCCAAGCAGATTATTTCCGTATCCGCCTCTCTTATACCCTTTCTGGAACATGACGATGCCAACCGGGCCCTTATGGGATCCAACATGCAGCGCCAGGCGGTGCCGCTGGTGTTTCCCGAAGCCCCGCGGGTGGGGACCGGCATGGAAGGAAAGTGCGCCTACGATTCAGGGGTGCTGATTAAGGCCCGGCGGGGGGGAACGGTGGTTCGGGTAACCGCCGGTGAAATTACGATCAAGCCCGAAAACAAAGCCGGAGCCGGTCCCCAGACAACGGCGGAAGGCATGGATCTGTACCGTCTTGCCAAATACCAGCGGACCAACCAGGATACCTGCTATAACCAGCGGCCGGTGGTTAAACTGGGAGACAAGGTCCTGGCCGGTCAAGTTATTGCCGACGGTCCTGCCACCAAGGACGGGGAACTTGCCCTGGGCCGGAATATTCTGGTGGGCTTTATGCCCTGGAACGGCTATAATTACGAAGATTCTATTCTTATTTCCGAACGGGTAGTTAGGGAAGACATGTTTACCTCTATCCATATTAAGGAATTTATTACCGAAGTCCGGGAAACCAAACTGGGGCCGGAAAAGATTACCCGGGACATACCCAATACCTCGGAAAAGAGCCTGGACAACCTGGATGCGGAGGGAATTATCTGCGTGGGGGCCAAGGTATGGTCCGGGGACATCCTGGTAGGAAAGGTAACCCCCAAAAGCGAGACCGAGACCACCCCGGAGTTCAAACTCCTTAATTCAATCTTTGGCGAAAAGGCAAAGGAAGTGCGGGATTCCTCCCTTCGGGTTCCCCATGGTATTGAGGGAACAATTATCGATATACAGCGGCTTAAGCGATCCGAAGGGGACGATCTGAACCCCGGGGTGGACGAAGTGGTGAAGGTGCTTATTGCCACCAAGCGTAAGCTTCGGGAAGGCGACAAAATGGCGGGCCGTCACGGCAATAAGGGGGTGGTGGCCCGGATCCTGCCGGAAGAGGATATGCCCTACATGGAAGACGGCACCCCCCTGGATATATGCCTTACCCCTCTGGGGGTTCCCTCCCGGATGAATATAGGTCAGCTCTTGGAAACCGAACTGGGCTGGGCGGCCAGTACCTTGGACGAGTGGTATTCCACCCCGGTGTTTCAGTCCCCCTCTACCGGGGATATTGAGGAAAAGCTTAAAGAAGCGGGGCTTCCGGTAACCAGTAAAACGATCCTTAGGGATGGACGAACCGGTGAACCCTTTGTGAATCCTATCTTTTGCGGGATTATTTACTTCCTTAAGCTGCATCACCTGGTGGATGATAAAATGCACGCCCGGTCTACAGGGCCCTATTCATTGGTGACCCAGCAGCCCCTGGGGGGCAAGGCCCAGTTTGGCGGACAGCGCCTGGGAGAAATGGAAGTGTGGGCCCTGGAAGCCTATGGGGCTGCCAATACCTTGCAGGAACTGCTAACGATTAAATCCGACGATATGACGGGACGATCCAAGATATACGAGGCCATTGTCAAGGGGGAGCCCTCTACCACCGCGGGGATACCCGAATCTTTCAACGTGTTAGTACAGGAACTGCGGGGATTGGCGCTGGATATGACAATTTATGATGCCAAGGGTAAACAAATACCCCTTACCGAGCGGGATGAAGAGCTTATAACAAAGAGCGGCTCTAATTTTTAAGGGAAACCGAAGAGAATTTTAAGGACAGGGAGAAAAAATGCGGGATATACAGGATTTCGATTCCATTATGATAAAACTGGCTTCCCCGGAGATGATCCGCGCCTGGTCATACGGGGAAGTAAAGAAGCCCGAGACGATTAACTATAGAACCCTTAGACCGGAAAAAGACGGTCTCTTTTGTGAACGGATCTTCGGTACCACTAAGGAATGGGAATGTTATTGCGGTAAGTTTAAATCGATCCGTTATAAGGGGGTTATCTGCGATCGCTGCGGAGTCGAGGTAACTCACTTTAAGGTACGGCGTGAACGGATGGGCCACATAGAATTGGCCGCTCCGGTTTCCCACATTTGGTATTACCGCTCCGTGCCCAGCCGCATGGGGCTGCTTTTGGATCTGCCCCTGGCGGCCCTGCGATCCATACTGTACTATGAAAAATACGTGGTTATCGAAGCGGGGGATACGGATCTAAAGAAAAATCAGCTTCTTTCGGAGGAAGAGTATTTTGAAGCCCAGGAACGGTACGGCGGAGGCTTTTCCGCCGGCATGGGGGCGGAAGCAATTAGAACACTGCTGGAAAACATTAACCTGGATGAAATAGCAGTGGAACTGCGGGCCAAAATGATAGAAAAGGGAGCCAAAAGCAATAAACGGCTGCTTAAACGTATTGAAATTGTAGAGAATTTCCGTAATTCCGACAACAAACCGG
>JAISOA010000064.1 GCA_031275945.1 Spirochaetaceae bacterium
TGCGCTGTAAAGTGGAGCATGCTTTTGCGATTATCAAGAAGAAGTTCGGATACCGGAAAGTGGTATATCGGGGATTGAAGAAGAACCTGGCCCGGTTGTATATGCTGTTTTGCAGCGCAAATCTGCTGCGCTGGAGTTGGTCGTTTGCCTGACGGCCGGACAGGTGCGTCCTTTTCAGAGGGAGCGGGGAAACCGGGAGCGGGAACCAGGGATTTCCTGGCGAAACCGGCTGTTTGAGTTTTTTTTCATACCATCATTTTTAGGCTGAGGGGCTGGGCGCTTATAACCATGATTAAATCAGTGTTGCCTTAGGGTTTTTTGTAGCCGTAGAGCCGGAGCAGTATAGCCCTTGTGAGCCTTTCGGATCGTTCCATGGTCCGAAGCAGCAAGGGGACAATGATTGAAAAAATCATCCCCAAAGAGTTCCTTTTTCCGCCCCGGGAAAGCTGAGCGGTAACAATCCGTTCGGCCTCTTCGGTAAGAACCGGCACAAAACGCAGGGCTATTCCGGCGGCCAAGGAAATATCCTGGGCCGGAAGCCCCCAGGGGGCAAAGCGGGAAAGAAATACGCCAAGGGCTTCCAGGGTTTCCCGCAACGGAGTAAGCGCCGAATAAAGAGAAAACAGCGCCATCATGGCCGCCAGACGAATTACCAGAGATCCTGCCCGGATTAGTTTTTTCGTGGTAATAAAGATCCGGCAAACTTCGGCGATCACCGGACTTGTATCTCCGGGAAGGGGATAAAGCAGCTGAAATACGATAATAATAACAAGCCAGGGAACAATAGGAATAAGCCCCCGAAGCAGATGCCGGGGCCCTACCTTACCGGCAAAGTACCCTGCGGCCAGGGTAAGGATAAGCAGTCCCAGGGGAACAAAGGGCGGCGGCCCGGTCATAACGGCGACGGAAGCAGCCGTAAGAAACAGAAGCTTTACGCCACCCCCCAGGTTTCGCAGCGCCGATGGCCGGTCAAGGAACTGGCCCAGGGTAACATTCCGGAACAATTCTATCCCCGTTTTCCGCCGCCGCCCGCTACGCCGCCCCCTTCCAGGCCCCGGCGCAGTCTCCTGCGCCGGGGCCTGCGGCTCCCCGCTGGACGCCCCGCCCGGCGGTTCCGGCGAGGCCCCGGCCCTGTGGTTCACGGATCCGGCACCACTGTTCATGGGCCCGGAATTTCCGACCAAACCGCTAATCAGGGCCGCTAGTTCCTCCGCCGCAAGGGGGATCTTCGGAAGGGGAAATCCCGCTTCCTCAAGCCGGCGGGCCAGGGCCACGGTCCAGGGAAGCTCCAGTCCCCACCGGGGGTCCCAAAGCCCGCCAAAAATTTCACGGGGGGCGCCACAGGCGACCAGGGTTCCGCCGGCCATAATTCCAACCACGTCGGCCAAAACGGCAGTTTCCATGGAATGGGTGGAAATAACCACGGTTTTTCCGGCCCACCGGAATTCATCGATTAGGGCAAGGATCTTTTCCTGATGAAAGCCGTCCAGCGCCGCCAGAGGTTCATCCAGGAGCAGAATATCGCTTTCCATGGCAGCGACTCCGGCAATGGCGGCCCGGCGCTTTTCTCCCCCGGAAAGAGAGCGGGTTTCCCGATCCGCAAATTCCGCGAAAGGAAGCCCCGATTTTTCCATGGCGGTTTTAACTCGATCCAGAAGTTCCGCCCCCCGCAGGCCCGCGTTGGCGGGGCCAAGAGCCATGTCATCGGCCACGTACCGGGCAAAGAGGGCGGTTTCGGGGCTTTGTACCGCCAGGGCCGCCTTTAGCCGCAGAGAAGAAAGACGGGTCTTTCTATCCTGGGTGTCCTGCCCCGCAACCAGAACCCTCCCCTCCGAAGGAAGCAGCAGGGCATTGATATGTTTTAGGACCGTAGATTTCCCTGAACCGCTCTTTCCAATCAAGGCCATCACAAGGCCCTTCCCCGGCGGGGGGATCACCTCAAAGGATACATGATCCATTCCCGGGGCTGCAAAGGCTGTCCCCGCCAGGTACCGGTACGAAGCGGCCTCAAAACGGATCGTTCCGGAACCCGCCGCTGAAAACGTCTCCCCGGAATCCACCGGAACCCGGGGAGACACCGGCGCAACTTCGGAGGAAAACGTCCCCTGGGGGGCTAGGGCTTGTATCCGTTCCGGCGGAGGTTTTATAGGCCCTCGCCTGTTTCCGGAACCCCGCAGGATCCGGCAAATTGTTTCCGCCGCCGTACCGGGGTCCGGGGAATTCAACCGGAAATTCCCCGGGGATTCCGCCAAAAGCCGCAGGACCTTAAGCGACTGGGGAAGGACAAAGCCCCAATCCTCCAGGTTTTGCTGTTCCAGCAGATCCCGGGGTGTCCCGTCAAAAACCAGGGTTCCCTGATGTAAGACCAGGCAGCGCCTGTGGCGAGATATCTCTTCCAGCGAGTGGGTTACCTGCAGGATTGTTTTTCCCCGGGCATGTAGCTGTTCCACCAGGGACAAAAAATTTTCCCTCCCCGCCGGATCCAACATGGAAACCGCCTCGTCAAGAATCAGGGTTTCCGTATCCATGGCCAGGGTTCCCGCCAGGGCAAGGCGCTGCCGTTCACCGCCGGACAAAAACTGGGGCGACTTGTCCCGAAGCTCAGTTAAATAACACAGCCTCAACGCCTCTTCTACCCTGGATTGGATTGTCCCCCTGTCCAGGCCCAGGTTTTCCGGCCCAAAGGCAATGTCCTCTTCCACCACAGAACTGATAATCTGGTCGTCAGGGTTCTGCATCACCGTTCCCAGCCGGCGGCGTATTTCGGGCAGGGCCGTTTCGTCAGAGGGATCCATGCCGTAAACGGAAACGCAGCCCGCCGGGGGTTTTATAAGGCCGTTCAAACAGGAAAGCAGGGTGCTTTTTCCCGAACCATTGGACCCCAATAAAACCGTATACTCCCCCGCATGGATCGTAAAACTAAGGTTCCAAAGGGCCGGTTTCTCAAATCCGGGGTAGGTGTAGGAAAGATTCTTAACCTGTATGACGGTTTGTTCTTCGATCATAGATTTGGCCATAGGCACAGATTTAACTATCGGGAAGTTCCGGAACTTCCGGCGGGACATCCGGATGTTCCCTATACCGTATACCTTGTATACACCATAGACTTTACTTTGTCAGGTAAGAAAGACGCCCGGCGTCCATCCCGGCGCCGGAATCCGGGGACATGTTACAGCCGGGTTTTTCGCCGTTCCGAAAAACCCGTAATATTCCAAAAGCCCAGGGAGCTGCCGTCGTCGAGGATCACTTTACCGGAAAAGGTTCCACATACCTGGCGGCATTTTACGGAATGTAAAAAAATACTTCTGTGTTCCTTCCGTTCCTGGTTTGGGGTAAAGGTCATTTCCAGCCGCCTGTCGTTACTGGTAAATTTCCACTCCTCAAGCCAATCCGTGGGGGGAATATGAAAGGTAACCTGGTCCAGCTTGTGGATCACCCCGTCAAGAAAAAACGCGTTTTCCGTCCCGGCGCTTGAATCCGCCGAACCGTACCCCACATTAAATCCCACCAAATGGCCGTCGGCCATACCGCAGGCGGCAGCCCAGTACCGTATGTCCCTGCGGGGCCGGACCTCCCGTTTCCAGTCGTAGATCCCCCAGGCATTATCCCGGGTAAAATAAATTTCCGCCGTGCCAAACTGCATAACCCCCTCGGTGATAAACCAGGGGGAACAGCGAAAGTACCGGAAGGCGTATTTTTCCCGCCTCCAGGGAGAAACCGTTACGATGGATTGGGCGTCTGGAGGGGCGGAAAGCACCACCTCTCCCCGCAGGTGCCGGTGGTTCCCAAAGCGGGGATAGTCAACCTTGATGATCCGGGCCCCGCTTTCCATTAAAATAAAATCCAGGGTGGATTTTTTTTCCCGGATCCTAATGGAACCCTTGTCGGAACAACGGGGAAGCTCAAACCGCCCCAGGCTTAAAAAACTGTCGATGCTGTGGGTGGAGCGGCGGTGATCCTTAACAGAAATAATAGATATACCCACATGTCCCAGGCCGCCGCCGTCTATTACCTCAAATACAATAAGATGGGTGGCGGAAAAAATAATGTACCGGTCCGCTTCGGTTATCCTGGTTTTGGGAATCCCGCTTAAAATAGGAGGGTTGTATTCAAACAGGGGCTTTCTTGCCCAGCCAAAATTAACGGGCTTTCCCGACCCATCCATGATCTCCCGGTTTTCTGTGATCTCCTCGCTCATGCAAACACTTACCGGGGATTGTACAGGATGGCACCCAGAAGGAATATGGCGCCCAGCCCCACGGAACCGTAGCCACCGTACAGGAATGTGTCCCGAAACCTGCTGTCCTGGCTGCCAAAGGCAGAAATGCCCTGTAGCGTCATACCGGTCCCGATACATATCAGCCCCGAAATAATAGTACCGTTTTTTATTCGATTGGTTTGCCCCTCCGGCGGGGGCGGAACATAGGCGGTTTCCGGTTCGGATTGCTGCCGCGACGGAACCCGGCCCAGCTCCGTGGAAGGCATGGCCAGGGGGGCGGCGGTAAAGGAATCGGCGGCCCAGTACGAAACGATGTCTTGTTCCAGGGGTTTCCGTTCCACATAGGAAAAGGGAATATGATATTCTAAGCTTAGGGTTTCATTGGCCCGGACCGGCAGGCTTGCAATGTCCGCGGCCCCAGGCTGGGAAAGGGGGATCAATTCACCCCCCTGGCCCTTAAAGCAATGCAGCTCCAGCTTGGGCTGGGTAACCCCGGGTTGGGTTACGTACTCCAGAGCCGCATCGCTGTTCCGGAGGATACAGACCGAATTACCCACCCGGATCCGTACAACCTGGGAGGAGGTTCCCTCCACCAGCCTAATTCTGCCATACAGCAGCTCCAGGGAGGGCTCGGTGCCGTTTAGGTTGTCCACCAGAAGGGAGGTGTTTTCCTCCAGTTTAAGCACCGTAGACGTTCCCCGGACGGAAAGGGGATCTTCGGGAATAAGCTGTATTTCCGCCTTGCCGGAACCGGTCTGTACCATATCCTGGATCCGGAGTATGGTCCCCTCAAATTCGGAGGATCCGCTTTTGTAGATGGTCCTGCTCCCGCTGCTGGTAAGTACTATATCCCCTTCGGCATGGTAGAGCCGCCATCCCGAATAATCCTGGGCCCCTGCGGCCCCGGCGAGAAAAATAAAAACCGCAAGTCCCCAGTATTTACATAGTTTTTTTACCATGGTACACCTTCTTCAACTATGCGTATTATATTACTTTAAAATACCGGAAGGAGCAATCCAGTGCGTAGGGAAACTGAATATACGGGAATGCGGGTAACGATTATGGGCCTGGGTCTTAACGGCGGCGGCATGGAATCGGCCCGGTATTTGGCCCTTCGGGGGGCCGAATGTACCGTTACGGACATGAAGGACGAAAAAACCCTTTTGCCGTCCATAGAAAAACTTGAGGCCCTGGAGGGTCCCCACCGGCCGTTCCGGTATGTTCTGGGCCGCCATGAAATGGACGATTTTAGCCGGGCGGATATGGTGATAAAGAACCCCGGGGTTCCTCCGCATTCGCCCTATTTGGCCGCGGCCCGCCGGATCGAGACGGACATTTCTCTTTTTCTGGCCGCTTCTCCTGCCCGGCTTACCGCCGTTACGGGTTCCAAGGGAAAATCCACCGCCACCAGCGCGATCCACTGGGTCCTGCAAAAGGCCCGGGAGGCCTCACTGTTCCCCGGCAGGGCTTTTCTGGGGGGGAATATCACCGTTTCTCCCCTTTTGTTTCTTGACGGGCTTACCGCCGCCGATGATGTGGTGCTGGAACTTTCCAGCTGGCAGCTGGGGGACCTGCGGGGCAGAACCAGGGCCGGAGGAACCGGAGCGCTGCTTAAGCCCCGGGTCGCGGTACTAACGGCAATTATGGCGGATCACCAGGATCGCTACGGAGGCATGGAAGCCTATGTACAGGACAAACGGGTAATTTACCAGGGCCAGGACAAGGTGGATCTTACCGTGGCATCCGGCGGCGATCCTTGGGGCCGGAGTTTTCTTGCGGAAAGTCCCGGCCGGACCCTTCCCTATTTCGGCCATGAACTTTCTCCGGGGACCGCCGGGGGCTGGATTGAACCGGATTCCGGAGCCGGCATGGTCCGGCTACCCGGAGAAAGCCCTGTGGAAGCGGTTCCGGCGCTTTTAGCTGTACCAGGGGAACATCAAAAGAAAAATCTTCTGGCCGCGGCCCTGGCCCTGCTGGATCTGGGTTTGCCCGCCCCTTTGGTGCGGAACGCCCTGGGAACCTTTCCGGGGATAGAACACCGGCTGGAATTTTTTCACCAATGGAAGGGTATTCGATTCTACAACGATACGGCGGCCACCATACCCGAAGCGGCGGCGGCGGCGGTGGAGGCCTTTGCCGGGACAAAACTTATCCTGGTAAGCGGCGGGACCGATAAAAATCTTGATTTTAGCCCCTTGGTAAGGGCCGCCGCCAAGGCTCAAACCGTCGTTTTGCTGGCCGGCACGGGAAGCGATAAAATAGCCCTGCTGTTAACGCAGGCGGGCATTCCGTTTCAGGGGCCCTGGGATACGGTGGATGCCGCCGCCGCCGCCGCCCTTACCGCCGCGGTACATGCCACCGGTACTGCCGGGGCTATGGGGACCGCGTCTGCGGAGCCGGCAGCGGGAACCACGCCTGCGGAAACCGCCGCCGGAAAAGTCGTTACCGTGGTCCTTTCCCCGGGCTGCGCCAGCTTTGGGATGTTTAAAAACGAATTTGACCGGGGCCGGCGGTGGAAGGAGGCGGTTATCGAAGCTGCGGCAAGGGCTTCCCATGGATATTGAGCTTCTTAGGGAACGATCCCGGATTATCCGTAGCACCCGTTCGTTTTTTGACCGCCGGGGATATTTGGAACTTGACACTCCCCTTCTTGCCCCGGATCTAATACCCGAAACTTCCCTGGAGGTATTTGAAACCGCCTACATCCCCCCCCGGGGAAGTACACAGGATGCGGAAAAACGGTGGCTTATCCCTTCCCCGGAAATCTGGATGAAAAAACTTATCGCCGCCCACCGGACAAATATGTACCAGATCTGCAAGTGCTTTCGTAACACCGAATCCCGTGGGCGCCTGCATAACCCGGAATTTACCATGCTGGAATACTATACCATGGATGCGGGGTACGAAGATTCCCTGGCCATAACGGAAGATCTGTTTCGCCATTTGCTGGCCCCGGCGGAAGCGCCGGCCGGCGGCAACAGGCCGGCGGCGGCGGCAAAGCAGCCCAAATCGCTTTCACCGCCCTTTATGCGGATCACCATGGAAGATGCATTCCTGCGCTGGGCGGGGTTTTCCCTCCACGAAACCGCCGCCGCCGGAGCGCGGGCCCTGGAGGCAGAGGGACGGCGGCTGGGCCTGGATCCGCCGCCGGGCCTGGATACGGCGGTTCTGTACGACCTTATCTTTATCCATACGATAGAGCCCGCCCTGCCCCGGGACCGGCCCGTGGCTATTTTGGACTACCCGGCCTTTGTCCCTTGTTTGGCAAAGGAAAAAACCGGGTCCAGGACCGTGGAACGGTGGGAACTGTATGTACACGGTATAGAATTGGCAAATTGTTATTCGGAAGAAACGGACCCCCATACGGTCCGCCGGTATTTTGAAACCGAATCGGCTTTAAAAGAAAAAACGGGGCGGATCCGGCATACGGTTGATGAGGGTTATTGGAAGACCTTTTCTCCCCGCCAGGACGGCGCTTTTCCCCGATGTTCCGGCGTCGCCATGGGTATGGACAGGCTTATTATGGCCCTTACGGGGAAATCGTCCATAAACAGTGTTTTAACATTTACTGTTTAACCGGCATGCGGCCCCCGTATATGAGGGGCAGCGCCTGGATGTGCGCCAGGGACGGGACCGGTAGTTTCTTACTAAAATAAACAGGTATAACCGTCCCTTCCCGTGTTATTGAATGCCCGGAATCAACGGTTTTATAATTTTGGTGAATTACAAAAAATACAATATATTGTATAGTATCATGGGGCAGCGTGATTTAAGATATACTTCCCGGGGCAAGGTGTATATTGCCGAAGTTTCAAATGCGGAAATTTTGTTAAAAAATATGAGTACCGGTGGCCTGTGCATTGAAAGTGAGGATTTTCTGGAAATATCCCCCAAGGCCCGGTATTCCGTCGAAATAATCCCCGAAGAGGACTCCAAGGTCGATTCATTTACCGTAGACATAGAATCCCGTTGGGTTAAGGCAAAAAAACGGCTCTGTGAATCGGGCTGCGTGATGATTATTCCACCGGGGACTCCGAGCCAGGAAGTGCTGGAACGGTACCTGGCGTATCTTGCCGGCCAGGAGGAGGGCAACGGCAACCTTTCCCAGGACGGCGAATCAAACCCCGGTGAATGAAATTTCAGGAAAATTCTATTTCTGCGGCAGGTCTCTTGACAAAGCCCGGCGATTATATTACAGTAAATACACCATTATGGAACTGAAAATACGAAAAAATGCCGAAATCTACATCATCGATGTTCTGGGAGAAATGGATCTGTATAATTCTTACAAGCTCAAAGAACTAATCATGAAGATGATAGAAAAAAAGATCGAACGCTTTATAATTAATCTGGAAGATGTGGAATATATCGATTCTTCCGGCATAGGGGCGCTTATATATATCACATCGACCATTAAAAAAGTTAATCTAAAGTTGGCCATTACCAATGTTCATGGCTCGGTAAAAAAAGTCATTGAGCTTACCAAATTGTCCGGGTTTTTCCCCATCCTGCAAACCATGGAAGAGGCCATTAGGGCCATGGAAGCCTAAGCAGCAAAAAATGATGCAAGGTTACGCGGCAAAATTTAAAAATTCAATGGAAATTAAAAAATGAAAGAAATCGAAGTAAATGGGGCTTCTCCTCTGTTTAACACCGACGGCCTGCAGTACAGGGAATTTTCTTCGGATTTTGCCAAGATCAGGTACTATACGCTGCTGCTGGTAAGTTCGGCGCCGTCCCGCATTAAAGAAGCCAATCTGCTGGAACAGCAGGTGTCGGAGCTTATCAAAAACGGCATAGCCCACGGGAATAAAAAGGATCCCCGGAAAATTCTTAAGGTCTGGTATAGCTTTTCCCGTGAATCCGCCCGGATCATCGTAGAAGACCAGGGGGAGGGCTTTCAGGAAATTAAAGAATGGAATGAATTCAACAAACGCCGCCTGGAATGCCTGCAGAAGCAAAATTTTGAAAAACTAATTGAATATATTTCATTTAGAAGCCACGATAACGATGAAAAGGACGGGGGTAACGCCCTTTTTGCCGCCCTGGAGTACTGGAACGGCGGTCTAGTGTTTAATGACAAAAAAAATGCGGTGGCGGCCAAGAAGATTTTTTCTACTACCACGGCCCTGCAGGAAGAACTGAACCATTTTCAACCCTGGGATATAGATTCCGACAAACCGGCCCGGTAAGGGCCTTAGCCTAAACTTGACCGGACACAAACGAACCGCTTGAATCGGTAAAGGGTTTGCCGTAAAGGTATTCAAACAGAAAGCGCATGTCCTCCGGAGCCATGTTAAGGAACCGGCATCCAAAGTACCCCAGGGCATTGTCTTTATAGCGCCGGACAATTTTAGCAATGGCCTTGATGGTCCGCTTGGGCGCGAAAAGCCGTACCGCCAGTTCACTGTCCGGAAGCAGGGCGCTTGAAAGGCCCGAATGGGGATAGGTAAACAGCAGCCCCGAGGCGCTAATGTCCGCGATTTTACCCTCAAAGGGTTCGTTTTTAATCCGTCCCTTGTCAAAGTAGCCGTTGATCTTTAGGGAAAACGCCAACACCTTAGCAAATTGGTAAAGTATTTCTATTACGTTATAATCAAAGGGCAGCTTTCCTTCCTTGTTGATCCACACATGGACATAACCGATCACATATTCCTGAAAAAGAATTGGCACCCATGCGTCGGAAAAAAAGCCCCCATCGAATTTTTGCTTAATAAACCGGTTTACCGCGTCGTCCAGGTACAGAGGATCAACCCCGGTGCTTTCCAGATACCGGCGGAACATTTCTTCGGTAATAAGGCGTTTCTTAGGATTGGGGTCGGACTGGGGAAGATGGGCCAAGGTGGAAGGAAGATACAGGGCCTTTCCCGTTTCCGCCACAATTCGTTCCTCTATGGTTTGGGGTTTTATATCCTTGAAGATTACCATCTTATAACCGCTGGCATATCCGCGAATCCAGGCAGCCATTTGGTCGATAATTCCCTGCAGGTTTTTGGGATCAACCTTGCTCATCCAGTCGCCAATTTCCCCGCTTTCGTATTCCTGCACTTTGGGATATGGCAGGGCAAAGCGATCCCCTTGAAAGGTAAATTGTACTTTCAATTCCTCGGGGCTGGAAACCCGGGAATATGAGCGGTCCAGGTTTTTATACAGGTATTCGGGGGCCTGGGCAATCACATGCTCGTCCTTTACAGCGCTTACCTCGATAGAGAAAATAATCACTTGGCTTTTATAGTCGAACAGTAAATCCAGCTTTTTACGGGGTTTAAGCCCCGCAATGGGCCGGTCGGCCCTAAAGTACACTTCGCTTTTGGCGGGTTTTTCCATGTAAAGGATATATTCGGTCCTGCCGTTCAGGTACATCACCGGTATCTGTTCGTCGTAGAGAACCTTAAGTAAAAAATCCTTTTCAATGCGCTTTATCGGTGTTGCCATACCTTATCCTAGAAAAACCGCTCGTAGAGAGTCGTATCCGCTCCCCCGGGACTATATTTCCCTTCGGCAAGATTGCGGGGCGCCTCAAGTAATATGTCATCTATTTTCCACCTAAGGCCGGGTTCCACCGCTCCGCCGGGGCTATTTGCGGCATTTTCCTCCTGCCACAGATACAGTTCCCCGGTGATGCTTTTTTCCCTGCCAAGAAAACGGATTAAAAATGAAACACTGCCGTCACTTTCAACCCGCCCCCCCCCGATG
>JAISOA010000088.1 GCA_031275945.1 Spirochaetaceae bacterium
CTGTGTAACCAGGCGGCTCTTTTCCTGGGGCAGCACTTCGGCATAGTATTCGGTTATTCCCAATTCCCCGGCCATGTTGCCGGCCGCGGCTTCGTTATTCCCGGTGATCATCACAATCCGGGAAATGCCCAGGGCCTTTAATTCGGCGATTACCCGGGGGACCTCTTCCCGGGGAGGATCGGTAAAACAGATAATGCCCTGGAGCCGACAAAACTTACGGGCACAATGGAATCCGCCAGTTTTTCTGCCCGGCTTTAGATGCGGGCTTTAAGCTTCTCGGACTCGTCGATGATCGAGATAATCTTCCCTACCCTGCTTTCACCGGCGGCGCTCCGTACGGTGATAACTAGTTCCCCCTCTTCCACCACGGTTCCCGCAAACACGGCGTTTCCGGTTCGTTTTAGCACCGGCAGGGGTTCTCCCGTCAGGGATGCAAAAACCGCAGCCGCATCCAGGGTCTGTACGTTCAGCTTTGTATTCGGCGAACAATTTACCTTGAACTGTAGTATGTCCTTTTCCATGCCCGCGGCCTTGTATGTATGCCGGATCCTTGTCCTATCTATCCGGAAAAAAAGGAAACCCCATGTTTGATCAAAACACCTTTAAAGAAACGATCCTGGAAAGTGTAAAAAGCTTGGTGGACGCCAATGTCATCATCGGCCAATCCATCGTAGCGGGAAACATCACCATTATACCGGTATTCAAGGCCTCCATCGGCATTGTGTCCGGGGGATCCTCCCCGGCGGAGGGCGAAAACGCCTCCCTGGGAGGCGCGGGAGGGGGCGTTACGGTAAGTCCCGTTACCTTCATCGTGATCGAGAACGGCACGGTAAAGATCCTTTCCGCCGGAGACACCTCCGTGGTTGAACGGCTTATGGACGCTGTTCCAGGGCTTATCGACAAGGTGGCGGGGCTTCTTTCGCCGGAGCCGGAAGAATAGGGTTGTTCAGAAACCGCAGATCCTGCGGGACCCTGAAGTTTCTGAAGAACTCCGCCCTGAAGGGCTCGTATACGGTGCTTACACCCGGCACGCATAATTTCCTGTTGGCGCCTGGCACGGACACCCGGCTTGACCTTCTTTCCCCTTTTATGCGATCATTAAGAGGCCGGTTCTTACATCCGGCGTTTTGGAACCGCATCGGGCGATGATCCATTCTATACATAAGGAACCAGTATGTACGCGTTAGTTGAATTTAAGGGCAGACAATACAAGGCCGAAAAGGGCGCTCTGCTTAAGGTAAACAAGATCGATGCCGAACCGGGCTCGAAACTTGATATTGATTCGGTATTGCTCCTTTCCCGCGGCGAAACCGATATAACCGTGGGAACCCCCTATGTAACGGGGGCCAAGGTAAGCGCCGTGGTAGAGAGCCATGGCAAGGACAAGAAAATTATCGTTTTTAAATATAAGCCCAAAAAAGATTACCGGCGCAAAACGGGGCACCGGCAGCAGTATTCGCTTATCAGAATCGAAGAAATTGCCGGGTAAATGATACACATACGGGTGATCCTGGATGGCACGGGACTGTTGCGGCGCTGCGAAATCCAGGGTCATGCCGGGGCCGGGCCGAAGGGCGGCGACATCGTCTGCGCCGCGGTTTCGGTGCTGGCCAGGGCCGCCCTGGCTACCCTTTCCGGCAAAGAGGGAATCGTAGTCCGGGGGGGGCCGGGGGGCCGGGGGGAGTTTTCCTTAGAAACCGAGGCCCGGACCGGAGCGGCCAGGGATTTCCTTGCCGCCGCCGGGGCTTTTCTTGTGGAGGGGCTCCATTCGGTGGCCGGGGAATTCCCCAAAAACTGTACCATGACGATTCAGAACGAACGGAGGAACTGATATGGCGCGGAAAAGAGGCGGAAGCGGTGCAAAAAACGGGCGGGATTCTAATCCCCAGTACCTGGGGGTTAAGACCTTTGGGGGTACCCGGGTACGGGCCGGAACGATTATCGTCCGCCAGCGGGGTACAAAGATTCATCCGGGCCCCAATGTGGGCTGCGGGGGGGATTATACCCTCTTTGCCCTGACAGACGGGACCGTATCGTTTACCCAGCGGCGGGGCAGAAAACTGGCGGCGGTAATCCAGGAATAGTGCCGGCGCCGTCCGCCATTCATGCAAAAATTTGCCGACGAAGCAATAATTGAGGTCTCTTCCGGTACGGGCGGTAACGGTTGCGTTGCCTTTCGCCGGGAAAAATTTGTTCCCAAGGGCGGTCCCTCCGGCGGCGACGGAGGCAGGGGGGGAGATGTGGTTTTTGAAGTCCGCCGCAATCTTCGAACCCTGGCCCATCTCCGGTACAAGCACCGGTTTTATGCAGAAAACGGCCGGGATGGAGAGGGCCGGGAACGGAACGGCCGGCGGGGAGACGATGTGCGTATTCCCCTGCCTCCGGGGACGGTCTTAAAGGATCCGGATACGGATGCGGTAATTAAGGATTGCGGCCTCCGCGAAGGCTCCTTTATTTTCCTTCCGGGAGGAAACGGCGGCTGGGGGAATGTGCATTTTAAGTCCCCGGTAAACCAGGCGCCCCGCAAAGCCCTGCCGGGAAAACCGGGCAAATTCCGCCGGCTTAAGGTGGAACTGCAGATCATGGCCGACGTGGCCCTGGTGGGCTTCCCCAATGCGGGAAAATCCTCCCTCCTGGACAAGTACACCAACGCCAGGCCAAAAATCGCCCCGTATCCGTTTACCACAAAAATTCCCAACCTAGGGGTCCTAAGCCTGGGTTCCGGCCCCTGGACTTTCCCGCACCGGGATGGCCGGGACATTGTCATGGCGGATATTCCCGGCCTTATCGAAGGGGCCTCCCAGGGCGCCGGCTTGGGGATCCGCTTCCTTAAGCATATCTCCCGGGCTTCGGCCCTGGTTTTTCTTATCGATCTGTCGGATCCCGGCTTCCTTGGGGCCTTTGACACCCTTTACCGGGAACTTGAAGCCTTTTCCCCGCCGCTGGTAAAAAAGCGCCGCCTTATTTGCGGTTCAAAACGGGACCTGGAGGGAACCGAAAAGGCCTTGGCGCAGCTTCGCGCCCGGTATGCAGACGAGCGGGTGCTGGGAATCTCGGTTTTTTCCGGAACAGGGCTGCAGGAACTGGCCTTGGAATTGGCCGCTCTAACAGAAGCCGCCGAAGCGGATCCGGCAGCGACCGCGGAAACGGAAACTCCCGCCGGAGCGGACGGCGGCGGGGAGGGAGGGTGAAGCTTGCCGTCCTGGGGGGAAGCTTTAATCCCCTCCACCTGGGACACCTGTACCTGGCGGATTCTGCACTGTTGGCCTTTCACTTCGACCGGCTGATCCTGGTTCCCGCGTATGTTTCTCCCTTTAAGCGGCACGATCCCGGCGCCCGGCAGGGACAGAAACCGCTGCCCGCGGAAACCGAGCCGCCATCGGCAGAGCCGCCGTTAGGGGAAGCGGCTCCCCCCTGCCAGGCTTCCCCGGAGGACAGGCTTGATATGATTCTCGCCTCCGTCACCGGGGATCCCCGGATAAGCGTGGAGGATCTGGAACTGCGCCGGGGGGGCGTATCCTATACCATCGATACCCTTACAGAAATAATTGACCGGTACAGGCCGGAACAGCACCCCGCGTTGATCCTGGGGGATGATCTGGCGGCGGGTTTTTCCAAATGGAAGCAGGCGGAAGAACTCGCCCGGCGGGCGGATATTATCATTGCCCGGCGTATTCCCGGTCCCGGTAAGCCGGAAAACCCGGATTTCCCTTTTCGCCACCGGTTCCTGCACAACAAAGTGCTGGATATTTCCTCCGCCATGGTCCGGGACCGGATCGCCCGGAAAAAAGCATGGCGGTACCTGGTACCCCCAGGGGCCCGGCTTATCATTGAAGAACGGGGTCTCTACGGGGCCATCCCGGTTTATGGAACCGGGCAGACAAATGCCCCGGGGGTCCCGGCGGATCTGTCCCGTATTGTTAGGGTGGAAGACGCCGTCCGGGAAATCCTTAGCCCGTCCCGGTTTATCCATTCCCGGAATACCGCCCTTATGGCCCGGGACCTTGCCCGGCGCTGGGGGCTGGATCAGGGGGCGGCGTACCTTGCCGGCATAGCCCACGACATGGCCAAACCCCTGGATCCGGAAGCCCTTCTTGCACTGGCGCAAGAGGACGGAAAAGAAATTTCTCCTCTGGAACAAAAAAATCCCGGCTTGCTCCATGGAAGGGCGGCGGCGGTATTGCTACAGAAGTATTTCGGCATACATAATAGGGATGTACTCGAAGCGGTGGCATTCCATACCACCGGCAAAAAAGATATGCCGGATCTGGCCAGGGCGGTATTTATTGCCGATAAAATAGAATTTTCCCGGCCCGCCGTACCAAGCCGGCTTCGAGACTTGGCCGGGCAGGAAAACGGCGGTTCCGGGGAACTTCTACGGGCGGTGGCGGAATATACCGTCCGCTGGCTTAAAGCAAGGGGGCTGGAGGTGGCGGAAGAAACCCTCGAACTCCTGGATAAAGCCGGAAAAAACGGGGAAACTCCATGAAACGAACAATCAAAGCCGACGCCAGTCTATTTCTGCTTCTTGCCATAGCGTTGCTGTGCGTGGCGGGTTTTTTACTTACCTTGAATGTGTTCCGGTCCGACCCCATCGAAGAAGCCCTGGCCAGCGAAAATGTAATCAACATTCTGTTTATCCTTGAGGGGGAAGGAAAACCCCTGGGCGCCTATGTGGTAATGTTTTCTCCCCTCAACAACAGGGCTGCGGCCATAGCGATCCCCGGAGACGTGGGATTAATTTTAAAGACCCAGGACAGGGTGGACAGAATCGATTCGGCCTACGATCCGGCCAATATCAAGCCCCTGCAGCTCGAAATCGAAGGACTCTTGGATCTGACCATAAACTATTCGGTGGTGCTTGAAAAAGAGAAACTGGCAAAAATTATCGATCTAATCGGGGGGGTGGAAATTTTTATTCCCAACGCCATAGAAATATACGAGGAAGAGATTCTATTGTTTCCTTCCGGCAATACCAGGCTGGACGGCGACAAGGGCATACAATACATAGAATTTGAGCTACCCGGGGAAACCCAGAATGACATAAACCTTCGCCGGGAACGGTTTTTCCTGGGGCTCCTTCGGAGCCTGGGCGAAAAAAACGTTCTGCTTAAAAACCCCTCCGTGGCCCGTTATTTTTATCCTTTGCTTAAAACCGCCATGAGCGGCATAACCAGGCGGCGATTGTTTGAATCCCTTTCGGCGCTGGACATTGATCGGATAAGCATTCAAAGCGTCGCGGGAACCTACCGGGAAATTTCGGGCCAGAAACTTCTTATGCCCTACTACGACGGGACGGTTATTAAAGACGTGGTCCGCCAGGCCCAGCGGAGCCTGGAGCAAAAAAACCAGGGAACCCTTATGGAACGGGTTTTTACCGTGGAGATCCTTAACGGAACCCTTACCACCGGCCTGGCCTCCCGAACCGCGGAATTAATCCGGGGTTTTAATTACGATGTTATTGCCACCGGAAATGCGGAACGGAACGACTATGAAAAAACAGAAATAATCGATCGTACGGGGCAGGAAAACGTGGTTACTACCTTTGCGGGGATTATCCGGTGTACAAATATCCGGTTTGAATCAAAGATACCGGAAGAGGATCTGGATCCGGGGCTCAATGTACGGGCCTCCGAATACAAGGCGGATTTTACCCTCATAATCGGAAGAGATTTTAATGGACGGATTGTTACCGGGAATTAGACAGGTCCGGGAACTCTGCCGGATGCTGGAAGACCATAAGGGCGGGGATGTTACCGCCCTGGATCTGCGGAAGCTGCACATCTGGACCGATTTTTTTATCATCGCCACGGTAAGCAGCGGAACCCATCTGCAGGGCTTGCTACGGCATACAAAGGAATTTGCCCTGGCAAAGGGCTTTTCCGTATTCCGGGGACATGGAAAGGGCGGCGCCGGGGAAGAATGGACCCTCATTGATATGGGAACGGCGGTAATACACCTTATGACCGCCCAGGTTAGGGAATTCTACGAGTTGGAAAAATTGTGGCTACCCGCCGAACGGGTATATCCCCCGGCGGGCTAAGGGACTAAGAAATCGGAAGCGCTGCTATTCGTCAAAATCGTCGTAATCCACATCCTCTTCGTAGTCGTAATCGTCGTCCTCTTCCTCAAAATCATCGTCGTCATCATCGTCAAAGTCGTCGTCAAAGTCGTCGTCAAAGTCGTCGTCCATGTCGTCAAAGTCGTCTTCTTCGTCCATATCCTCTTCATCCCCTTCGTCGCTGTCACTCAAGATAAAGGGACAGGGAGAATTTTCAAAGCTTTCTATAACATTATCCAGCGGGATTAATTCAAAGTCCTCCATACGGCTCTCCATGTGTATAATCTCTCTCTGAACATAAGGGAGTAATTTAATTTCTGTCAAGCCTTTGACTTGATTCACAAGCAAATATATTAAAAAATATCGTATGATTCAATCACCATCGCATAAAAAACTCACAATTAAAGCCCCGGGAAAAATCAATCTTCACCTGGCAATTAAAGAAAAGCGGCCCGATGGTTTTCATAACCTGGAAAGTATTTTTGCAGCCCTGGATTTTTCCGACACCTTGATTTTTTCTCCCCAACGGGGAAACACCGGAAGCATTCGGCTTCGCATGAAGGCCGCGGGCCCTTTTTTGGAACTTTCCAGACGCCACGGACAGGTCTTTGACGATATTTCCCCGGAAAAAAACCTGGTATACCGGGCCGTGGAGCTTTTTCGCCGTAAAACGGGGTACAGGAACAATACCGCCGTACGGATAATCAAGCACATACCCCCTGGCTCCGGCATGGGCGGGGGCTCCTCTAATGCTGCGGCGGCTTTAATTGCCATGAATACCCTCGCAGCCCCCAGGGAAAAGACGGCGTTCCGGTCCTCCGGGGGCTCCGAAGGACTGCTTTCCCAAACCGAATTGCGGGATCTGGGGGCAGAACTGGGCAGCGACATCCCCTTTTTTGTGGAAACGGGCCTGGCCGGGAACAGGTCCGGCGGAGTTTCCGCCGCAGCTTGGGTAAGCGGCCGGGGAGAGCGGATACAGACCCTTTCGCCCCCCCCCCCTTTGGGTATACTTTTGGCCTTTCCCGGCTTTGGCAGCCACACCGGATACGCCTACGGGCTTCTGGATCGGCTTAGAGGAGATTCCCCCCATCCTGGAGCCCCGCAGCATCTTCCGCCGGACGGCGAATGGCCTTCGCCGGGGACCTGGAATTTTTCCAACGATTTCCTGGGCCTTTTTTTAAACCATGGAACGGACCGAGAACGAACCTCGTACAGGACTATCCTAGAGGACCTTAAACAGACCGGGGCGGTATTTACCGGCCTTTCCGGTTCCGGTTCAACCTGTTTTGCCGTTTTTAATACCCCGGAAAATGCGGCGGCGGCAAAAAACCGGCTCCGAAAGGCTCCTTATGCGCTTCAGGCAACGTTTTTTCTTGCATCGGGGATAAAACAGGGAGTACAATAGAGCCGAACCTAACAAGGAGAGAGCCATGGAGATTACCGATATTCGTGTTCGAAAAGTGGCGGGAGAGGGAAAGCTTAAGGCCTATGTAACGGTTACATTTGACGACTGCTTTGTGGTTCATAATGTAAAAATTATCGAGGGAAAAAGTGGGGTATTTATAGCCATGCCAAGCCGGAAAACCCGGACCGGCGAGTACAAGGATGTGGCCCATCCCATTCACCCCGGGTTTAGGGCGGAACTGCAGGAAAAGATTCTGGAAAAATACGATTCGGGAAATGTCCAGGACGACCCTTCGGTGGAAATATAAAACGCTAAAGCCGGCCTTAAAGCAACGCCGCCCTGCTTTTAAAGCCGGGCGGGATTACCGGGCGCTTCTTCCTAAAAACCCCACATCTTATGGAATATACCCTTGTGCAAGGCTTCCCTTTTAGGGTATGGTTACACTAGATAAAGGGTCCACCATTCCCTTGGGACGTAGGCAAGTGGTAAGCCACCGGGTTTTGGCTCCGGCATGCACAGGTTCGACCCCTGTCGTCCCAGCATACACCGGCCGCAGGGCTGGATAGTCAAGACGGCCGGCACATGGGTCTAAAATACCGGGAGTATTCCGGACGTTTACGAAATTAAGGAGTAGTACGTGAGTCAGGTTGTTTTTTCAGCCCGGAACCGGGTAAACGGCGGATCCGGCGAGGCCAGAAAACTCAGGCGGCTGGGCCGTATTCCGGCGGTAATCTATGGCCGTAAGAGCGAACCCCTTTCCATAGATTTGGATGCCCGGGATTTTATGAACAATGTTAAGGGTGTTTCCGAAAGTACCATCGTAAAGGTAGAGGTGAACGGGCAAATCCACGAAGCCTTTGTGAAGGATACCCAGCGGGACATTAGGGACGGAAGCATCCTCCATGTTGATTTTTACGAAATCGAAGGCAATACGATCCTCCGGGCCAAGGTTTCCGTCCATATCCACGGAACCCCTATCGGCGTCAGGGAGGGGGGTGTTCTGGAAACCCCGTTGCACGATATTGAAGTTGAATGTCTTCCCCGGGATCTTCCCGAACGGATTGATGTGGACATTACGGGGCTAAAGGTTAACCAATCAATCCATGTCCGGGACCTGGCCCTAAACGAAAGGGTTAAACTGGTTTCCAACCCCGATCAGGTGGTGGCGCTGGTGAAATTTGCCAAAGCCGAAGCGGCCCCGGCGGCGGAAGAAACGGTCGCTGAAGCGGTCGCCGCTCCCGCAGGAACTGCCGCCGCTTCTGCGGGAACCGACAAGAAGGCCGAAAAATAGCCGGAAACAAAACCGCTGGGGAGTTTGCCGGATCTTTTGAAGCCCTGGTGGCCTCCGGCCTGCTCCCCGTTCCCGGTGAAATTCCCCGGAAAAATCCGGTGTTCTTGGCGGCCCTTTCCGGCGGGGCCGATTCTACCGCCATGGCCGCAGCCCTGGCGGCCCTGCGCGATGCCCGGCGGGAAGCCGGGCCCCGTTCCCCGGAGGCCGGGGAATTCCCCTTTGTATTACGGGCCATCCATGTAAACCACAACATACGGCATGCGGAAGAATGTACCGCTGATGAGGAAGCGGTTTCTTCCCTCTGCGGCGCCCTGGACATACCCCTTACCTGTATTGACCTTCCTCCGGGACTGGTGAAAACCTATGCCCGGGAAAAGGGAACCGGCATCGAAGGGGCCGCCAGACATTTCCGCCATGGGGCGTTCCGGCGAGAAGCAAAACGAATAGGGGCCGAATGGATCCTTATTGCCCACACCGCGGACGACCACATTGAAAATATCCTTATGGGCTGTATCAAGGGTTCAGGCCCCCAGGGGCTTGGAGGGCTGGGGCAGATTAATGAAAACCGTAAGATTAAACGGCCCCTGCTGTGCCTAAACCGGGCGGAGGTCCTTGCATACCTAAGGCACCGGGGACTCCACTACCGCACCGACTCTTCCAATACCGACGAGCGGTTCCTTAGAAACAGGGTCCGGCGCAGGCTTATCCCGTTCTTGGACCGCTACTTTCCCCACTGGCGGGAACCGGTAAAAACCCTGGGGGAAACCCAGCGTATGAGAGCGGCCTTTTTAACAGAGGAAGCGGAGAAACGCTTTCCCTGGGAGATCCGGGGGGAGGAATTCCGGCTTAAGGCGGCACAGTTTTTTTCCCCACCACAGATACTGCGGGAAAGGGCCCTTTTTGCCGCCATTGACGCCCTGGGCACGGGCATAAAAAATCCCCGGTTAAAAACCCTGCGGACCTTTGCCGGGGGACATAGTACCGCCGGCGATCTGGGATCCTGCCGCCTGGAAAACAATGGCGGCTTTGTGTCGGTTAAAAATAAAGTGCGGGTCCTGCACGAGGCAGGTTTTGCGGTGTTGATTAAAAAGCCGGGACTCTATAAGCTTGAAGCGTTTACGGTAGGGGCCTTCAATACCCGTCCCCCTGGGGAGGAAACAGGTTTTTTTGCCGAATATCCGGTGGTCCTGCGAGCCTGGGGCGCCGGCGTTCTTGCCGAAGACAGGCAGGGAACGGCCGCACTGCTGGAGCAAAAGGGCCTTTTCTGGAAACGGGAAGGAAACCGGAATAATATGTCATATTTTATGATCCGGTAATATGGGGAGGTTGAATGCCTTTAAACCAGAACGACAATCAAAAAGAAAACAAGCCTATTAGACCTATATATACCGGCGGAAAACCAAATCCCTTTGCCCTGCTTTTCTTTTTTGCCATGGCGGGTCTTTTTGCCTTTTATTTTTTTCGGGACGACCAGACGGTACAGGAAGCCGCCTATTCGGATTTCCTTCAGTACCTGGAGCGAAACGAGGTTACCAGGGTAAAGATTTTTGACAACACCAGAATCGAAGGGGAACGCCGGACCCAGGGAGGGGAAACAGTCCGGTTTAAAACAGCCATTCCCTATATGGATCCTGCCCTGCTGCCGGAACTGCGGGCTAAAAATATTATTATTACCGGGGTTACGGGAGATTCGCTTCCCTGGCGTATCGTGCTTCAGACCCTTCCCTGGCTTATAGGCCTGGGACTTATCGTTTTTATGTTCAGAAATATGCAGGGGACCGGCTCCCGGGCCTTCCAATTTGGAAAAAGCAAGGCCAAACGGTACCACGATGACGGAAAGAAGATTACCTTTTCGGATGTGGCCGGTCAGGCCGACGCCAAATACGAACTTCAAGAGGTGGTTTCCTTTCTTAAGAATCCCCAAAAATTCACCAAAATGGGGGCCCGGATTCCAAAGGGGGTTCTTCTGGTGGGCATGCCCGGCACAGGCAAAACCCTTATGGCCAAGGCGGTGGCGGGAGAAGCGGGGGTAAACTTTTTTCACATGTCGGGGTCGGATTTTGTGGAAATGTTTGTCGGCGTTGGAGCCAGCCGGGTTAGAGACCTGTTTGATCAGGGCCGCCGCAGCGCCCCCTGCATCATCTTTATCGATGAACTGGATGCCGTAGGCCGAACCCGGGGAGCCGGTTACGGGGGGGGCCACGATGAACGGGAACAGACCCTAAACCAGCTTTTGGTAGAAATGGACGGCTTTGATTCCAAGGATGGGGTAATTATTCTGGCCGCCACCAATAGGCCCGATGTGCTGGATCCGGCCCTGCTTAGGCCGGGCAGGTTCGACCGCCAGGTAATCGTAGCCATGCCGGATATTAAAGAACGGGAGGCGATCCTTAAAATACATGCAGCGAAGATTCCCCTGGCGGAAAGCATAGACCTGACCAGGGTAGCCAGGGCCACTCCGGGAATGAGCGGGGCGGAAATTGCCAACCTGATTAACGAAGCGGCCCTTTTTGCCGCCCGCAGAGACAAGGCCGCGGTGGAGATGACCGATCTGGAGGACGCCCGAGACAAGGTCCTTATGGGGGTGGCCCGGAAAACCCTGGTAATGTCCGACAAGGAACGGCGCATGACCGCCGTTCACGAAGCGGGCCATGCGTTGCTGCACTATTTCTTGGAGAACGCCGATCCCCTGCATAAGGTTACCATTGTTCCCCATGGCCGGGCCCTGGGTATGGCCATGTCGCTTCCGGAAGAGGACAGCTACAGCAGGACCCGGGGTTGGATTAAGGACCGCATTGTCATCTGTTACGGAGGCTGGTCCGCAGAAATGCTCTTCTACAGCGAAACCACCACCGGAACCAAGCAGGATCTGGAACAAGCCACAGATATGGCCCGGCGCATGGTCTGCGAATGGGGCATGGCCGAAGAACTGGGACCCATTACCTACGGCCAGGAAGACGAGCCTATCTTTCTTGGCAAAGAAATTGCCCGGCACAAGGATTATTCCGAGGAAACGGCCAGGCGTATTGACAGCGCCGTTAAACATATACTGGAAGGAGCCCGGATCCAGGCGGAAAGGATCCTGGAGGAACATAAAAAGGACCTGGAAAAATTGGCCGACGCGCTGCTGATCAAGGAAACCCTGGGGGACGAAGAAGTCCGGGTCCTGTTGAATCTGCCGCCAAAGGAAGAGCGCAAGCACAAGTAACAGGCCTATCGCACACGCGCGGATAACAGCGGCGGGGGCTTTTAAATACAGGAAGAACAAATAGTGAAAAAAATGGTACAATTTTTTCTTTTTTTGTGTTTGTGCTTTTCCCTTGACGCTCAGGTTCCTCCTTTCCCGTCTGCAATTCAGGAACCAGGGGTTTTCCCCGGAACCGGAGACACCGCCATTGCCCTGCGGTACCTTGACTGGGCGGAAAAAGAACTGGCCCTGGGCAGAACCGCAGAAGCCCTGGCGGCTCTGGAACGGGGAGCCGATTACCAGGACGCCTCTTCGGACCTTTCATATCTTTTAGCCCTGGTCCGGTCCCGGGCGGGCCGTTCCCGTTTTTCCGTCCTGGAAGGGTGCCGCCTGGCCCTGGAAACAATGCGCTGGGCCCGGTACAGCCCCGGCGAGGCCCGGATTCTGGAGGCCCAAACCTTAACGGAGCTGCGCAATTTTGAAGCGGCCCTTAGGGCGCTTCAAAGCTGCCGGCAAGAAGCCTATGAAACCTATTACTGGAGATGCCGGGCCCTGAGGGGGCTGGGATTGGATGGGGAGTTTCGCCGGAATCTGACGCTGATTATGGATCGCTTTCCCCGGCGCCCGGAACCGGTGGTACTTCTTTTTGACTACGCCGCCGGAAAAGAAGGGGACAGCGAAATCCGGCTGCTCCTGGATACGGCCCTGCGCCGGCTTCCCGTGCTGATTACCGCGGATCCGGAACTGGCCTACCGGGCCGCTCCTTTTATATGGGAGAAAGACCAGGCCCGGTTTTATGTGGCCGCATACCGCGCCCTGGGAAACCCCAAGGCCGCTTCGCTTCCCGCAGCTTTGAACCTGGGACTCGTAGACGGAAGCAGGGCGGCGGAGGAACTTCTTGTGCCGGAACTGGACAGGGAACTGGTGGTGACGGTCCGGGCCCTGCTTAGGGGCGCCGAAGAACGAGATGCCCTGGGCCGAAACCTTTTATACTTTTCCGGTGTTATTACTGAAGACGCCGATCACGACGGTATTGTCGAGTCCAGAACCCTGTACCAAAGCGGCTTACTTAAAGAATACGAGTACGACGCAGATCAGGACGGGGTGGCGGATATACGGGTGTTTTTTGTACAGGGTCAGCCTTTCCGGGCCATCATAGAGATGCAGGAGGGGGCCA
>JAISOA010000163.1 GCA_031275945.1 Spirochaetaceae bacterium
CAGCTGATCCGTGTAGCCCTCTTTCAGGGCCACGGCCAGGGGCAGATAATCCATGGAGGGCATGACCCCCAGGGTTAACACCGTTTCATCGTCTTTGGCCGTACAGGCGGCAAGGGACATAACCAAAAGCGCGGCATATAATTTTCGCATCTTGATTCCTCCAAGAAGATTTCATTCGAAGCCGGGTCGAAGAAACAGTAGGCTTGTTCGACAACCCGGTTAGTTGTCTCATTAGCCTTGCAATTTCTCGCCTTACGGCTGCGAAATTGCGATTTTTAGCGGAATTTGTTCGGAAAACTGAAGTTTCCGAACAACTCTATTGATCTGTTCCGCCCGGCGGCCATTTCGTTTATCCCACCGGCGATTTTCTGGATTACCGCCCCAAGATTTTTGCTTTCATGGACAACCTCTTTGCTTTCCGCAAGCATCTCTGTGGATCCGCCTTTCACCATTTGAGTAATGTTGGTAAGATCCCCTGTGGTCTCTAGAATTTGCCGGCTCCGTGTATTCTGTTTTTCCATGGCGTTCTTGATGCTCTCTTCCTGACCGGAAACGGTTTTTACCTCCGAATCAAGGGCTTCAAATTTATTCAGTATTTCGCCGGTAGATTTGGTAATCTTGTCTTGGAGAAAATTAGACTTGCTCAAGAACCCGGTTTGGTTCTCGAACAAGTCCTGCAAAATGCTCTGCATTTTGCTATTTTCAAGTGCTTGCTGTTCAGAAACTAAAGTTTCTGAACAACTCTAGTGTGAGTACGGTACCATAAGAAACCGGTGCCCTATGGTAAAACAGTTGAGTAAATTAGTCAATATTTTTTTTAATATCCTGGATCCTGAACCGGAATTCGAATTCTTCCAGGTTCTGGTTAAAGCCAAAAAAAAGGGGATACAGGATCAACCCCCGGGCCGGCAGCGGGGCGCCGCAGATAACCGTCTTTTGTATCAAGGCGGCAGAATTTTTCCGTATGGAAATTTTGGCAAAGGCGGCGCTTTCCTGTTCTTCAAACAGTTTTTCATTATAGATGATCGTATGCGAATCGTAGGTACCCGAGGCATTTTGCCAATAGGGCTCCCCGTTTATCGTAAAATTTTGGTACTGCCGTATGGACGGATAGGCCTCCGTGTGATCCTGGGGATAAATGATAAAATAAAAAACCAGGCCGTCGGGATGAACAAAGGTTTGGGTTCCGTCAAAGATATAGTTTTGCCGCTCTACCAGGGCAAGCACAACGGTAGACATTTTTCCCCGTTTGGTTATGGGGATCCTGGCGGCGGAATTTGACGAAAGGGTGCTGCACGATAAGGCGGCGGCTAAAAAAATCAAGAAAAAACCCATAGCGAAGAGGTCCGACCGTATTCGTGGGTTTTCTACCATAGAAAGAGTATAGTAAAAAACAGGTATGCCCGCAATAGTATTTCCTACGATTCCCGGATACGGGATTACCGCTTGTTTGGACCGCGGTGGCAGGGCACTACATCCCGGCTGCTTCGTTCCAATGGCCGATTTTGCGGATTTTCTGGTTTCTGTAACGTACCAGTACTTCGGGATGCCTGCTGCATAGATCGTCCAGATCCTGTACCAGTATCTTTTTTATGGCGTCGGCGGTTTCGCCGGGATTGGTTTGGGCCCCTCCGGAAGGTTCCGGAATAATTCCGTTAATTACCTTAAAGTCAAGAAGTTCGCTGCTGGTGATGCGGAGCATTACCGCGGCGTCCTTGGCTCTGGATGCGTCCCGAAGCAGTATGGACGCGCAGCCCTCGGGACTGATCACCGAATAAATGGCATTTTCCAGCATGTAGATTTTATCTCCCACACACAGGCCCAGAGCGCCTCCGGATCCCCCCTCGCCGATGATAATGCAGATTACCGGGGTTAAGAGCTGGCTAAAATCCCGGAGGTTGCGGGCAATGGCTTCCCCGATACCCCGTTCTTCCGCCCCCAGACCGGGATAGGCTCCGGCGGTGTCTACCAGGGTAACTATGGGGCGGTGAAATTTTTCCGCCTCCTTGGCCAGCCGCAGGGCCTTGCGGTACCCTTCGGGGTTGGCCATGCCGTGGTTCCGGCGGACATTCTCTTTAAGGTTCCGGCCCTTTTGGTTTGCCAGAATCGTAACCGGCCGGGAACCAAGCAGGCCAATGCCCCCCACAATGGAAGGATCGTCCCCAAACGCGCGGTCGCCATGGAGTTCGATGAAATTGTCGAAGATCCGGTTAATATAATCCATGGCATAGGGCCGTTCAGGGTGCCGGGCCAGTTCCACCTGTTTCCATACCGTCTCGGTCTTTGACTGGGATTGAATTTTTGTTTCCAGCAGGGCCAGTTCCTCCTTTGCATCCAGCCCCGCATGTTCAATAAGTTTCTTTAATTCCTGTACTTTGCGTTCAAGCTCGCCCATGGTCACTCCTGTGAAAGCCGATGAGGGTAGAAATAACCCGCCGCTGTTCCCCCCGGGGTACAATAATGTCCACAAAGCCCTTTTCCAGTTGGAATTCGGCCCGCTGGAATCCCTCCGGAAGGCTCTGCCGTATGGTTCCTTCAATGACCCGGGGGCCCGCAAAGCCTATAAGGGCACCGGGTTCCGCCATGATCACATCCGCCAGCATAGCAAAGGATGCGGTAACCCCCCCGGTGGTGGGGTCGCAGAGCATAATAAAAAAGGGCACCCCCGCTTTGTCAAGTTCTGCCGCGGCGCTGGAGGTCTTTGCCATTTGCATCAAGGAAAATATCCCTTCCTGCATCCGGGCGCCTCCTGAGGTTGTGTAGATAAGAACGGGCAGCCGCTCTTCCGCCCCCCTCAGTAAGGCCCGGCTGACTTTTTCTCCCACCACGGATCCCATGGACCCCCCCATGAACTGAAAGGACATAAGCCCCAATATAAGGGGCTTCCCTTCGATGGTACAAGTTCCGGTAACCACCGCATCCTTCATCCGGGCCTTTGCTTCCGCTTCCGAAAGCTTTTCTTCGTAACCGGAAAGATCAATGGGGTTAAGGGATCTAAGGTTGGCGGAAAATTCAACAAAACTTCCCGGATCCGCGATGCAAGCAATGCGTTCCGCGGGTTCCATCCGGTAGTGATAGCCGCAGGCGGGGCAGGTCATAAGGGCGGCGGCAACGGCCCCTTCGTCATAGGAGATCTTGCAGCGGGGACAGTTTTTTTTCTGTTTACCGGTTTCACTGGCCATTCTGTAATTCCTTTTCGATATCTTCCTGTATTTCTTCGTAGAAAGAAGTTCCAAACCGGCCGGATTGAAAACCGGGGTGATTCAGGATCCGTTTTTGCCGGTTGATATTGGTGGGGATCCCTTCAATACAAAGTTCGTTCAGGGCCCTGTCCATCCTGGCCAGTGCATGGGGACGGTCTTTGCCGTGAACGATAAGCTTGCCAACCATGGAATCGTAGTGGGGGGGTACGGAACAGCCGGTATAAAGAAATGAATCAAACCGGACCCCCGGCCCGCCGGGAATCTCCAGCCGGCTGATTTTTCCGGGGGCCCCGGCGTTAATCCGGCATTCTATGGACCAGCCCTGCAGCTTAACCGCTTCGGGATCAAGTTCCATGGGGTTCCCGGTGCAGGCAAGGATCTGTTGCCGGATAATGTCAACGCCGCTAACAAACTCGCTTACCGGATGCTCCACCTGGACCCGGGCATTCACTTCCATAAAATAAAATGCATCCTTTTCCACAAGAAATTCTATGGTCCCTGCCCCCTGGTATTTTAGTTCCCTAAAAAGGGGAACCGCCCCGGCTATCATGGCTCTGCGCATACCGTCCGTTACCCCCGGCGAGGGGCTTTCTTCGATAAGCTTCTGGTGGTTCTTTTGCACCGAGCAATCCCGTTCGCCCAGTACCGCCACGTTCCCTGTTCTGTCCGCAATGATCTGAAGTTCCACATGCCGGGGATTTTCCAGATACTTCTCGATAAACACCGTGCCGTCGGAAAAGTTGGCTTCCGCTTCGTATCTGGCGATGCGGATATTTTCCGCCAGGTCCTGCGGTTTATGGACTATCCGCATCCCCTTGCCGCCGCCTCCGGCAGCGGCCTTGATGATCACCGGAAAGCCCAGCCTCGCCGCAGCTTCCTCCGCTCCCTCCGTGTTCCCGCCGGAAACGCCGCCCCCGGAACCGGCGGTCTGGGCGCCGGCCCCCGGGCCCACCGCTCCGGTTCCCGGTGTAACCGGCAAGCCGTATTTTTCCGCGGTGGTCCTGGCCATGACTTTGTCGCCCAGCAGTTCTATTACCTGCGGATCCGGGCCGATAAAGATAAGGCCCTGGTTCCGGACCAGCCGGGCAAATTCGGCGTTTTCCGAAAGAAACCCCACTCCGGGATGGATCGCGTCGCAGCCCGAATGAAGGGCCGCCATGATAAGGCTTTCTTTACGGAGATAACTTTTTGCCGAAGGAGGGGGGCCAATGCGGATCGCTTTTCCGGCAAGCCTTACGTGGAGGCTGTCTTTGTCGGCGGTGGAATAGACCGCCACCGTTTCAATGCCCATTTCCCGGCAGCTCCGGATAATCCGCACGGCGATTTCTCCCCGGTTGGCGATAAGAAGCCGTTTTATCATGTGTACAGATCCTGCAAAGTTTAACTCCGCCGTTTTACTTCAAAAAGTTCCTGGCCGAATTCGACCAGATCTCCTCCGGCGGCTTTAACGGCGATAATTTCACAGTCAAATTCCGCCTCCAAATGGTTCATCATTTTCATTGCCTCCAGGATGCACAGGGTGTCGCCCGCCTTAACTTTGGATCCGGGCCGCACAAAAGAGGGGGCATCGGGGCTTGGTGAAGGATAGAAGGTGCCCACGATGGGGCTGGTAATAAATTCCCCCGCCGGCTCCTGGGCGGCGCCGCTTTGACCGGATCCCGAAGAATCCGAAGCCGCCGGATGCTGCACAAGCGGCGCGGGAAAGCCCAGATGTACCGGCTCGCGGGCCGCCGGAGGGGCCGAAAAAGCTTCCTTTCGCAGTATCAGCCGGCTGTTTCCGTCGCTTAGATCAAGCTCGCCGATATTACCCCCGGAAAATTTATCTATCAACGTTAGAATAATTTTTTCGTCCATGTATTTCTCTCCGAGTTACAATTTCTTTCCGCTAAATTCCCGAAGGATCCACATCGGCCTCATACCGGATCCCCGGCACGTCGAATCCGTGGGCTTCAAGAAAATCGTGCTTAAAACCCTCCACATCGGTTAGTTCCCGGACATTTTCCGCCCTTACCCTGCCCATGCGATCCACCGTTTCTTTCTGCACGTCTTCCCGCATTTCCCAGTCATCAATGCGGATCCGTCCTTCACTGTCCACGGGAACCCTGGCGGGATCCGCGGCCGCCTCCCCGGCATACAGCCGGTCTTTGTAGAGCCGGACTATTTGTTCAATGCATCCTTCGTGAAGGCCCTTTTCTTTCATAACCTTAAACAGGCATGACACATAAAAAGGGATGATGGGAATAACGGCGCTTGCCCTGGTTACCAGGGCCTTGTTTACCGATATCCAGGCCCGGGCGCTGCCGCTTTGGTTTATCGCCGCCGCCGCCCGTTCCAGATCCTGCTTGGCCCGGCCTATGGTTCCGTTTTTGTAGATGGCCCAGGAAAGTTCCGGCCCCAGGTAGGTGTAGGCAAGGGTTCTGGCGGATGGGCCCAGAAGTCCCTCCGCGGCAAGCGCCTGGATCCACAGCTCCCAATCTTCTCCGCCCATTACTTTAACGGTATGGGCAACTTCTTCTTCCGTGGCGCTTTCCGCCGATGCGGATTTGATTTCGCCGGTCATCACATCCAAGGTATCCCCCGAATAGGCGCCGCCTATGGGCTTAATCACGGAACGGTACATAATCCCCGTTTTAGGGTCCGTTCGTACCGGAGACGCCAGGGAGTAAATAACAAGATCGAGCTTAGGAGGAATTCCCGCGGCCGCGGCGGTTTCCCGCAGGGCCTTTGCCGCCTCTGTTTTCATTTCGCCGGAAAAGGCGTCCCCGTCCAGGGTTGCGGCGGCCAACCCCGCTTTTTTCGCTTCTGTGTCGAAGGCCAGGTTGTTGTACCAGCCGGGGGTTCCGGGTTTTGAAGCAGAGCCGGCTTTTTCAAAGGAAACTCCTACCGTGGCGGCACCGTATCCAAAGGCGGCGGCAATGCGGCTTGCAAGGCCATAGCCGGTGGAACAGCCCAGGACCAGTACCAGTTTCGGGG
>JAISOA010000178.1 GCA_031275945.1 Spirochaetaceae bacterium
ACTTATCTTCCGCTGGGGAAAACTTCTTAACAAACAGGCAAAAAGCAACCTGGTGGAGGATGTAAATTCCCTGGTACGGGACAGGCTGCGCCACATGCGGCGTTTTCAAAAAAACGCTACTGTTAACCGGGACACCCTGGATAAAATGACCGGTTCCATCATAGAAAGCGCCTCGGGGCTTAGGAATATAGGCGAGCAGAACGCCCTGTTCTTGTACATTAAGCTGTATTTGGTTAAACTACTGACTTCCAGGCCGGTATAGAATCCCCGGCGAGGAAATCCGGGGTAGAGCCCGGCGGCAAGAAGCCCCGGCAAGGATCCGGCGGCGGATCGGGCTCCTGAACGCAAGACAGCCTGTGGACTGCGGCCGGTATGCCGCCGTCCACAGGCCATGGTTTACAGGGCGCAGGACCCTAGAATGTTACCGGTTCAAGTTCCCGAAACGCCGCCTCCACAGGGGCCTCCGCGGGCAGACCCGTTTCATGGGGGGAGCTTTCCGGAAAAAGCGCCGTGGTTTCCAAGGATCCTTCTGTTTTCTTAAAATCCGGCCGGAATTCCACATGTTCCGCCACGATGGTTACCTTGGAATGGGCTTTTCCATCCGAACCATTCCACCGTTCTTGTTTAAGCCGGCCTACCACCCGGACGCCCCTGCCCTTGTGTCCAAGATTGCTGCAGTTTTCCGCCAATTTTGCCCATGTTTCCACATCAAAGAAACCAACTTCCTTTTCCAATCCTGAATCTTGTTTAAAGAAACGGTTGGAGGCAAGGGTAAAAGTACAAACCGGCGTTCCCTTGGGGGTGGTACGGAACAGGGGGTCCCGAACCAGATTCCCTTCGATTAAAATTGAGTTAAGATTATTCATAATGCCTCCGCATCATAAAGTCCGGCGGACCCAGGGCCCTCCGCGTAGGGATCTCCCCTACGTTTATCTATATGGCGTGGAGCGGCTTCCTGCTTTAACCGGGTTTTTTGGGGGAATCTGCCCTATGGGTGGGAGGAGATTCTTCTGTTTTGGTAAAAAATCCGTCTTTCCAGTTGAACCGGGAAACCCCCGAAAGAGAAAGCCCCTGGGCGGCGGCTTGTACCACTTCCCGGTACAGTTTCTTTTTAAGGGGAAAGGAGCCGGTATATGTACCGGCGGAAAAATCGAGAATAAACCGGCGAAAACCTGCGGCCAGCAAAAAGGGCGTTTTATCCACTATTGAAAAGGGTGTATCGGGGATAACCACGGTATGTTCCGGTCCTGTTATCATGGAAAAGGATTCGTCTCTGGTTCCGGTAAAATGTGTAAATCCGTACATCGCACTAAGGTCACCGCGGATCTGGAATAGGGGCGGCCAGGCAAAAAGGGTAACCAAAACCGAAGACCGTACCTTGGGGGCCATGGTTTTTTCAAGGTTTTGCCTGTTGTTTTCCAGGGGGCTGACAATGGCGCCGGCGCCCAGAGATGCGGCAAAGGCGGCGGACCAGCCGTTAAAGGTATACAGCCAGGGTCCCGCGATAAGAAGGGTTTGTTCTTTGGATTTAGAAAAAAATGAAAAATGACCGGGATTGTTTAGGATAAAGCGGCGGTATCCCCGTTCTTCCAGCTTCCCCAGAGCATCTTCCAGAAACGCATCTTCCCCCTGGGGAAAATAAGGATTCAGGGTAAGAATAATCTCATGGGCCTTAAAGGGGAGGTCCCGTGTATGTAGCAGGGCCCGGACAGTTTTTGGATGTACGGGTAGGATCACCCCGGCGGGCCGGATCGATTGGGCTATGTACAGATCCTCCACCGACGCCAGGGCCGCATAAAAACCTTCGGGAAGCCCCGGAAGGGCCTTGTTTTTTTTCCGGTCCGATCTCCGGAGCAGGGCTGATGCCGCCTTCCCTGGTTCCGGCGGTTTCGGCGCCCGGTCCCGGCCGGGCAATCTTTTAAAGGGGCTTAAATCGCCGGGGATAACCCGGGGATACCGTTTTGTCATGGCCCTGGTTTGAATTAAATACACCGAATCCCCCGGGCCAAAACCTTCGGGAACCGGGATACAATACCCGTCCTTGCCGGAAGCTTCGACCAGGTTTAGCTTGTACGAGCGCCGTTCCGAATCATCGGACCGGTGAAGCCGTATGGTGTCCCCCGGTATAAGGCTTAGTCCCGGCCTGACCAGGGCGCGCCTGGCAGAACCGGCCCCGGAGACGCTAAGGATATTTCCCAGCCCTATGCCGGTGCCCCCATCCTGGCCGGGATTAAACCAGCCGGGAACCACAGCGCCTCCGGTCCCGGTATGGCCGGCTCCGGCATAGACTGTTTCTGCAGATTCCGTTTTTAAACCCAGGCCGGTAAAAAATTCTGTTTTAGGCCGGCCAAAGTCATTTTTTAGGATCCGCTGAGCTTCTTCCAGGGCCCGCCGGTACTCGTCTTCTCCGCCGCCCAGGCTGTCGATCACCCTCCGGTAGGCCGAAACCACCGTCCCAACATATTCGGCGCTTTTCATCCTTCCTTCTATTTTAAAAATTCCCGCCCCCGCTTCCACGAGATCCGGGATCCGGGCAATAAGGGATAAATCGTTGGGACTAAAGTAGTACGCCCCATCCCTGACCTTGGTATTCCCCGCGGCGGCAAGTTTGGGACCGGTATCCTGAAACGCGGTGTCCCGGATCGCGGTGCCCTGAAACACTCCGGGCCTGTTTTTTTCTTCCCCGGCCCGGTACAGGCGCCGGCAAGCCTGGGTACACAGCCCGCGGTTGGCGGACTTTCCCCCCAGGTAGCTGGAAAACAGGCACAGTCCTGACGCACTGACACAAAGGGCGCCGTGGACAAATACCTCCAGTTCCATGTTTGTATTTTCCCGGATACCCTTTATTTCTTTCAAAGTAAGTTCCCGGGCAAGCACTACCCGGGATACCCCGTATTTGGACAGCGCATTGGCGCCCCGGGCGGAGGCTATGTTCATCTGGGTAGAGGCGTGAAGTCTAAGGTTTGGAAAATCCTGGGCCATCATTAGTACGCCAAAGTCCTGGACGATTATTCCATCGGGCCCCAAAGCAGCAAGGTACTGTAATAGCTGGTAAACCCGGTCGGCCTCCCGCTGTTCAAAAACGGTGTTCACCGTAACGTATACCCTGCGGCCCATGCGGTGAAGGGAACGGAGGGCTCCTTCAAACTGCGAATAGGCAAAGTTGGCGCTTCGCATCCGGGCGTTAAAGGCCTTAAGTCCCAGGTATACGCTGTCCGCCCCTTCCGCTATGGCCGCATCCAGGGCTTCTTGGGAACCGGCGGGCGCCAAGAGTTCTATCATCTTACTATATAATACTGTAAAATAAGGGAACCGTCCATCGGGAATGATCACCGGGAATACCATGAACCCGGCGAGAGTCCGCAGCAAGGAGCCCCGTTAACCGGGATTTTTTGCACGAAGGGCGCAAAGGCGCCTGGGCAAAAAATCCAAAAGTGCAACGGGGATCCTAGGCATGTAAGCGATTTTTGTTTATACTAATAAGTATGAGTAAAGAATTTGTTATCACAAGCGAAAATTTTGAGGCCGAGGTACTAAAATCCTCTGTACCGGTACTTCTGGATTTTTGGGCAGACTGGTGCAACCCTTGCCGGATGATAGCCCCCTTTATTGAGCAGATCGCCGATGAATACCAGGGCAAGCTTAAGGTGGGCAAGATCAATGTGGACGAACAGAACAGTCTTGCCGCTCAGCATACCATTGTATCCATACCCACCTTGATAGTATACAAGGACGGTAAACCGGTGCATCAACAATCCGGCGCCCTGCCCAAGAACGAAATCGAAGCGCTTATCAAAAACTACCTGTAGCGGCCCGGATTATTAGGCCCCCCCGGCGTGGCGCCACTGGTAACGGTAATGTACCAGTCGGCGGAGCTGTTGCTGTCCCGGGATCCCCGGCAAATTGTCCGGGTGACGGTTGCGTCGTCGCTAAGTACCGCTTCATCGCTGCTCCCTCCGCTCCAGGCCCCCTGGCTTACCAGCAAATTTGCCGCCGCCGCCACCGGTTCTTTCCAGGGGTATTTGCTGTTTACCAGCAAAATTCCGTCTATAATCCGGTCATCCTGATCCATGGCATAGATTGTGTTGGTGCTGTGGATTTTAAGAGTCCCGGGGATCCAGAAGTCCCGGCCGGAACTTGCATCGGTTCCCTTGGATTCGCTTAGCCTTGTTCCGGTTTCGTCAACCAGCCCGCTTTCGATGCTTCGGGTATGAACCACCACGTATTCCCCGGCCTTTACTTCTACCGGAGGAAATTCAAAAATCGCTTCTTTATCTTTGTCGTAGGCCGCAAAAAGCCGCAGGGCCCCCAGGTTTCCCGCTTGCAGCATTTTTAGTTCAATAAATTCAACCTTAGGTTTGGTATAGCTTGTACGGATCTCGTTAATAACAAAATCCGGCATCCGGTTATTCCGGGTTCTGAAATTTACCAGAATATTAAGGGTGTTCTTGTTCTTGTCTTCCACCAGCATATCTGCGGTGATCCTGGAACCTCCGGGCTGGGAAGTTTCAAACCGGATCGTTACCGTTTCCCCCTGGGTAAGGGCTTCCGCTTCCATGGGCGGATCAAAGTACATGGATACGACCGTAACTGCCGACGAAAAGAGAAAGTCTACTTCCCCTTCGGCAGAGGTTTTGCAGCCGTAGAATACCGGTGCTGCGGCGCTGGTTCCAAGAAGACGCTGAAGGGCCGTTTCGGTGGAGCAGGAACAGATCGTCAGTGCCACAAGCCACATAATACAGTTTCTTTTCATAGGTACCTCCGATCATAAGAGGGCTTTGTGGTGCGTGGTGCTTTACCCGCCAAGGATAAATTTACGGGGTATAAGATATTGGACTTTTTCAATAACCCGGTTGGTTATAGAACAAGTCTTGCAAAATGCTCCGCATTTTGCTGTTTTTAAGCGATTGTTGTTTAAAAACTGAAGTTTTAAACAACTCTATTATTCCAAATTTACGCAGACTAGCGTAGACTATAAGAAGTAGGAAGTGCCATGCAGCCATTTATTGATTATTTTTCACGGAACGGCGAAAAATACCTTGATGCGGTTTTTCAGCATCTTGCGGTAAGCGGTTTTTCGCTTGCCCTGGCGGTAATCATCGCCTTGCCGCTGGGTATAAGCGCCGCAAAAAACGAAGGTACAAAGACGGCAATCACGGGCCTTTTTGCCGCGCTGCGGATCGTTCCCAGCCTTGCGGTGCTTTTTGTCTGCGTTCCTCTTATGGGAACGGGCTTAAGGCCCGCGGTTACCGCCCTCTCTCTTCTGGCGATACCTCCCATCCTTATCAACACTACCCTTGCCTTTTCGTCAATACCGGAGGCGGTACTGGAAACGGCCCGGGGCATGGGCATGAGTGCGGGGCGCATCTTTTTTTGGATTAAGGCGCCGCTTTCCCTACCGCTTGTACTTGCGGGGGTTAAAACGGCGGCGGTGGAAATAATTGCCAGCGCTACACTTGCCGCATATATCGGCGGCGGCGGACTTGGCACGATTATTTTTACCGGCCTGGGGCTTATGCGGAACGAATTTTTGCTTATCGGCGGCGTCTCTATTGCCCTGCTGTCCATTGCAGCGGACTTTATTCTGACGAAGCTGGAAAATTTCCTTACCCGGATACTTTTTGGCGGAAACCCGTTAAAATCCGCCGGATTTTTTAGGAATTCCATTGACAGGGGCGTTCAAAGCTAATATTATAAATCCTATCGTATTAATAGGAATAGATACATGGAGGTGTCTTTATGAACCATTCAGAAAGAAAATGGCACACTGCCGCGGCCCTGGTATTTGCGGTGGCGATGGTATTCGCCGCCTGCGAAAAAAAAGAAACGGCCGTACGGATCGGATCAAAAAATTTTACCGAAAGCCTTATTCTTGCTGAAATTTACGCCTTGGCCCTGGAAGACGAAGGCATTGCCGTGGAGCGGAAATTTGATCTTGCCAGTTCCGTTGTACATACGGCTCTTATAGGGGATAGTATAGATCTGTACCCCGAATATACTGGCACCGGTCTTCTGGCGGTGCTAAAACTTGACCTTATCACCGATCCCGCCGAAGTCTACCGCGTGGTAAAGGAAGAATACAAAAAGCGTTTCGATGTGGTATGGCTTGACTATGCCCAGGCCAACGACGGCCAGGGAATCATGGTAACGAAAGAGGTCTCCGGCAAATACGGTATCCGCAGCATCTCGGATTTACAGCGTCATGCGGAGGAGATACGTTTCGCGTCCCAGGGTGAATTTGACGAACGGGAAGACGCGCTGCCCGGCCTTGCAAAGGTTTACGGCCCCTTTAACTGGAAGTCTACCCAGGTATATGACGGCGCCCTTAAAGTCCAGGTGCTCCGATCCGGTGAAGCCGACGCCGCGCCCGCATATACCACCGAAGGTTTCCTGGCGGATCCCTTCTTTGTCCTCCTGGAGGACGACAAGCAGGTTTGGCCGCCCTACAACATCGCTCCGGTGGTGCGGCAAAATGTACTGGACGCCCACCCGCAGATCGCCGCCGCACTGAACGCCGTAAATGCCCGGATCGATACGCCCACCATAACGGCGCTAAACGCAAAGGTAGATATTGACAAGCTCGAATACGAAGAGGTTGCCAAAGATTTTTACAATTCCTTAAAGACAACAAGATAATGGGTGGCTCCGGGCTTTCAAGGCAGCGTTTTTGCGAACTCTTCAGCGTACCGGATATTCCGGCGGCCCTGGAAACCATCGGCATTGTTGTTACCCCTCAGGAACAGGACGCCGTCCTTGCCCTTGGCTCCGGATCCTTTACCGCAGAAGACGCCGGTAGCGTTGGCGGCCCGGACTTTGTGGTCAACGCTTACCAGCGGGGCGTATGTTCCCTTGAAGGTCCGCGTTACCGTATCGCCGATTACTATACCCGCCTGGAAATTTTCGCCGTTGCCGAATTTGAAGCCTACCGCGGACTTAAAGTAGAATACCAGCGGGACCTTGGCGCATGGTATTTTGACGCGTATTACAAACGCCTGTCTATCCGCGGCAACGCACCGCCAACCCTTGATGCTGTTCTTAGCCTGCAGGAAACCCTGGACTTTATTGAAAATGAAAAACGCCAGGCCTACCTGGTGCGGTGCGACTGCCGCTCCCTCGCCGCCGGAGCGGCCCCGGAAGGGGGGATCTGCGAAAAACCGCTGGAAGTGTGCATCTCTTTCCGCCACGGGCCTAATTCCCCTGCCCACCGGGGTATTTCCAGGGCGGTTTCAAAGGCCGAAGCAAAACAGGCCGTTATGGACGCCGACAGGGCGGGACTTATGCATACGGCAAACGAAACCTCGATATGTAATTGCTGTACAGATTGCTGTTACCTCTCCCGGGCCCGCCGGCGGCGCCACAGGGAACTCGGCGGCGACAGGATTACGGCCTGGCCCCTGCAGACAAAGAGCGCGGTGCTAAACGCCTCGAACTGCCTAAGCTGCGCCGCCTGCGTTAGCCGGTGTCCTTTTGGCTTGTTTTCGCTTAAAGAAGGAAAGCTGTCCCTCCGTACCGAATACTGTGCCGGATGCGGCCTCTGCGTAAATACCTGTCCGGGCGGCGCGCTGGAGTTAAGGGTATGCCGGTCATAGTTTTTAAAGATGTCCGCAAGCATTTTCCGGGCGCCCTTTCTCCGGCGCTTAATCATATTTCCTTCAACGTTGAAGTGGGCGAATTTATCACGGTGGTGGGAACTTCGGGTAGCGGAAAAACAACCCTCCTTAAAATAGTCAACCGCCTTTGCGAGCCCGATTCCGGCATGGTCCGTGTATCGGGGGAAGATATTACGAAAAAAGATCCCGTGCTTCTGCGGCGCGGCATCGGTTATGTAATCCAGCAGATCGGTCTTTTCCCCCATATGACGGTGGCGGACAACATTGCCGTTGTACCGCGTATCCTAAAATGGGACAGGGGACGGATCAAAAAACGGGTGGAGGAGCTATTGACCCTTGTTAATCTGGATCCTGAAGAATTCCGGGAACGCCGTCCAGCTCAACTTTCGGGGGGTCAGCAGCAGCGGGTGGGGCTGGCCCGGGCCTTGGCGGCAGATCCCGCGATTATGCTTCTTGACGAGCCCTTTGGAGCGGTTGACGCGATAAACCGGACGAATCTTCAAAGCGAGATCCTGCGCATCCACCGGGGCGAAAACGGAGAAAACCGCCGTACCTATCTTTTTGTAACCCATGACATGAACGAGGCGTTCAAACTGGGAACACGGGTACTCATCATGCACCAGGGCGTAATCCAACAGTTTGACGCCCCTCACAATATCATTGCAGATCCGGCAAACAGTCTGGTTCGCAATCTTATTACTTCATCGGGCCTGTCTCCGGAAGGCCCTGGGGGAATATAGCATGTGGGAATACTTTGTCCGGTACCATGGACGGCTTGGAGATATTCTGGTGCGGCATCTGGCAATTCTTGGCGCCAGCATTGTTATTTCGGTATTCTTCGCCGCCCTTATCACCCTGTTCTTGGAATATGCCGTCCGGCTTAGGGGAACGGTTTTGCGTATATTCGGTGTCATTTATTCGATACCAAGCCTTGCCCTCTTTGCCATTCTAATTCCCATCCTGGGCTTGGGTTTTTGGACCGCGGTGTTTGTGCTTAGCCTCTACAATCAATTTTTACTGATACGGAATTTTCTTACGGGGCTTAAGGCCGTGGATTCGGCGATTATTCATGCGGGGACGGGAATGGGAATGACGAACACCCAACTCCTCTTTAAGATTAAGGCGCCCTTGGCCTTTCCGGCGATCATGGCGGGTATTCGCCTTGCGGTTATTTCCACCATCGGCATCGGAACAATCTCCGCGGTAATCAACGCCGGCGGCATAGGGAGCATTCTTTTTGACGGTCTGCGGACCATGAATTCCGTCAAGATCATCTGGGGAACAATCCTGGCCGCCGGCCTGGCAATTGCCGCCAACGCTGTGTTGAGCATCCTGGAACGAAAGATTTACAAAAAAATATTTTTAGGAAAATAAAATGAGTACGAGGCCTTTCGGGATCCTAATCTTGGGTTTACGACAAAACAGCTTCACGCCGGCTACGATCCTTCTAAGCATCACCGGTCCAAGGCGGTGCCCATATACCATACGGCGGCTTTTGAATTAGGTGATTTTGATCGGTGTCTTCGTCTTTTTTCCTATGCCGAAGAGGGACATTCCTATGTGCGCTTTTCCAACCCGACAAGCTCGGTGCTTGAAAGAAGAATAAGCGCCCTTGAAGGAGGGTCGTCGGCGCTTGCGATGGCCAGCGGCATGGCGGCTATTTCAAATACCTTTCTTAACCTTGCCTGTCAGGGGGACGAGATTGTGGCTGTCAAAACCCTGTACGGCGGCTCCATTACCCTTTTATCGTCCGTTCTACCCCAGTATGGCATTACCGGACGTTTTGTTGAAGAGCCATCAGATCCCGCTGCCTTTGAAGCGCTTATCAATAATAAAACCAGGGCGATTTACATAGAAAGCCTGGGCAATCCGGGGATGAACATTGGACTTGTTCAATAACCCGGTTGGTTATTGAACAAGTCTAGGCAAAATGCTCTGCATTTTGCTGTTTTTAAGCGGTTGTTGTTTAAAAACTGAAGTTTTTAAACAACTCTATTATTGACCTAGAGGCCGTGGCCGCCGTTGCCCACAGCCACGGCGTGCCCCTGGTCGTGGATAATACCTTTGCGACCCCCTATCTTTTTCGTCCCTTCGAGTTCGGCGCGGATATTGTATGTTATTCGGCAACAAAGTATCTTGCGGGCCATGGTACGCTTATCGGCGGTCTTGTGGTCGAAAAAGGCGGCTTTAATTGGTTTAACGGACGTTTTCCGCAGATAGAAACATTTTTTAATAGCTTTAAGGAATCCATCGGCGAGGAAGAACTGCGTAAAACGCTTTTTACCAAACGCCTGCGGATTGTTTATCTAACCGATCTGGGCGCCCATTTAAGCCCGATGAGTTCGTTCTTGTTGCTGCAGGGAATGGAAACCCTTTCGCTTAGGATGGATCGGCATGTGGAAAATGCCCGGAAAGTTGCATCGTTTCTTGATTCGCATCCTGCGGTGCGGGAGGTTTCCCATGCGTCACTCCCCGGAAACCCATACCACAAACTTGCCCGCAAGTATTTTCTCCGGGGGCCCGGAGCGATCCTTTCTATCCGTTTAAAGGGTGGCAGCGATGCGGCGCTTCATGTGCTTAAATCTGTACAGATATTTGACTATATGGTGAACGTTGGCGACGCGAAATCGCTTATTGTACATCCCTCTACGTCAACGCATTTTAGCCAGTTAGAAGAAGAACGCCAGGCTGCCGGAGTATTTGAAGACGGGCTTCGGCTTTCGGTGGGTATTGAAGATGTGGAGGATCTCATAGCCGATCTACAGCAGGTGCTGAACAGCATTCCCGTCTAGTTTCGGCTAAGGGTCCCTGTGGATCAAGCACAAATCCCGCAGATTTTTTTGTATAGAGTTGTTTAAAAACTTCAGTTTTTAAACAACAACCGCTTAAAAACAGCAAAATGCGGAGCATTGAAACCCGCAGGGTTTCTTGCAAGACTTGTGAAATAACCAACCGGGTTATTGA
>JAISOA010000063.1 GCA_031275945.1 Spirochaetaceae bacterium
GCTTCCTTGCGGCTTCGGACGCGGCGGTAAGCCGGGCGGCCGCGGGGGAGTCCGTCCTTCTCAACGGGGCGCCGGTCTTTGGGATTCCCCTGCTGGTCTTGCTGTACCCCTGGCAGGAAAGCGGATACAACGAGGCGGCGGCGGTTTTTTTCTCCCCCGAAGCCTTAAGCGAAACTTTTGAAACCGGTACGAATTCATCGTTTATGATCAACGGCGACGGGGATGTGCTGGTTCATCCCGACCACGACCTGATCCGGGCGGGGGCCAATTTTGGGGGCCAGGACTTTATCCGGTCAATATGGGAGAATTCCGGGGAGAGCATGCAGAACCTCTACACCGGGGAAGACGGGAAGCGGTATTTCGGCGCCTTTACCAAACTGTCCCAGGCCGGGGCGGCGGTCATCACCAACATAGAATACGATATGGTCTTTGAGGGAGTCGCCGCCACCACCCGGCGGAATATCTACTTAACCGCAGCGGTCCTTTTGGCCGCCGTTATATTTATCAGGATTTTTTCCAAGACCATCAGCAAACCCTTACAGGTCCTGACCGGGGCGGCGGAACAGATTGAAAAAGGGGAGTTTTCGATTATCCTGGAACCAAAAACCAGGGATGAGATTGGGGCCCTGACCGTCAGTTTCGACCGGATGAGCAAGGCCCTGGGCATCTTTGGCCGTTTTACCAACCGGGAAATCGCGGTCCGGGCCATGCGGGGGGAGATTAAGCCCGGCGGCCTTCCAAAACAGGCCACGATCTTTTTTTCCGACATCCGCTCGTTTACGGAAAAATCGGAAAACTTTACCAAAGAATTCGGGGATGAAGCGTCGGATAAAATTGTCTACTGGCTCAACGATTATTTTACCCGGATGGTGGACTGCGTGGAAAAGACCGGCGGCGTGGTGGACAAGTTTATCGGCGATGCGGTAATGGCCCATTGGGGAACGGCCTACACCTCGGGGTCCGCCGCGGAGGATGCGTTTAACTGCATCAAGGCGGCGCTGATGATGCGCGTAGCCCTCTTCAAAATGAACCAGGACCGGAAAGAAGACGATCCCCGGAACCCGCCCATCCGCATCGGCTGCGGGATCAACACGGGCATCGTCACCGCGGGGCAGATCGGCAGCGAACAGCGGATGGAGTACACGGTTATCGGCGATCCGGTGAACCTGGCCAGCCGGACAGAGGCCCTGAACAAGCCCCTGGGCACGGACATACTTATCACCGAAAACACCTGGAAACTTGCCGGCCGCCGGTTTGTTACCGAAGAAATGCCCCCGGTAAAGGTAAAGGGAAAGGAAAAGCCGGTGCGGCTCTTTGCCGTCGTTAAAATGGTAGGAACCCGCGGGCCGGAGACCCTTGCGGAACTGCGAAAGCTGCTAGGGATAAAACCCCCGGATTTGAACGCCGTTGATGTGAACTCGGAAGAGAAAAAGTATAAGATCGGGGGAGAAGTGTGAAGTGAAGAAAGGGTGGGGAGTTAGGAGGGAGTGTGGAGAAGGATGGGACGGCGATGGCGAAGAGTAAACAATTCGCGGTCAGGATTGTAGGGTTGTATAAGTATCTTAGTGATAAAAAGGAATTTGTGTTGGCGAAACAGATTTTGCGATGCGGTACGAGTATTGGGGCGAATTTGGCGGAAGCGGAATGCGCTATAAGTAAAAAGGATTTTTTGGCAAAGGTTTATATTTCGTTAAAAGAATGTTCCGAAACTATTTTTTGGTTGGATTTATTGTATGAAACCAGTTATATCACAGAAAATGAATACACTGGTATTAAAAAGGATTGTGAAATATTACGAAGAATGTTATCCGCTACAACGAAAACGTTGACAAAAGAATTAGGAAAAAAAACTGAGTAAGTGTGAAGTGAAGAAAGAGTGAAAGGCAGGGAGAGAAGAGTGGAAAGCAGACAAGACATGAGAAATATCAAAACTCCAAACAAAGAAACTTCACTCTCCACTCCTCACTCTTCACACTCTCTTCCCCCTTCACTCTCCACTCCTCACTCTTCACACTCTCCCCCCTCTTCACACTTTCCTCTAAGGGATGTTTTGATCTACGGTCTTTGTATTATCGGGATCTTGTTTTTCCTTAATCTTTTTAGGATCGATTTGTTCAGTACCTTGACGCGGCAGACGGAACAGCCCATAGGGACGATTACCTTTAAGTACAAGGCGGCCCAGCGGCGTTTTGCGGACCGGGTGCTGTGGGACCGGCTCAAAAAAGAAAGCCCGGTGTATAACGGGGACCTTATCAGAACCGCGGAGCTTTCGGAGGCGAGCATCAGTTTTGCGGGGGGAGGCGCGGTCATTGATCTGGCGGAAAATAGCCTTATCGAGCTTCGCGAAAACGGCGCCCGGATCGACATCAGCCAAGGCGGGCTAAGCGTCAGCACCGCGGATTCCGCCCTGGTCCTTGTTTCGGGGGACCAGATGATTTCGGTGGAAACAGGCGGGGTGGTAAAGGCCGGAGTGGAGGACGGGGGCCTCATGCTTAGGGTGATGGAAGGGACCGCTTCTTATGCCGATTCGGCGACCTTGTCGTCGACCTTGTCGGCGACCTTGTCGGCGGGGGAAACCCTTGCCCTGGACGGGGCCGGACCGAGGCTTGTGCGGGAGGCCGCGGCCCTCTATCCCCGGCCCCAGGCGCGCTTCCTCAATCCTAATCCGGGAACCTTTACCGTGCCCTTCCGCTGGAACCGGAGCGGTCCGGACCCGGCAGAACTCACGCGGCTTGAGGTTGCGGAGGATCGTTCTTTTGCCCGGATCGTATTTAGCGCGGATGCTGCCGGGGACACCGCCGCCGCGGAGCTTGAACCGGGTTCGTATTTCTGGCGCGTTTATCCGGTGAACGCTGAAGGGGCCGATCCTTCTCCCAATACCCTGTCTTTCAAAATCCTCTCCGCCCCTGCGCCGGTTTTGATTGCCCCCGTTGAGGGCTACCGCTATCAATTCAGGCTCAAAGGGCCTTCTGTGCGGTTCCTCTGGACGGAAACAGAGGAGGCGGACTTTTATGTTCTTGAAGCGGCGGATAACCCGGAAATGGCAAACCCGGCCTTGTCACAGGAGGTCCGGGGAACCTCGTTTTATTCTTCGGCCCTGGGGCCGGGGACCTGGTACTGGCGGGTGCGGCCGGTGTTTTCCGCCGTGTATGAGGGGGCCCCGGGCGAAGGGGCTCCGGCCTCTTTCAGCATTATCCGGAGCGGAGACCTAAGGGCCCCGGAACTCCGGCTCCCCGGGGATCGGGGCGTGGTCAATGTGGCGGCCGAAGGGGGAAGGGTTTATTTTTCGTGGCAGCCTGAGGAGGAGGCCGCCTCTTACAGGATTAGGATTTCGGCGGACCGGAATCTGGCTAATCCGGTGCTTGATAAAACGGTGCGGGATAATTTTTATGTATACCTGACCGGGCAAAATGCCATTACGCCGGGGCAGTATTATTGGGCCGTTTCCCAGGTTGATATAGAAGGAAACGAGTCGGCCCCTTCCCCGGCGCGTTCCTTTACCGCCCTGGAAGGCGAGCTGATCCAGCGGCTGGTTTTCCCCCCCGAGGGCTATGCGGTGGGGGCCTCCATGCTGCCGGATATACGCTTTACCTGGAAAACCAA
>JAISOA010000082.1 GCA_031275945.1 Spirochaetaceae bacterium
TCTTAAAGGCTTCGCCAAGGATAAATTTCCACACATACCCCAGGATTAGACCCCCTATCATATAGGGAGCGAACAGCATGGTCCGGGCGGCGTTTCGCACCTTAAGCCTGGTGGTAACAACAAGAGCAAAGGCCAGACCTAGGACGTTGATGGTAATGATCGACAGGATGGTAAAAACAATGGTATATCCGGCAGATGCAAGGAACCGGTGATCTTCCCCAAGACGGCCAAAATTGGACAGTCCCACAAAGATCTTGGGATTAAGGGGCAGACCGTCCCAGGAAAAGAACGCATAACCAAGTCCGGTAACAAAGGGAATAAGTACCACCGTGGCAAAGATGCATAACAGAGGAGCCGTAAACAGCATATACCAGCCGGCGCTACGAAGTTGTTTCATTAATTCCCCCTTTTTCGATATGTCCAGAAGCTGTTTACGGCACCCTACGGTTTCCTAAGATGCCTCTGGGTCTTCCGGGGAAAACTCAGAGGAGCTTTCCCCGGAAGATAATCCTGCATACGCTTAATTATTATTATTCGCCGCAACCCAGGCATTGTCCAGGGCTATAAGAAGTTCTTCGCCGCTCATGCGGGAAGCAAAAAACTGCTGGGCCACCGGGGCAAGGTGAACTTCGATGATCCCCGCGGGCCAGAAATTAAAAGCCCAGGGAATGATCTTGCCGGAAGAAGCGTACCGGGAAGCATTGGCGGACAGGGGATCCAGGGAACCGGTGCCGGCGTTATTCATGACGGGGATAAACTTGAATTCGTCATACAGATACTTCTTGCCGGTTTCGCTGGTATAAAGCCATTCGATAAAATCCTTGGCAAGCTGTTTTTTAGCATCCTGAACCTGGGAATTAACACACCACCAGGCGGGGACCCCCACGGCAATCCGGTCATTTCCCCCCAGGGGAAAGGGCATAAAGGCCATTTCAAAAGTAACATTGTAGTCGGTAAACATAGGATAGCACCAGTTGCCCTGGTGGATAGCCGCGGTCTTTCCGGTAGCAAAATCGCCGCATTCCCGGTCATAGTTTACTTCCAGGGGATTGTACGAATTATCCCTAATGGCCACCATAAAACGGGCAAATTCCTGGAATTCCGGAGTATCGGCCATCTTTACCTGGCCCTTGTTAAGCCGGTCTATAAAGCCCCGGACATCGCTTTGAACCGCAAAGGGGGTGTTCAGGATATGACCAATCAGGAAGTAGGCTTCCTGGGAAAGACCGGCGCCGTTGATCCCCTTGGCCTTTTGTTCCCGGAGCATAGCCGCAAAACTGTCGTAGCCGGTAATCTTGGAAGCGTCGATAAGGCTTTTGTTGTATACAAAGCCAAAGGCTTCGATGGTATAGGGAATGCCAATAACCTTTCCCTCTGATTTACCCAGCAGCTCGCCGGCAATCTGCTGAGCCACCGGAAGGCTTCCGATATCTTCCAGGTAGTTGCTCATTTGCTTGATTTCCTCATCGGTCCGCAGGTTAAACAGATCCGGCCCTTGATTATTGGCCAGCCGGTTCCTAAGCTGAAGGAAGTAATCGTCCCCGGTGGTGCTCCATACTTCCACCTCCACCCCCGTTTCCTGCTGATACGCCTTGGCGGCTTCTTCAAGCTGGGTGGTAATTTCAACTTTTGACTGGAAAATAATAAGTTTATTTTCGTCCGTTTGGTTCCTTGAGCATCCCGCCAAAATCAAAAGGGAAAGACTCAAAGCCTGCCCAAAAAGGGCTATGGGTTTTACATGATTCATACATATCCTCCATGGTTTGTAAAACGTTTTACTAAAGTTTAAATCAGAAATGGCAATCTGTCAAGATTTTTTGAATTTTTTTAAAATTTTATATCCCGCCATCCTGAAATACCCCAATGTTTCTGAAGCTTCCCCGAATTTTAAGGATCCATATCCGCATAACATACAAAAATGGAATTATATGTGATTGAAAACCCTTCACGTTGGTAAAATTCATATATATTTTACTAAAATTTTATCAATGGAGACTATGGATTCTTTTTTCCCAGAGTCGATCCCCAACTTACGGCGGCGTTGATTATCACCGGATCAAAATTGGCCCCTCCTTCGATATTTTCAATTAACGACCGGGCGGCCAGGTAGCCCCGTTCATAATTGGGAATATGAACCGTGGTTAGCCCGATATTTTCGGCCAGCTCACAGTTGTCAAAACCGGTAACCGCCACATCTTCGGGGATCCGGCACTGTTCTTCCCGCAATGCCTTGATAACCCCTATGGCCATATTATCATTTGCGCAGATAAAAATTTCCGGCAGATCTCCGGTGGAAAGGAATATCCGTGCCGCCTGATAGCCGCTTTTTTCCCGGTAATCGCCGGAAAAATAGTACTCCCGGGAAAAAGGGATGCCCTGATCCTTCAGTACGTCCTGAAACGCGGCAAACCGCTCCTGGGTATCGCCGGTATGGCTGGGGCCGCCCACAAAGACAAATTTGCGGTACCCCCGGGCGGTTATTTCCCTAACCAGTTGGGTCATGGGGTCGTAGTTGTTTACCACCACGCTTTTTATGCAGGAATGGGGCAGGATCCGGTCCAGCACCACAATAGGGTACTGGATCCCCGCCGCCCGGGCAAGGACATCGTTTTTCATCCGTTCATCCAGGATAATACATCCGCTGGTAAGGCTGCTTCGCATATATTTTTCGCAGGACTTGGTGGTGCAGATCATCAGGTCGTAGTCATTTTCACCGGCGTAATCATGAATTCCTTCTATAATTTTTAGATAAAAACTGCGGTCAAAATCACTAAAGTTAAACAAGATGGTCCGGTTTTTTCCCGATTTTAACCCCTTTCCGGCGGCATTGGGGATATAATCCATTTCCACACACAGGCGCCGGACCAATTGCCGGGTTTCTTCTCCCACGTTGGCCCTTCCGTTTAATACATTGGAAACCGTAGAGATTGAAACCCCCGCCGCGGCGGCAATCTCCCGTATACCTATAGCCATTTCATGTCCCTGCCCGTAGATGTGGTAAAATTTAGTAAAATATATTACGATTTTACCTGCTTGCGTGGCAAGGGCGGAACGTGCCCCGCGACAGACACTAGATCAAATCGTGTAAGGAGTTAATGTACAGTTCCGCGCCGGGAAGATTTTCGCTCCGGCCCACTCCGATGATCCGCATTCCCCCGGCCCGGGCGGCTTCTATACCGGCCAGGGAATCTTCAAAGACCACACAGGACCGGGGGGCCAAGGCAAGTTTTTCCGCCCCCTTAAGAAACACCTCGGGATCCGGCTTTGCCCGGCTTACCAGGCTGCCGTCTATCACCGCATCAAAGAGGGACGCAATCTTAAGCCGTTCAAGAATAAGGGGGGCGTTTTTACTGGCGGAACCCAGGGCGATTTTTATTCCCGCGGCGCGAAGCCGTTCCAGATATTCCCGGGAACCGGGAAGAAGGGCCCCTTGATCAAGGGTATGCAGGTATTCCACATACCATGCATTTTTTTTCTCCGCCGCCAGGACTTTTTCTTCTTCGGTCATGGTGCAATGGCCCACCTCAAGAAGGAGCTCCAGGGAACGAAGCCGGCTTACCCCCTTAAGCCGCTCATTGTCTGTTTCAGTAAAGTAAAAGCCCAGCTCCGCCGCCAAACGCTTCCAGGCCAGGTAGTGGTATTTCGCGGTATCCACCAGAACGCCGTCAAGATCAAACAAGGCCCCCAGAATAGGGCCCCCTTCTAAACCAAAAAGATTCTGTGGCATTGCCTGATATTCCTTTTTTGCAGTTTCCGGCTCCTAAGGCATCCGGCCCCTATCAGCGGGCCAGGGCCCGGGTAGATTCCCGGATAATAAGCTTGTACGGAAGGATCTGTTCCTTTCCCCCCCCCTTACCGCCGGTAATTTGGCGATGAAGGGTAAGGGCTGTTTTTTCCCCCATGTCTGAAAGGGGCTGACTAATGGTGGTAAGCCGGGGGTACATATATTCGGCAATTTCTATATCGTCAAATCCAACCACCGACACATCCTGAGGAACCCGTATACCTTCGTCGTTCAAGACCCGTATGGCCCCAATGGCCAGTTCATCGGTGGCGGCAAAAAGGGCGGTAAAATTGCGCTGCTCCCGCAGAAAAAGTTCCCGCATGCCGTACATGCCGAATTCCGCCGTATAGTGGGGCACAAAAACCACCCGGTTTTCTTCCCAGGATATGCTTGCTTCGGTTAGGGCCTGAAAAAAACCTTCCGCCCGCTGACGGCCAAAGGTAAAACCGTCGCCGGAGATCATTAGAATACGGGAATGGCCCAGGTTTATCAGGTGCATTACCGCATCTTTGGAAGCCTGTTCCTCGTTTACATGGATTGCCGAAAACCCCGGATAGCGGAAGGTGGCCGTTACAATCGGCAGCGCCGCAGCTGTAATATAGTCATAAAAGGCAGGATTTTTTATTTCATGGAGCATAATTACCCCGTCAACCTTTTCGGCCTTAAGCCGGTTAAGGCAGGCATCTTCACTTTGATCGTCAAAGGTTACAAAAAAAAACAGGGTATGGTAGCCAAAGGAGTCAAGGTGCCGTTCGATAATAGAAAAAAGCTGCCGCTGGAACATATTAAAGGTATCGGGAATAACAATTCCCACGGTAAAACTCCGCCTAAGGACCATGCTTCGGGCGGCCTTATTGGGAACATATCCGGTCTCTTCAATCAGCTTAAGGATCTGTTTTCGCTTGACGGAATTAACGTGTTTTTTTCCGTTAATAACCCTGGAGACGGTAGAAGGGGACATACCGGCTTGTTTTGCTATATCTTTGATGTTTACCATGGCCGTCCCCATTCTACAGCATTTTAAAAAGAGAACAAAGTTCTATCCTAAAACCGTATTAAGTCCCCGGATTCAAAAGCTCTTTTACAGGTATAGGCGATTTCCGAAACCCTGGTTCCGTCATAGACCGTAACCGCGGGTTTTTTGTTTTCGATAATGCAGTTTACAAATTCCTGTACCTCGTTGACATACGCCGTATCAAACCGTTCAAGAAAGTTTTCGCTGCACTCTTTACGTACCCCATGGCTGTCAAGCACTTCTACCATGTTCTTTTGGGGCACCGAGGCGATACGGAGTATGCCCTTGGTACCGATGATCTCGGTCTCCACGTTGTACCCGTGGGGAGCGGTACGGCCCGCAAATAAAAACACCATACAGTCGTTTTTGAATTTCATCAGGCAGGATACGTTGTCCCCGTCTTTTGAAGCGGCAAATTCCGGATGGGCGTAACAGCCCCCTATGGCGTAAACCGTTTCCGGCTCCGAACCGGTAAACCACCGGGCCAGGTCTATGTCATGGACCGCCATATCCAGAAACTGCCCCCCCGAATGGGGGGCAAAGGCGATGGCCCCGGCGATAAATTTTTCCGGGTCCTGGCTGTAGGAGCGGAACAGCACGGGCCTGCCGATTTCTCCCGCGGTCACTTTTTCATGGGCGTATTTGTAGGATTCGTCAAAACGCCGCATAAAGCCCAGCATAAACACCAGATCCTTGCGGGCCTCTACGGCCTTTTCCGCCTCTTTACATTCCGCCACCGTAACCCCCAGGGGTTTTTCGGAGAATACGTGCTTGCCCGCTCCCAGGGCGGCGGCAATTTGTTTGGTATGCAACGCAGAGGGGGAAACCAAAACCACCGCGTCAATATCCTTACAGGCTATCAAATCCTCAAAGGTGGTAAAGCGGTGGGATACGCCAAGACTGTCCGCCGCCTTGTTAAGCTTAGCGGCATCCAGATCGCACAGGGCCGTAAGTTCCGCATGCTGTACCCTGCTTGCGACATTCACCGCGTGCTGAAGCCCCAACCTTCCTAACCCAACCGAACCGATTCTAACCTTATTCATATACGCCCCTTGTAATTGATCCGGATTCTACAAAAATCCTAATCACGCTTTGCGTTTTTCCGCATATCGAAGATCACCGCCACTACGATGATAAGCCCCTCCGCCACCTTCTGCCAGTACGCATTGACCCCCAGGAGGGTAAAGCCGTTCCGCAGTACCGCCAATACCATGGCTCCGAGAAAGGCCCCCAGGATAGTACCAATGCCGCCGGAATGGGATGTTCCCCCGATGGTGGTAGAGGCAATAGCCGTAAGTTCATAGCCGTCGGCCGCACCGGGGTGAACGCTTCCCACCCGCCCGGCAAACACAATGGCCGCAAGCCCCGCAAGCAATCCGCAGAATGTATAAATAAGGATAAGGTACTTAGAGACGTTTACCCCGGACACTTCCGCGGCGGTAATATTCCCGCCGATGGCGTAAGTGTTTTTGCCAAACCGGGTCTTATTAAGCAGAATATGGCTTATCACGATCATGACAAAAAAGATGACCACCGGCACGGGGATGACATTAAAGAGCCTGCTTCCCAGAATGGTAAGAGAGGGAACAAGGTTACTAACCGGACGTCCGCTGGTATAGATAAGGGCAAAACCCCGGGCCGCCGTCTGCATACCCAGGGTGGCGATAAACGCGGGAATCTTGGTCTTGGCGATTAGAAAGCCGTTGACAAAACCGCAGGCCGCTCCTATGCCCAGGGCCAGAAGGATAGGTACAATCACCGGCAGCACCGGCATGTTGGGAAAGTACTTTTCCGTGGCCTCGCTCATCTGGCCAAAACTTGCCGCCACAACGCCGGAAAAAGCCAGAACGGAACCGACCGAAAGATCGATCCCCTTGGAGATAATAACAAAGGTCATCCCCAAAGCCATAATGCCGAAGATGCAGCTTTGGGTAAGGACGTTAAACAAATTTGTGGGATTAATAAACGCCGGCTTAATTATGGTAAGAACAAGAACCATCAAAACCAGTACAATTGCAATGCCGTATTTACGTAAAATATCCTTAAAAGTAATCCTGGAAAGCTTCATTGTTTTCCTCCCTTGGTTTTTCTGTATTCATCCACGGTGTCGGTGGCATAGGCCATTAATTCTTCCTGGGTAAGAGTCTTGGTATTTTCAATAATTCCCGTAACCTTTCCCTGGTGCATTATCATGATCCTGTCGCTCATACCCATAACTTCAGGCAATTCCGAGGAGATCATTACGATGGACTTCCCCTCCCCTGCTAATTGGGAAATAAGGCGATGGATCTCCGATTTGGTTCCCACGTCTATACCCCTGGTGGGTTCGTCCATAAAAAGAATATCCGGGTTCGTCATGAGCCAGCGGGCTACTAAGACCTTTTGCTGGTTACCGCCGCTTAGATTTTCCACATGCTGTTCCAGGCTGGGGGTTTTAACCTGTATTTTTCGTACAAATTCTTCGCAGCTTTTGTTAAGCTGGGCTTCCCGGATAAGCCCAATCTTATTAAGGAATTTAGGGATCGTGGCAATGGCTATGTTAAGCTGTACCGCCAACATGGGGAATATTCCGGATCCCCGGCGGTCTTCGGTAAGCCAAGCCATGCCGCTTTTAATGGCATCTGCAGGACTTTTAATCTCGGCCTTTTTCCCGTCAATAAAAATCTCTCCCCCCGTATGGGGCCTAACGCCAAAGATCGTTTCCACCACTTCGGTACGGCCCGCTCCCACAAGGCCGGCAATCCCTAAAATTTCCCCCCGCCGGACGGTAAAGGAAACATTCTTAAAGTACTTCCGGTTGGAAAGATTTTTTACCTCCAGCCGGACATCCCCGATAGAGCAGGGGATCTTGGGGAACATTTCCTTTACATCCCGGCCCACCATCATGTTTATAAGCCGGTCTACCTTTAGGTTCGACGTAGGCTCCGATCCGATATAGTTACCGTCCCGGTATATAGTAACCTGGTCGGTGATTTCGTAAATTTCATCCAATTTATGGGTTATAAAGATAATGCTCTTTCCCTGGGATTTAAGCTTCCGCATAATAGAAAAGAGCTGCTTTATTTCTTTTTCGGCCAGGGACGAAGTCGGTTCGTCCATAATAAGCAGTTTTGAGTTATACGAAACCGCTTTGGCGATCTCTACCATCTGCATTTTTGCCACCGTAAGATTTGTCATAAGGGTGGTAGGATCCTCTTCCAGTTCTATTTCCTTTAGGACCTCTTTGGTAAGGGCGTACATTTTATTATGATCCACCAAACCCAATTTGGTCAGCGGCTCCCTGCCCAGCCAGACATTTTCCATTATGGGCCTGTATAGCACCGGAGACAGTTCCTGGTGGATCATAGAAATACCCCCGGCAAGGGCTTCGGCGGGATTATTAAACACCCGGGACTTTCCGTCAAAAATAATTTCCCCCGAGGTGGGCCGGTAAATTCCGGCAATACACTTCATTAAGGTAGATTTTCCCGCCCCGTTTTCTCCCATCAAGGCGTGGATTTCTCCGTGCCGGACCGCAAGATCAACCCCCCGCAGAGCCGCAACGCCGGGAAAAATTTTTGTAACATTTTTCATCTCAAGAAGATAATCGCTCACCTTTATCTCTCCTCTTTGTCGTTACCGAGAAGCTTCTAAAAAGAGGGACGGTTCCCCAATTATTTGTGGAACCGTCCGCTTTATTTTACTGGTACTGGGCCAAGTTGCTTTTGTCTATAAGGACAAAGGGAATCCAGTTAATCGGATCCTGGCTCTGGTTGGTCAGGGCCTTAAATGCCGACTCCGCGGCGCCTCTACCCTGTCCGGCCGCATCCTGCAGAACCGTTCCTGCCAAGGTACCGTTGGCAAGCGCCGCCAGGGCGTCGGGAATAGCATCGACACCCATGACCAGAATATCCGTCCGGTTTGCAAGCCTGGTTGCTTCCACCGCCCCCAGGGCCATTTCGTCGTTATTGGCCAGGATACCCTTAAGGTCGCTGCCGTAGGTGGTAATCCAGTTTTCGGCCAGGTTTAGGCCCTGATCCCGCTGCCAGTTTCCGGTTTCTTCGGCCAAAATCTTAATATTGGGAAATTTGGCTGTAAGAACATCCTTGTTACCCTGGGTACGAAGTATGGCCCCTTCGTTATCAAGCTTACCCATAAGGATAGCTACGCCGCCCTGACCGTTAAGGGCTGTACCCATGGCTTCTCCCTGCATGGTTCCGGCGACAATTTCCTGGGAGCCCACATAATAAACCCCCGCAGGCGGATTGGATTCCCCAAAGGGATTCCGGTTAACATACACCAGGGGTATGTTTGCACTCTGGGCCGCCTGGGTAATGGGTCCCATGGCGCTTGTGTTAACGGGAACCACCACCAGGGCCTTTGCCCCTTTGGCAATAAGGTTGTTTACATGATCCTGCTGCTTTACCACGTCTTCCTGGGCATCCTGAACTTCAACGGTGTAATCCGGTTTATCGGCAAAATAGGCCTTAAACGCATCTACAACATAGGTCTGGAAGGTATCGTTCATGTTGTTTATAACATACCCTACCAAGATACCGTCGCTCGAGCCCCCGCCCCGGTCACAGGACAGGAAACTTCCTGTCATGGCTAAGGCAAGAATGCCAATTACCAACGCTTTTTTCATAAATTCCTCCTGAAACTTTTCCCCATATAGTACGGATTCCATACCGGATCGCCTATATTGGTTGCAAACGTTTTCCATATCAGTATAAAGATGATTCATATTTTTGTCAAGGGAAAAAATATTTTTTTTAAAATTTTATAATTCCTTGTAAAATAAGAAATTAGGCGCAAAAAAGTTTACAAAAAAAATAAAAATACCCTTTACAAATATCTTTTTTTAGGGTAAATTTGCTACGGAAGCTAAAAACGTTTTCAGTCTACTGGATCCCTCTGTTCTACCACAGGGTGCCGGGGGGCAAAAAAGGGGGAATTTTATGGAACAGTTGAAAATCGGCGTTATCGGAGCGGGCAGAATCGGCAAAATCCACGCGGAAAACATCGCCCGGTTCATACCCCAGGCGCGGCTTGAGGGAATCGCGGACATTAAGCTTGGCGCG
>JAISOA010000090.1 GCA_031275945.1 Spirochaetaceae bacterium
GGATCAGGGTTACGACTGCGTCGGGGCCACGATGAAGCTTATCGCATCAGGCGGAAGCAAATGCTGTTCCCTGGAGGACATTAACGATGCCCGCATGGCGGCCTGGAAACTCGGCATCCCCCACTATGTGCTTAACTATACCGAAGACTTTACCCGTTTTGTCATTGAGCCCTTTATCGCCGCCTACGAAAACGGGGAAACTCCCAACCCCTGCATTGAATGTAACCGCCATCTTAAATTCCGGCTGCTGCTCCGCCGGGCCCGGGAACTGGAAGCGCAGGTCCTGGTTACCGGACACTACGCCCGGATTGAACAAGACGGCTCTTCCGGGCGGCGGCTTTTACGGAAGGGCCTGGACCCGAAAAAGGACCAAAGCTATGTGCTTTACATGATGAGCCAGGAAGAACTGGCCTTTACCCGTCTTCCCCTGGGCAGGATGACCAAGGCGGAAGTCCGGGAACTGGCCCTAAAGCGGGGCCTTGCCAATGCGGGGAAGCGGGAAAGCCAGGATATCTGCTTTGTTCCCGGCGGGGACTACGGGGCCTTTATGGAAGCCTATACCGGAAAACGCTACGCCCCCGGTGACATCACCGGCGAGGGGGGCAGGGTCCTTGGCCGCCACCGGGGCTTGGTCCGGTATACCCTGGGACAGCGCCGCGGCGTGGGGGTCGCGTGTAACGGGCCTGTGTACGTAACGGCAAAAAATAGGGAAACCAACACCCTGGTGCTGGGGCCGGAACCGTCGCTGTATGCAAAAAACCTTGCCGCAGACCGCCTCAACCTTATTGCCTGTCCGTCCATACCGCATCCGCTCCGCCTTAAGGTAAAAACCCGGTACCTCCAGGCCGAACAGTGGGCGCTGGTGGAACAAACCGGCCCCGGCGCGGTCCACGTGGAATTTGAGGAGGCCCAGCGGGCCATTACCCCCGGCCAGGCAGCGGTGTTTTACGACGGCGACATTGTTATCGGCGGCGGAACAATTATTCCCCCACAGGCAAGCGGTATTCCCCGGTAGCCCTAGGCGCCTGTTACGCTTTAACGGGGCTCCCGTGGGAGTTTGTACGGTATAACAATTCACGGTCGTAAATTTCTATACGATTTTATGAGCGAAGCGCACCAAGTTTCTAGAAAAAAACAGAAACCTTGCTGTTTTGCCGCGATAGGGGCGGAAAACCCATGGCTTAAGGCGGGGCTTACCCGAGAAGCATTTCGTCGTTGGTTAGCTCTTTCTTTTTAATATCCCGAAAACGCTGAATAATATCCTGGGTGTTTAGTTTTGACTTTTCGGCCTGGTTAATATCCAGGATAATTTCCCCGCCGTCCATCATCAAAAGGCGGTTTCCGGTTTCTAAAGCATCCTTCATGTTGTGGGTTATCATCATCACCGTAAGGTTATAATCCCAGGCAAAGCGCAGGGTAAGCTGCATCACCAGTTCGGCATTCCGGGGATCCAGGGCGGCGGTATGTTCGTCCAGAAGCAGCAGGCTTGGCCGGCTTAGGACCGTCATCAGCAGGGTCAGGGCCTGCCGCTGACCGCCGGAAAAAAGTTCCACATTGTCCCCCAGCCGGTTTTCCAGACCCATTCCCAGGACGGCAAGTTCCGAGCGGAAATATTCCCGCATCTGCCGGTTTAAGCTTATCCGCAGGCCCCGGTATCCCTTTTTATATCAAATCATCATATTGTCCGCCAGGGTCATGCGGCCCGCGGTGCCCAGCAGAGGGTTTTGAAAGATCCGGCCAATGTACCGGGCCCGCTTGTATTCCGGCTCCCGGGTGATTTCCCGTTCAATCACCGCGGGAGCCGTCGTTACAGGGGGCGCCGTTGCAGGGGGCGCCGTTGCAGGAGCAACGATGTCGGGGCGGATAAAAATCCGTCCTGCGGTAAGGGGACAGGTTCCCGCGACGGCATTGTACAGGCTTGTCTTTCCCGCGCCGTTGGAGCCGATAATGGTAATAAAATCCCCGCTTTTTACCGTTAGGCTTATATTTTTAAGGGCTTCGTTTTCATCCGGGGTTCCCAGGCCGAATATTAAAGATATGCCGTCAAGCCGTATCATAGCCCTCTCCGGGGTTTCCGCCGCCTGGGGGTAAAGAACCGGTTCTTGGACGCGAGGATGCAAAAAATGATAAGCAGGCCGGTGATCAATTTAAAATCGTTGGGGGTCATGTTAATATGGTATCCGTAATCCCGGGCAAAATACATAAGTCCCCGGTAAATTATTGAACCGGTAAGCACCCGCAGGGTTTGCAGGCCTATTTTATTGGATCGGATAATAAGTTCCCCCAACATAAGAGAGGCCAGGCCCGAAACGATGATCCCCGTACCCAGCCCCACGTCGGCAAAGCCCTGGTACAGGGAGCAAAGGGCCCCGGCCACCGCCACCAGGCCGTTGGCCAGGCAAATTCCGCTTATCTTGATGGTGTCGGGGTTCATTCCCTGGGAAACTACCAGTTGGGGGTTTGCCCCCAGGGCGCCCATGGTAAGGCCGTAATCGGTATGGAAAAAAAGATCCAGGGCAAGTTTTATCAGCAGCGTAATAAGGACGCAAAAGATCACCACCCCCCAAAGGCCCCCCAGGGTTTGACCGGTAAAATCGGTGATCCGGGTAAAGGGGGTGCTAAACCGGAGCAGCGAAATATTCGCCCTGTTTGACATGATCCGCAGGTTAATCGAATACAGCATGGTCATGGTGAGGATCCCCGAAAGGAGATCCGGCACCTTAAGCCGGGTATGGATAAGGGAGGTAATAAGCCCCGCGGCACAGCCGCTTACAAAAACCAGTAAAAAGCACAGGGGGGCGGGAAAACCCTTAAGCAGGGTTACCACCATCACCGCCGAACCCATGGGAAAAGACCCGTCCACGGTCATGTCGGCAAAATTCAGCACCCGGAAGGTGATAAACACCCCCAGAACCATGATGCCGTAGACGAGTCCTTCTATCAGGATACCCTCGATCACCTAAAACGTCCTCGCATCCAAAACATCTTCGATCCCACGGGGTCCGTGGATCTTACTGCATCTGGATCAGCGCGCCTTCCTGGAAGATATAATTGGCCTGATTCAGGTACTCTTCCGGAATGGTAATGCCGCAGTTTGCCGCCGCATCCAAATCAAAGAGCATATCCGACTCGGAAGGATCGGTAAGGAATTTTACCGGAATATCCGCCGGGTTTTTCCCCTCCAGAATATCCGCCACGATATTTCCCGTGGCAAGCCCCGCCTTGTAGTAGTTAAATCCGCTGGCGATAAGGCAGCCCCCGTTCATGGCGCCGGTAACATCCCCGGAAAAAATGGGCTTTTTCGCCCTTTGAAAAACCTGTATCAGCGCCGGCAGGGCCGAAAATACCGTATTATCCGTGGTAAGGTATATGCCGTCCACCCGGTTAACGATGGCCTGGGCCGCGGCCTGGAGTTCCGCGGAGCCGGTAATGGCCTGGGTTATTAAGGTAATGCCGTGTTCTTTACAGCCCGCTTCTACCAGGGTCAGGGCGGAAAGCGAATTGGGCTCTGAACTGGTATAGATATATCCCAGGGTTTTAATGCCCGCAATTTTTTGAAACATCCCGATATGTTCCACCGTGGGAATGGCGTCGGAAAGTCCCGTAACGTTTCCCTCTCCCCGGTCCAGGGATGTAACCAGCCGGGCATCCACGGGGTCGGTAACCGCGGAAAAAACCACCGGTATATCGGCGGTGGCGTTGGCCAGGGCTTGGGCCATGGGAGTGGCAATACCTACCGCCACCCGTACCTTGTCGGCTTTAAATTTGTTGGCGATCTGCGCGGCGGTGTTGGGGTCCCCGTTGGCGTTCTGCAGATCGAAGATCGGATTATAACCCCGCAAAATAAGCGCGTCCTGGATGCCGTTTTCGCAGGCGTCCAGGGCCTCGTGCTGGGCATATTTGCCAATGCCGATGGTTATGTCTTCTACGGCCCCCGTTTGCCCGCCTTCCCTGTTTGAACAGGCCAGAACGGCCAGGGCGCATACCAGAGCAACGCATATTTTTTTCATAGATTTCTCCTTTTTTTCCTTGGTTTTTGCCGCTTTTACCGTGTCCCGTATGTTCGTTTCTGTTAAAAGAAGCATACACAGCATACTCTTACTGCCCTATTTTTGTCAATGGCCCGGGGTCCGTAATTCCGTGCAACGGGGTCGGGCTTGTATAAAAATCCCGAATACCTTAGAATTGTGCAAGGGGGTGAAGCGAAGCTTCCCCGTTAAAAAAATCCGCGTAGTATAGACGCGTTTAGGAGACTGTACTTATGAACATAAAATTGCCGGCTAAACAATGTATTCCGGGTATTCTTGCCCTGTTGCTATTGGGCGGATGCGGAAACCCTTCTTCCGGCGGAGCTTCCAGCACTTCGATTACTATTACCAACGCCCCTTCCGGGAATTTTTATTCGTTAACGGTGTTCGAGGAAACCGCCACCATCGGGTACTCCGAAAGCAGCATCACCAAGTTGACGGGGTACAAGGCCCAGGGTATCGGAGCGGGCGATTCCAGCAGCTTTACAATCAGGGTTTCTCCCGAGATCCCCGCCGGAGACTACGTGCTGGTTTTGGGCGTTTCCACCAACATAAGTACCGGTAAGATGTATATTACCGGTAGTAGTGGTAGTCGTCAACCAATTTCCGTTGCTCCCGGGGGTACGATTACGTATAACTCCAGTGTTTTCTTAGACAATGGTGGGGTGGGGTATGAAGCCTTAGAGATTGTTGGTAACTTCGGGTCCCCTTCTTCTCCATAACCCGGCGCCCGGAGGGGGCCTTGCGTCCAATCCGGGGCGCCCCGGCCCCCGGGGTTTTTAGCGAGGGCCCCCGCCGGGGGCTCTGCAAAAGAGGGCTCCGGCTTTTAGAGCCAATTCCACGTTGAAAAACCCGGCTCTACGGGCTGCGATCCGGTTTATTCCGGGGGGAGCCTTTGCACGGGTGAATTTTCTGCTCAGGCACACCCTTCATGCAAAAAATCCCGGTTACCGGGGTTCCTTGGGGAGTTTGTACGGTATACCAATTCACATGCGTGAATTGGTATGCGCGACGCGTACAAGCTCCTAGAAGAAACGGCAGCCCAGGGCTACCCGCAGTTCCGGTCCATGGGTTAAGCCTGAGATCCGGGGGTTTCCAAACAGGGTGGGGCGGGAAATGCCGAACCGGTCTTGCACATAGTCAATGGACTCCCGTTCCGCGGGGGTTTTAAGCCGGAAACGGTACACCAGTTCGGCCCGCAGAAAGAAGGGGTACTTAATCATAAGATCCAGTCCCGCCCCGGCGTCGATAAAGAGCGAATTCCACATGGAACGGGAAAACTCCCTGGAACCGTCCAGTTCTGTTTTTCCGTCCGCCCTGTTTTGTGTATCCTCCCCTTCGGGGCGGCGTTTTTCTACCAGGGCTATCTGGTACTCAATCCCCACCAGGGGGTAGATGGAAAGCCCCTCCCGCAGGGTAAAGGGGTACTTGCCCGCCAGGGTAAAACCCAGCATAGTTTCCGTTCCGGTTCCGTCCAGGGGTATATCGTTAAAATAGGAGCCCTGTCCAATGCCGTTAAGGGTTTCCTGGTACCGGTTAAGGCCCCGCTGAATTTCCACGGTGAACTCCCCGTAGGTGGCGTCGATAAAAAGATAGCCCCCGTAATTAAACTGATCCATAGCTTGTGTCATTTCCAGATCCGCCGGGCCAAGCGGGGTGTTTTCGTCCGCGGTAAGGGTATACCGGGTAAAAAGCCCCCCCAGTAAAAAACCGCCGCCGGCGCTTAAGGTAAACTCCGGCAGTTCCCCCATGACGGAGCAAACCGGCCCCAGGGCCGTCAAAAAAATCAGGATATAGTTTTTCATTACGTACCGCGCCTCCTTATTACCGCGCCTTTACATTGGACTTGTTCAATAACCCGGTTGCTTATTGAACAAGTCTAGGCAAAATGCTCCGCATTTTGCTGTTTTTAAGCGGTTGTTGTTTAAAAACTGAAGTTTTTAAACAACTCTATTTTCTCGATGCATGGAGCCTGTTCCCCATCCGCTTGATGTTGGCCAAGCCCCGCAAAATGATGATACAGTTAATGATAAAGTTTATGCAGGGAAATGACAACATATCAAGAACCCAATTTCCGGGGCACCGGACCGTATACCACAGGGCTCCGGCCCTCGGGCTCCGGCGGGCGCCCTGCGGCAGCACGTGCCGGAGCGCGCTGCCGTGCGGCTGTGCAGGGGCGGCCCGTGTCATTGTACCGGCGTCGAAAATAGGGTACACTTATCTCCAGGCGATGTGAAAAACCTGCCGGACAATCCCGTACTATGGATAAAGCAAAACTGTGAAATATTCTGGCGCCCGGATCCTTATTGAAGCCCTTATTGAAGAAGGGGTGGACACGGTGTTTGGTATTCCCGGCAGTTCGGTCCTGGCAATTTACGACGAACTGTATAGATACCGGGATACGATACGCCATATCCTGGTGAGCCACGAACAGCATGCGGCCCATGCGGCGGACGGCTATGCCCGTTCCAGCGGCAAGACGGGGGTTTGTATTGCCACCTCCGGGCCCGGGGCAACAAATTTGGTTACGGGAATTGCCGCGGCCTATATGGATTCTTCGCCGGTGGTGGCCATTACCGGCAATGTGCCCCTTCATCTTTTGGGGAAAGACAGTTTCCAGGAGGTTGATATTACCGGTATTACCATGCCGGTGGTTAAGCACAACTGGATCGTTAAGGATGTTAGGGAACTGGCCGAGGTGGTACGGGA
>JAISOA010000166.1 GCA_031275945.1 Spirochaetaceae bacterium
TTTTAAATGTGGCCGACAATTCGGGCGCCAAGATTGTCCAGTGTATTAAGGTTCTGGGGGGCTCAAAGCGTAAGTATGCGGGTATTGGGGACATAATTGTGGTAGCGGTTAAGGATGCCCTGCCCACGTCTACGGTAAAAAAAGGTTCGGTGGAAAAAGCGGTGGTTGTGCGGATTCACAAGGAATATCGCCGGAACGACGGGACCTATATCCGTTTTGATGACAACGCGTGTGTTCTTATCGATGCGGCTCGTAATCCCAAGGGCAAACGGGTTTTTGGGCCGGTTGCCCGGGAACTTCGGGAAAAGGTGGACTTTATGAAGATAGTCTCCCTGGCTCCGGAAGTTTTATGACTCTGAAAGTGTAAGGAAAGGCTATGACGGATGTACATAAATTTAAGCTAAAGAAGGAAGACACCGTTCAGATTATTGCGGGTAAAGACCGGGGTAAGCGGGGCCGGATTCTTAAGATACTCCGGAGCCAGGACCGGGTTCTGGTAGAGGGGCTCAATATGGTTAAAAAGACCCAGAAGCGCCGGAGCCAACAGGACCGGGGAGGCATTGTGGAAATAGAAGCGCCCCTTCACATTTCTAATGTGATGATTTTGTGTAAAAAATGCGGACCCACCCGGATAGGCTATAAGCTTTCCGGGGATGCGGGCAAAAAAGCCGGGGAGGGCGGCAAAAAGATCCGGATCTGCAGGAAATGCGGGGAGGCCCTGTGATGGACAAATATGAACCGCGGTTAAAAAAACTGTACCGGGAGCAGATTGCTCCGGAGCTGTTTAAGGAATTAGGCTATTCTTCCCCCATGCAAATTCCCCGGCTGGAAAAGATCGTAGTCAGCATGGGAGTAGGGGAGGCGCTTCAAAACAAAAAGCTTTTGGATGCGGCCATCGAAGACCTTACCCAGATCACCGGACAGCGGGCCGTTAAAACCAAGGCTAAAAAAAGCATTGCCAATTTTAAGATCCGGGCCGGCCAGGAAATTGGCGCCAAGGTAACCCTGCGGGGGGCCATGATGTACGAATTTCTGGACCGGCTGGTAAATGTGGCCCTGCCCCGGGTTAAGGATTTTCGGGGGGTAAGCCAGAACGCCTTTGATGGCCACGGTAATTATTCCCTGGGAATTACCGAACAGATTATTTTTCCGGAGATTGATTTCGATAAAATTGAAAGGGTGGCGGGGCTTAATATTGTTATTGTAACAAACGCCCGGACCGACGGGGAAGCCAAGGCCTTCCTTACTAAATTCGGTATGCCCTTTAGAAAGTGAGGTAAGCATGGCAAGAAAAGCAATGATCATAAAAGCTTTACGAACCCCGAAATATAAAACACGGAAAGTGAACCGCTGTAGAATCTGTGGCCGTGCCAGAGGTTATCTTCGTAAATTCGAGATGTGCCGCCTTTGCTTTCGCAAGCTCGCAAGCGAGGGAATGATTCCGGGCGTTACTAAATCAAGCTGGTAGGAGAAGAAGGATGAGTGTTTCTGATCCCGTGGCGGATATGCTAACCAAAATCCGGAATGCCGGAATGGCAAAGCATGAAAAAGTTGATATTCCTACCTCTAAATTGAAACTTGAGATTGTCAAGATTTTAAAGACCGAAGGATATATCAAGAACTTTAAAAAGGTAAATCAGGAGGGGACCAATACCATCAGGGTTTTCCTTAAATACGATGAAGAAACAGGACCGGTGATCCACGGCATTGAAAAGGTCAGCCGGCCCGGGCGCCGGGTCTATACGGGGTATCAAAACATGCCCCGGATATATAATGGATACGGCACCTTAATTGTATCCACTTCCAAGGGGGTAACCACCGGGAAGAAGGCCGCCGAAAGGAAAGTCGGCGGAGAAATTATCTGTACCGTTTGGTAGGGGTTGTATTATGTCACGTATCGGAAAAATACCGGTTAAGATCCCCCAGGGGGTAAGGGTAAGCTTTCAGGATGAGCTAATCACCGTGGAAGGCCCCAGGGGAAAATTAACCCAGAAATACCATCCGGTGATTAGCTTTGAACCGGGAAATGGAGAAGTGCTGGTAAAACGGGCCAACGAGGAAAAACAGACCAGGGCCTTCCACGGCCTCTACCGGAATTTGCTTAATAACATGGTGGTGGGGGTGTCGGCGGGATTTACCAAGACCCTGGTTATTAACGGCGTTGGCTACCGGGCCGAGGTCCAAGGCCGGCTTCTTGTTATGAATCTGGGGTATTCCACGGAAATTTACGTGGGGATCCCCGAGGGTATCGGCGTAAGCGCCGAGGCCTCCGGAAAAGTTACCGTCACCGGTATTGATAAACAACAGGTTGGCGAATTTGCCGCCCAGGTAAGGAAGCTCAGGCTGCCGGAACCCTATAAGGGTAAGGGTATTCGCTATGAGGATGAACAGCTTAGGCGTAAAGTCGGCAAATCCGGCGTTAAATAGATAGGGTAAAGGTATGTTGCGTAAAATGACAGAAAAGAACAGAAAGAGACTAAAACGGAAAATCCATATCCGTAAAAATCTTTCGGGAACGGCAGAGAAGCCCCGGTTAACCGTAACCAGGAGTAATCGGGCCCTCTATATGCAGGTCGTTGACGACGTGAAGGGCCATACCCTGGCTTCTGTTTCCACGCTGGAAAAGGATCTGCGGGAAATTAAAGCTACCCTTGAGGGGGCCGCCAAATTGGGCGAGCTTATGGGAAAACGGCTGTTAGAAAAAAATATTACGACCGTAGTTTTTGACCGGAACGGTTATTTATACCACGGTTTGGTAAAGGCCATGGCCGATGGAACCCGGAAAGCCGGGGTACAATTCTAGGGGGTGGAATGGAATATTCACGGGAAGGTCGCAGGGACCGGGATAAGGTACAGGAAAAAGACAAGGAATTCGTCGAAAAACTCGTTAAGCTAAACCGCACCGCCAAGGTGGTTAAGGGAGGACGGCGTTTTTCGTTTTCCGCCCTTACCGTGGTAGGAGACCGGAAAGGCCGCGTGGGCTTTGGTTTTGGCAAGGCCAATGATGTTTCCGAGGCTATCCGGAAAAGTATAGAGCGGGCAAAACGGAGCTTGATAAAACTCCCCATAAAAAACGGTACTATTCCCCATGAAATTCTGGGAGCGTTTAAGGCCTCCAGGGTTTACCTTAAACCGGCCTGTTCCGGTACGGGAATTATTGCCGGGGGACCGGTCCGGGCCATTATGGAAGCCGGGGGCGTTACCGATGTGCTTTCCAAGTCTATCGGTGCTTCCAGCCAGTACAATGTGGTTAAGGCCACCTTTGAAGGAATTTCCCGCATGATGGATGCCAAGATGCTGGCCAAGGCCAGGGGCAAATCCCTAAAGGAGCTGTGGGGCTGATATGGCAAAAGTAAAGATTACTCTGGTTCGCAGCGTCATAGGAAAGAAACCCCGGCAGCGGGCAACGGTCCGCTCCCTGGGACTGCGAAAAATCGGTTCCACCAATGTGGTCGAGGCAAATCCGGCGCTTATGGGAATGATAAAAATGGTTTCCCACCTTGTTTCGGTAGAGGAGATGTAAATGCAGGATTTTAATTTACACGCCCCGCCGGGAGCCCATAAAAAGAAACGGATCCTAGGCAGGGGCCAGGGGTCCGGCAGGGGCACCACGGCGGGCAAGGGGAACAAGGGGCAAAAAGCCCGTTCCGGAGGTAAAACCTATATTGGGTTTGAAGGGGGCCAAATGCCCTTGTACCGGCGCATTGCCCAAAGGGGTTTTTCCAATTATCCCTTCAAGAAGGAATGGCAGATTGTCAACCTGGGGGAAATCGAAAAACGCTTTGAAGAGGGGGATACGGTAGATTCCGGATCTTTAGTGTGCAAGGGACTTGTTAAAGGTTCTGCACCCGTAAAGATCCTGGGCGACGGGAATATCGCAAAGAAATTGACGTTTAAAATCCGCTTTTTTTCGGCTTCTGCCAGGGAAAAGATTGAAAAGGCGGGTGGAACCATTATAGGCGCCGGCAGTTCCGGTAAGGCATAGGTAAAGGCAATGGCAAATCCTCTGGTTGGTATATTCAGGGTCAAAGAGCTTCGGGAACGGATCTTCTATACTATTTTACTGCTTCTGGTGTTCCGGTTGGGAGCGGTGCTTCCAATCCCGGGCATTAACGTACAGGCTCTTAATAATTTTTTCCGTTCCCAACAGGACTCGGGGAACGCCATAGTAGATTATCTTAACTTCTTTGCCGGGGGGGCGTTTTCTAATTTCTCGGTCTTTATGCTGGGGGTTATGCCCTACATTTCCATGTCCATTATTATGCAGCTTTTGATCATTGTATTTCCTTCCCTAAAAAAACTTTCCCAGGAAGAAGGGGGCAGAAAGAAGATCCAAAGTTACCAGCGGATGGGGACGGTGGCGGTTTGCATTATCCAGTCCTTTGCAATTACCCAGTATGCCCAGGGCATAGCCCGGGAAGTGGACAATTTCTTTACCATACCGAATTTTTGGCTCTTTGCCGTCATTGCGATTTTAACGGTTACCACCGGAACTATGTTTCTTATGTGGCTGGGGGAACAGATTACAAAACGGGGCATAGGCAACGGAGTTTCCCTGTTGATTTTTGCCGGTATTGTGGCAAGGCTTCCCCAGGCGGTATACGAACTGGGTCAGCAGGTTGTGCGGGGTGAACAAAACATTGTGGTTGTAACGGTGGTAACCGTGATGTTTATAGCTGTGGTGGCCCTGGTGGTTTTTGAACAGCAGGGCCAGCGGAAAATATCCGTCCACTATGCCAAGCGCATTGTGGGCCGCCGGATGTACGGCGCCCAGAATACCTATATTCCCTTTAAGATTAACCCTTCGGGGGTTATCCCGGTAATTTTTGCGTCCTCGCTGTTAACCTTTCCGCTTCAGCTTGTGGAGACCTTTGGCAGCAATATTGCCTGGCTGGGTTCGGTATCCCGGGTCTTAACCCCCCGGGGTCCCCTGTACAATGTCTTGTACGTGCTTCTTATTATTTTCTTTGCCTATTTTTATACCCAGGTAAGCCTTAATCCGGTGGAAATAGCCAAGAATATCCGGGAAAACGGAGGGTCCATTCCAGGCATTAGAACGGAGCGGATTGAAGAATATCTTACTAAGATCCTTAATCGTATCATCCTGCCCGGATCGCTTTACCTGGCCCTTATTGCGGTAATTCCTACGGTGATCCAGATACTGTTTAGGTTTCCCTCGTCCATATCGTACCTTATGGGGGGGACATCGCTGTTAATTTTGGTGGGGGTAGACCTGGATACCATGAGCCAGGTGGAGGGTCTTTTAAAGATGCACCACCATGAAGGACTGACTAAGCGGGGCCGCCTTAAGGGCAGGAACCTGTAAGGGGCCCGGAGTTATAGACGCTTTGCCGGATTTTGCCTAAAATGAAGGAATTCGGCTAAAAACAGGAGTTTGATCATGAAAGTTCGGACAAGCGTAAAACCTATCTGCGACAAATGCAAGGTAATTAAACGGAACGGTATCGTCCGCATTATCTGCAAGAACCCTAAACATAAGCAAAAACAGGGATAGGAGTGAATTAATGGCACGTATAGCAGGGATCGACCTTCCCAATAAGCACGTTAATATCGCCCTAACCTATATTTTTGGCATAGGCAGATCAAGCGCCGACGAGATCTGCGCTAAGGCCAAGATCGATCCGTACAGGCTTATTAACGACCTTACCCAGGAAGAGCTTAACGAACTTCGCCACCTAATAGAAAATGAGTATAAGGTAGAGGGCCGGCTTCGTACCGAAGTTGCCCTTAACATTAAGCGCCTAATGGACATAGGCTGTTACCGGGGGCTTAGGCACCGTAAGGGCCTACCCCTGCGGGGACAGAGGACCCGGACTAATGCCCGGACCCGTAAGGGCAAGAAGAAAACCGTGGCGGGTAAGAAGAAATAACTAACCTTGTTTTGGAGGAAATGTGGCTGCTGCAACAAAAAAGCGAAAAGAGAAAAAGTCCGTATATGAAGGTAATGTTTATATTCAAGCTACGTTTAACAATACCATCGTTACCATTACCGATCTAATGGGTAATGCGATTTCCTGGGCAAGTTCCGGCGGTTTGGGCTTTCGGGGGGCTAAGAAATCAACCCCCTTTGCCGCCCAGACGGTTACCGAAACTGCCGCTCAAAAGGCGCTTCAGGTGGGCTTGCGGGAAGTTCACGTGTATGTAAAGGGTCCGGGCATAGGCCGGGAATCTGCCATCAGGCAGCTTGGGGTTTTGGGAATTAAGGTAAAATCCATAAACGATGTTACCCCTATTCCCCATAACGGATGCAGGCCGCGTAAAACCCGCCGTATATAGATTGAAGGAGACTTGAAAAGATGGCCAGATATACAGGTCCTGTATGCCGCCTTTGCCGGGCGGAAGGAAAAAAGCTACTGCTCAAGGGGGCCCGCTGCAAAAGCGATAAATGTGCGGTGAATAAAAAACGGCCCGCCCCCGGCAAGGATCCTAAGGGCAGACAGGGCAAGCGCAGCGATTACGGCATGCAGCTGCGGGAAAAGCAAAAGCTTAAACGGATCTACGGCATGCAGGAACGGCAGTTTAACCTCTTTTTTGTCCGGGCCCTGCGAATGGCCGGCATTACCGGTGAAAACCTTTTTGTACTTTTGGAACGGCGGCTTGATAATGTGGTCTACCGGCTCCGCTTTGCTTCCAGCAGAAGCCAGGCCCGGCAGTTTGTTCTCCATGGTCATGTCCGGGTTAACGGAAGGCGGATAAATGTTCCTTCGTATTTGGTACGGCCGGAAGATGAGATTGAAGTACAGGAGGGAAGCAAAAACCTTGTGGTTATTAAAGAGGCCCTAAAGGAATTTGGAAAATCCGGGGTAATGCCCTGGCTCCATTTGGATCCCGATGTGATGAAGGGAAAATTTCTTGCTGTTCCGCGGCGCAGTGATATTACCGATCTTGCGGATATCAAAGAACAGATGATAGTTGAATACTATTCTAAATAAGGAGGCCCCATGGCCCGTAAGAATCTGCTTAAAGGGTTCAAGCGTCCAAAAGGTATTACCTTTGAGCATGGCGAGTTAAGACCGAATTACGGCAAATTTATCGCCTCTCCCTTTGAACCGGGATTCGGAACCACCGTGGGTAATACTTTACGGCGGGTTCTGTTATCCTCGATTCAGGGATACGCCATTACGGCGGTTAAGATTACTTCCTACGATGCGGATGGGAACCCCCATTTGGTATCCAGTGAATTTGAAACAATTCCTAATATTGTGGAAGATACTTTAGAGGTTATAAACAGTCTAAAGCAAATACGGCTTCGTCTTCCCCAGGATATGGAACAAAATGTAATTTTGTACGAATGGTCGGGAAAAACCGAAGTAAAAAGCGACGATTTTGAGCGGGAGGGGCAGGTTGAAGTGCTTAGCACCGGACGGCATATAATGACCTTGATGGATAATGCCCATGTGGAACTGGAAATTCAGATAGACCAGGGCAGGGGCTATATGCCTTCCGAGGTAAATGACCGGTATGTGGAAATTATTGGCACCATCGCAATGGATGCGATTTTTTCTCCGGTTAAAAAAGTAAAATATGCGGTTGAGCCTACCCGGGTAGGGCAGCGTAGTGATTACGATAAATTGGTGCTTGAAATTTGGACCGATGGAACGGTAAGACCCGATGACGCTTTGGCAGAGGCGGCTAAAATAGCAAAGGATCATTTTTCGGTTTTTATAAATTTTGATGAAAACAGCCTGGGTTCGGATCTGGACGAGGAGCCCGACGATGAACGCATCCGGCAAATTCTTAATACGCCGGTGGAGGAACTGGAATTGTCCGTACGGTCCAGTAATTGTCTTAAAAACGCCAACATTAAAACCATTGGCGAGCTGACAAGAAAAACCGAAGATGATATTGCAAAGACCCGGAATTTTGGCAAGAAATCCCTTCAGGAAATAAAAGAAAAGTTGAAGGAATGGAACCTGGGCTTGGGGATCACCGATGTTAATGTCCTGCGGAACGCCGTAAGAATAATGCCCCAGAAGGAAGGAGAAGATGAAGCATAGAAGAGGGTTTAATCCCCTAGAGCGCATGTCCGCGCACCGGAAGGCCCTGCATCGCAATATGGTAACCTCTTTGTTTAGATATGAACGAATTAAAACTACCAAGGCAAAAGCCTTGGCGGTACGCAGAACCGCGGAAAAACTTATTACCCGGGCCAAAACCGATTCGGTACATAACCGGCGTATTGCATCAAGCCGTTTGTATGACGAAGGGGTGGTGGCCAAGCTTTTTACCAATATTGGTCCCAGGATGAAGGATCGTCCCGGCGGATATACCCGGCTTATTAAGCTTGGGGAAAGGCCCGGGGATGCTTCGGAGATCGTGATTTTGGAACTGGTGGATTATGTTCTTAAAACCGGTGAGGAAAAGGACAAAAAAACCACCAAGGTGGAAAAAAAGGCCGGTAAGAAGGGCGGGGAAAAGGAGTAGGAAATGTCGAAAGCGCACAGGGGCAAGGGCTTACGGGACACTGTTTCCCGGGGAAGGGGGACATGCCCGGTTTGCAAACGAACCGGGGTAAAGGTTCTGTATGAACTTGAAGCAGAGGGCGTTAAATATAAGGTTTGTAAAACCTGTAAAGCAGCGGTGGCGCACGGTAAAAAGACTTTAGCCTCCTAACCCATACAAAAAGAAGAAAATTTTTCTAAAATTTGTTAGTTTCCCCTTGATTTTTAGCGCTTAAACGGTATATTGTT
>JAISOA010000175.1 GCA_031275945.1 Spirochaetaceae bacterium
TCCGGTAAGGTTAATGGCCGGCCCGGAATGGGCGGGAATTAAACTATAGGACCGGCCGGAAAGAACCACCCGGGTTGCCTGGGGGGTTTTAATCCACCGGTCAATGGCACGGATTAAGGCGGCCCACTCGTCGTAGCTTGCGGTCCTGATGTCGCCAAGCAGAGAATCTACCGCATCCGCCCCAAAAATGGCGGCCAGCATCTGGCGGTCCACAATGTACCCATACCCTTCTACATTATAGGGAACGCCGTAACTGGCGGTATCCCCAGTAGTAAGCCTGAGGGAAGGGGCAATACCGGATACCAGGGCGGCAAAGGAAGGATCCTGAACCTGGCTTAGGTCCAGTACAAAACCGCCCTCCCGCCATTCCACCAGTTCTTTAAGTCCCTGGATAGAAAAGATCGTGGGCTTATTTTTGGCGTTCATTTCTGCCCGAAGGGTTTCCATGTGATCCTGTCCTGAACCAATGGAAAAGGCCTTTACCCGTATCCCGGTTTCTTCCGTGTAGGCCCGGCACATGGCTTCAAATTGCTGGGCATTTTCCCCCTTGGAATTGTAAATATACAGGTCATAGCCCTTATCCAGCCCCGCGCACCCGAAAAAGGATAATAAAAGAACCGCGAAAAGTACAAAAACCGTAAAAAACCGTTTCATAGTTTGTTTGCTCCTCATTTTTACTACATGGATAAGCCTAAACGTATGATCCTGCGGATCGGGAATTTTAACGCTCTCCGTTTGTTTTATTCTAATCGTACCGGCGACGATTTGCAAGGTTATTTTTTTATTGTATATTTTTACTATAACTAAAAAAGTTGAAACCGGGCGTATATGCCGCCCTTAGGACCTGCCATGCCGCAGAAGAACCGGAGTTTATATGACCATGGACGACCCCCGGGTACGGGAAAACAGCAGGGAACTGTGCCGGATTCTGGCGGAAACAAAAGATCCAAAATTACTTGAAGCCTTTTTAAACTGCCTCTTAACCCCCGCGGAAACCGCGGACATTGCCGCCCGCTGGGCCCTGGTTAAAGCCCTTCGGGACGGTATACCCCAGCGGGAAATCGCAAAAACCCTGGGGCTGTCGTTGTGTAAAATTACCCGGGGATCCCGGGAATTAAAAAAACCGGAATCGGCTTTTCAACAGATACTCCTGATTTTAGACGGTCTGGATCCGGAATAGGGATCGGGTTTCCGCGGCTGTTTTTCGGACCCTATTCCTGCCCGGGAAGGAGCCGGCGGTTATAATTGATAAGGGAACCGGCCAAAAGCAGTTCCCGGTCAAGGGGAGTAAGATCCGGCAGGCTTAGGGTACAGGAACCGCAGAATCCGGCGTCCCCGGAATTACGGGGCCGTATAATCTGCCCCTCCAGGACAGAAGCTTTCCGGATACAGGTTCTAATTTCCGGTATAAAAATATAATCCCCGCTTTGGAAGGGGGGAGGCCCTTGGATAACAAAGGGAATGATTCCCCAGTTAATGAGATTGCTCCGGTAACGCTTGGTGGCGTATTCGTTGGCAAAATTCGCCCCGCCCCCCAGAACCCGCTGACAGCTTGCGGCCTGTTCCCTGGCGCTTCCGTCCCCGGGCTTGACGGCAAAAATGGCCGAAGCGGTCTGTATTGCCCCGGGTCCGGCCCCCCCCGCCCGGGAAATGGCGGAGAGTACCGCTCCTAGTTCCGCCGCGGTGTTCTCCGGGCCGGGATCCTTCGGGGCGCCGCCGGTTTCCCCGCCCCATTCCCTGCGCGCCGCATCCCGAAGGGCCTTCGAGCGGCCCACATAGGCAGGATCTTTACGGGAAAGGGTAAATTCCGCCAAAGCCTGAGGATTGGAGCGGTACGAAGAGGCTTCTCCGGAAGGAATAAGTTCATCGGTGGTGGTTACCGGATCGGTAATAAACGAAACAATTTTAAGAAGCAGATTTTCTCCCAGCGCTTCCATGGGGGGCCAGTCGGTAATGTTGGGACCATACCGGAGATTCGCCTCCGGTTCCGCCCGGCCTATGCCGTTATATACCCGGAGCCGGTATGGGCCGTCGTCATAGCGGTAGGGTACGGGCCGCTCCTCCCTTTCCAGGGCGGAACAGAGGAACCCCGAGGCGGCGGTGGCGGCGATGCTCCGGGCATCCATCAGGGCTACGCAGGCAATCTGTCCCTGGCCGGGTTTGGATCCTTCCCGGTTGGGGAAATTTCTTGTGGTATGCCGTATAGAAAGCCCCCGGTTGGCGGGTACGTCCCCGGCGCCAAAACAGGGGCCGCAGAAGGCGGTTTTTACCACCGCCCCGGCGGATACAAGCTTGGCCAGCACTCCGTTTTTGGCAAGTTCCAAATACACGGGCTGGCTTCCCGGGTAGATCGAAAGAGAAAAATTCCGGGACCCGGCAGCTTCTGCGCCGGTTTCGGCTGGGTCAGCGCTGGTCCCGGTCTGGTCCGTACCGGTTTCCAGTATCTCCGCGGCGGCACAGATATTGTCAAAGGTCCCACCGGCACAGCCGGCAATAATTCCCTGATCAACACGGATCCGGCCCCGGCGGTCGATCTTATCCGGCAGCCCCAGGGAAACGCCGGCTTTTCCCAGAATTTCCGCCGCGTTTAGTTCCACCGCCCGGAAAATATCCGCCGGGTTAGCCAGCAGCTCATCCAACTCGTATACATTGCTTGGATGAAACGGCAGAGCCACCATGGGTTTAAGCTTTTCAAGATGAACCCTAATAAGACCGTCGTAGCAGGCCCGGGGACCGGGTTTAAGTTCCCGGTAATCACCGGCCCGTCCATGGAGGGCAAGATAATCCCTAATAACGCCGTCGGTTTCCCAGATGGAAGACCAGCAGGCGGTTTCGGTGGTCATCACGTCGATTCCGTTACGGTAATCCGCGGAAAGGGCCGCAAGCCCCGGACCGGTAAATTCCAGTACGGCGTTTTTTGTAAACCCGGTCTTAAAAACCGCCCCGATGATCGCCAGGGCCGTATCCATGGGACCCACCCCGGGACGGGGCTTCCCCTCCAGATACACGGCAATTACCCGGGGATAGACCATGTCATAACTTTGACAGAGAAGCTGTTTAACCAGCTCGCCTCCCCCCTCTCCCACCGCCAGGGTTCCCAGGGCCCCGTAGCGGGTATGGCTGTCGCTTCCCAGGATCATTTTACCGCAGCCGGCCCAGGCTTCCCGCATATAGGAATGGATCACCCCTAAATGGGGGGGAACATATACGCCGCCGTATTTCCGGGCCGCCGAAAGGCCGAAGACATGATCATCCTCATTGATGGTTCCCCCCACCGCGCAAAGGGAATTATGGCAGTTGGTTAAAATATAGGGAACGGGAAAACGTTTAAGACCGCTTGGCTTGGCGGTTTGGATAATTCCCACATAGGTAATATCGTGGGAAGCTAGGACGTCAAAGTGAAGATGAAGGGGCTCCTGGGGTCCGGAAATTTCCCCGCCCCGGTGGTGGGAGGCCAGTATGCCGTGGGTGATGGTTCCCCGCCAAAGGCTGCCGGCGGAGGAACGGAAAATCTCCTGCCCCCGGGGGCTGCCGGCGAGAACAGTTTCCCGTCCCCGGAGTAAAATCACGGCCTCATCAACTAATTCAACCGCTCGATTCAACATAGAATATTAGTATACACCGGAAGCCCTGCGGATTGAAATACCCCATGGGGATCCGGAGAACCCCACTTCCGCAAGCGTATCCCCCCAGGTATACTTTGGCTATGAAATGGGAAGTAGAACTCTTGCCCCCGGAGCGGTACGGTTACGATTTTATCCCCCCGGAACACCTTCCCCCTGGGAAAGATGAATACTGGATCCGGAACGCCCAGACGGCGGCGGGAGAACCCGGCGCCGGATCCTGGCGTCCGCTTAGGGCTGCGGAAATTAACACCTTAAAAAAAAACGGCAACCGGGCGGCAGCATGGGATCGGTTCCTGGTTACCGATCCCTTTGATCCGGCGCTGATACGCAATTCATCATTTTACGGGCTGGTGCGGCTTGGGGCCCTGGAACATACAATTCTTAACCACCACGACTTTTGCATCCCCACGGGAATACAAAATAGCCGGATCATCTCCTGCGACATCGGAAGCAACGTGGCCATTCAGGACTGTTCCCTTATCTCCCATTATATTATCTTTTCCCGGTGCATCCTGTCCCGGATCGACGAACTGGTTACCACCAACCACGCCAAATTCGGCAACGGGATTATCAAGGACGGAGAAACCGAGGATGTGCGGGTCTGGATTGACGTGATGAACGAAGCCGGGGGTCGGTCTATCCTTCCCTTTGCGGACATGACAAGCGCCGATGCCTTCCTCTGGGCCGCCTACCGGGATGACGAAAAACTACTGAAAAAGCTTGTGGATATTACCCAGAAAACATGCGGAACCACAGGAGGGATCCGCCTGGACCCGGAGGAATACGGCGCCCGCCGCCGGGGGTATTACGGGGTTGTGGGACCCGGAACCGTGATTAAAAGCTGCCGGATTATTAAAGACACGGCGGTGGGGGAAGGGGCGTATATTAAGGGGGCCAATAAACTTAAAAACCTAACGGTCCTTTCTTCTGCGGAAGAGTCCACCCAAATCGGAGAGGGGGTGGAACTGGTTAACGGAATTATTGGATACGGCAGCCATGTGTTTTACGGCGCCAAGGCGGTGCGTTTTGTTTTGGGCCGGAACGCCAATCTAAAGTACGGGGCCCGGCTGATCCATTCGGTGCTGGGGGACAATTCCACAGTTTCCTGTTGCGAGATCCTTAATAACCTGGTTTTTCCCGTCCATGAGCAGCATCACAACAATTCTTTTTTAATCGCCAGCCTTCTTGAGGGAATGAGCAATATGGCGGCGGGGGCCACCGTGGGAAGCAACCACAACAGCCGATCTAACGACGGGGAGATCCGGGCCGGCAGGGGCTTTTGGCCGGGCCTCTCGGTTACCCTAAAACATTCCAGCCGCTTTGCTTCCTTCTGCCTGATAGTTAAGGGAGACTACCCCTACGAGCTTAACATCCCCCTGCCCTTCTCGCTGGTAACCAACAATGTCCGTATGGACCGGCTTGAACTTATGCCGGCCTATTTTTGGATGTACAACCTCTATGCCCTGGAACGGAATTCCTGGAAAACCCGTACCAGGGACCGGCGGAAGATCAGAGTTCAGCACATTGAAACAGATTACCTGGCGCCGGATACGGCGGAAGAAATAATTACCGCCCTTACCCTGATGGAATCATGGATGAACGAAGCGGGGATGCATACGGAAGACCGGTGTTTCGAGGCATCCTCCCCCTCTCCGGAAACGGAAGATCCCGAATATGAATATACCCCCGTCGCGGAAGAAGAACTATCCGCGCCGTCCCTGGAACGGCACCGGCGGGGGGCGGTAATTATTAAACCCCGCCAGGCCCGGGCCGCCTACCGGGAAATGCTTCGGTTCTATGCCATGAAGACTATCACGGGCTATCTGGAGGCCCGGCCTGCGTTGAATTTCAGCCGCCTTACAGAAAAGTTTGCCCCGGGCGGTGCTACGGCGGAACGGGTCGATCAATGGGTAAACCTAGGGGGACAGATCGCCCCCGCCTTTAGGGTTGACGCCCTTAGGCAGGCGATCCGGGAAGGAACCGCCGCCACATGGGAAACAATTCACGGCGCATACCGGGTTATGCAGGAGTATTACCCTGAAGACAAGGCCGCCCACGCATGGTCGGTTCTGCTTTGGCTTAGGAGGGGAGAATCCCCGGAGGTCCCGCCGGAAATCTTGGATTTGCATTCTTTTCAGGAGGAACTGCGGAGGGTCCTCAAGATCCAGCGCTGGGTTACAGAGCAGGTGTACGTCAGCAGAGCCAAGGATTTTTACGATCCGTTCCGGGCAATAACCTACCGCAATAAAAAGGAAATGGAACAGGTTGCAGGAAAGGCGGAGGAGAATTTTTTCATTACGTACAGCCGGGAACAACTTAAACACTTTGAAGAAACCGTTAAGACCGTGGCCGGACAAATTGTACGGGAATGAGTCTTACCGCCGGACAGAGAAGCCGGGTTATCTTACTCTCCCTTAAACCGGTAGCCCACTCCGCGGATTGTTTCAATCATTTTTCCGGCCTGTTTAAGTTTTTTTCTAAGGGCCAGGATCTGTACGTCCACGGAACGATCCGTTACGGGGTAGTCCGGGCCATGGACGGCGGCGATAATCCGGTTCCGGGAAAACACAATATCCGGATGGGATATAAAATGGAGAAGCAGGGCAAATTCCGTGGCGGAAAGGTCCAGGGGCTTTCCTTCCCAGACGGCTTCGTGCCGCAGAGTATCCAAAGTAAGCCCCCCCGCCTGCCAGAGTTCCCTGCCGGCGCCCTCCCCGGCTGTTCTTGCGTCTTCAATCCGCCGCAGGGCCGCCCGGATACGGGCGGTAAGCACCCGGGGGCTGTAGGGCTTTACCACATAATCGTCGGCCCCCAGTTCCAGGCCGCTGACAATATCCGGATCTTCCCCCTTGGCGGTGGCCAGAATCACCGGAATACTCCTAAACCTGATTTCGGCTTTAATTTTTTTCAGGGTCCTAAGGCCGTCCATGCCGGGAAGCATGATGTCAAGGACGATGCAGTCCGCCCCCTGGGCTTCCAGCAGTTCCACGCCCTCTTCCCCCGTAGACGCCTGGCGGAGTTTCCATCCTTCGCCCGAAAACGCCAGGGCCAGCATTTCCTGAATTTCAGGATCGTCCTCGATGATCAGTATAACGGCCTTATTCATGGATAACAGCCCTATTCATGAAAGTCCTATTCGTTAAGTTCTTCGTGCTTGCTTTCGGTCATATACGTTATCGCTTCGCAAATGTTGGTAATATGATCCCCCAGCCGCTCAAGATCCCCCGAAGTATGAAGAAACCGAAGCGCCTTTTTTAACAGTTCGGGATGCCCCTTCATTAGCTTTAACATTTCTTCGGAAATTTGTTTATGCTCCTGGTCCATAATATCGTCCATGGCCGCGGCTCTTCGGGCGGCTTCCGGATCCTGCTTTAGGTACGCCGAAAGGGAAAGCCGGATCATTTCCTGTCCGGTTTTAACCATCCGCTCCAGATGTTCCATGGCCCGGAACGAAGCCTTTCCCGAAAGTTTTATCGCCGTCTTTGCCAAGTGTACCACATGATCCCCCGCCCGTTCAAGATTTACCGTAATCTTTAGCATCGTAAAAATTTCCCGCAGGTCTCTAGCTACCGGCTGCTGGGTGGCGATAAGCATAACCACAGCGTCTTCTATTTTAAGCTGCATGGAGTTCACTTCTTCGTCGGCGTCCCGAACCGCCTGCGCCAGTTCCTTATCGCTGTTCTGCAGGGCCGCCAGGGCTTTACCCAGGCCTTCTTCAACCAGGAGCGACATGGCCAGAATGTCATGACGGACACGGTCCAGTTCCTCAGAAAAAACTATGCGTTTGTTTTCCATAATTATCCAAATCTCCCGGAAATATAATCCTCGGTCCTTTTGTCCCGGGGATTTGTAAAAAGTGTTTTTGTATCGTTGTCTTCGATAAGTTCCCCTAAAAGAAAGAACGCCGTTTTGTCGCTTACCCGCGCAGCCTGGTGCATCGCATGGGTAACAATAATAATGCTGTACTCTTTTTTTAGTTCTCCCATAAGCTCTTCTATTTTACCCGTGGCAATCGGGTCCAGGGCGCTGGTGGGTTCATCCATAAGGATGATCTCCGGCTCCATGGCGATGCTGCGGGCAATGCACAGCCGCTGCTGTTGGCCGCCGGAAAGGCTCAGGGCCGGTTTTTTTAGGCGATCCTTTACCTCCTCCCAAAGGGCGGCCTTACGAAGGGACGTTTCAACCAGTTCTTCAAGCTTCCGCCGGTTCCGCAGGCCCTGCATTCTTTTGCCATACGCCACGTTGTCGAAAATGCTCATATTAAAAGGATTTGGTTTCTGGAACACCATGCCCACCCTGGTCCGCAGTTCCGTAAGGTCCAGGCCGTCGTATATATCTTCCCCGTCAAGCAGGACACTCCCCGTAACCCGGCAGGAGGGAATAAGATCGTTCATACGATTTAGGATCCGGATAAAGGTCGATTTACCGCAGCCCGAAGGGCCGATAAGGGCGGAAACTTCCCGGCGGGCAAGGGTAAAATTGATGTTTTTTAGGGCCTGAAAATCACCGTAAAAAAAATCCAAGCCGCTAACTTCAATTTTATTGTCCGTCATTCGTTTCCTCCCATGCTTTTTTTAAAGGCCCAGGTAATGATCTTTGTGGCCGTGTTAATGATAAGAACCAGGATAATAAGCACCGCGGCGGTGGCGAAGGCAATACCGAAATCGCCGGGATTGATCGCCTCTTTCGTTAAATAGTAAAGATGGATGCTTAAGGTGCGGCCGGATTCAAAAATAGATTTCGGCAGGTTTCGGGATATCCCCACCGTAAGCAGCACCGGGGCAGATTCGCCGACCACCCTGCCCACCGCAAGGATCGCCGAGGTAAGGATCCCCGGTAGGGCCGGGGGAATAACCACAAAAAAAATCGTTTGGAATTTTGCCGCCCCCAGGGAAAGGCTTCCTTCCCGAAAAGAACAGGGGATGGTTTTAAGGGACTCTTCCACGGTCCTGATGATCACCGGAAGTATCATGATCCCAAGGGTAAGGGCCCCGGCTATGATCGATTGACCGAATTTAAAAACCCGGCAGAACACCAAGAGTCCGAAAAGGCCGTAGATGATCGACGGGATCCCCGCCAGGGTTTCAATGGCCAGGCGGAGCAGCCGGATCACCGGTACATTGTTTGAATATTCGGTAAGGAATACCGCCGTTATTATTCCCACAGGAAGGGCAATCACCAGGGAAACCAGTATCAGATAAAACGTGGTAAGGATCATCGGAAGAATCCCCCCCTCTTCCGCGGAACTGAAAATAAACGAAAGCTTAAGGAAGCCCGCGGACTGGACCAGGATATAGGCAAGGATTGAAAAGAGCAGCGCCGCTACCAACACAAGAGCCCCGGCCATAATCCCAAAAAGAAGACCGTCGCGGATTTTTCTTACCGGGGTCATCATTCTACCTCCGTACGCCGTCTTATTAGAAGGATAATACTGTTGAGGATCAGAATAAGAGTGAACAGTACCACCCCAATCGAAAAAAGCATTTCGCTATGCCGGCCTTCTGCATAGCCCATTTCAAGGGCTATGGTGGCCGTAAGGGTCCTGATGCTGCCGGTAAGGCTCTGGATAAGTTGGGGGGAATTTCCCGCCACGAGGATCACCGCCATGGTTTCTCCCACCGCCCGGGATATACCCAGGATCACCCCCGCCAGTACTCCGGACTTTGCGTGGGGCAGTGCCACCGACCAGGCGGTCTGCATTTTACTTGCCCCCAGCGAAAGGCTGGCTTCCCGGATGGAAAGGGGAACGGCCCTAAGGGAGGTTTCTGCGATGGTAATTACCGTGGGCAGGATCATCACCCCCAGAACTATTGCGGCCGCCAGAAGGCCGTTACCCGAGGGGACGGAGAATGTCGTTTTTACCCAGGGAACTATGACCATGAGGCCGAAAAATCCGTAGACCACCGAAGGAATTCCCGCCAGCAACTCTACGCCGCCCCTGATAAAGGCCGCTGCCTTCGGGGGGATAAATTCCGCCAGAAAAACCGCGGAAAGGATCGCCAGGGGAAGACCCAAAATAATCGCGGCAAAACTTACGATGATCGTCCCCAGGATCATCGGCAGAATTCCGTAGAGCTTTTCATAGGCCGGTTTCCATTCAAGGCCGGTGATAAACCGGAAAAACCCATAGGGGCGTTCGGGCAGTAACATATGGATCTTCGACGACATACCCGGCAGGATCCCTTCGTATGTTACCGTATAGATGTATGCCTGGGGATAGCTTATTTCGCCTCCCCCGGTATTTTCCGTAAACCGTAGGATTTTTTCCGGATCCGTTTCGGTATTGTCCACGGCAATTTCCAAAAACCCCGCTGTTTCCCCGTTGGAAAACTCAACGGCAATGGCGGCGGTATCCGGGGGAACATTAATAAAGCCCGTATAATTTAGATATACCTCGCCGTTTACGATAATTTTTTCGATCCCCTCGGGGATGATCCGGATCCCCGGAGCCGTGGAAGAAATAAAGGGCCCCGCCCCTTGCACAAAAATAAATATCAGAATCGAAGCCAGCGCCAGCGCCGATGTCAGCGACACTATCCGAAAGAAGTATGTAAAAAACGCATCGATCCGGCGGCGGTCAAGCATACCCATCCCCTAGGTAATAGATACTAAACTTGTTCAATAACCCGGTTGGTTATTGAACAAGTTTAGGCAAAATGCTCCGCATTTTGCTGTTCTTAAACAACTCTTTTGTTAAATTATCAAAGCAGTGTTAATCCGGTATGAATAAATTGTTAAAATTCGGTTAAGAAAAAACCAAAGGGTTCCGGGGCCGGGGAGCCTACAGGCGCTCCAGGATCATGTACAGGACCGTTCCGCCGAATATGCTGATGAGGGCATTGCGTTTCCAGATATGCAGGGCCGCGGTACACGCCGCTGCGGCCAGGGGCGCCGCCGCGGTAAGATATGCATCCTCGGCGGGAAAATTCGCCCCGGCGGCTTTTACCGGCCCGGCCAGGGAGTTAAGGGCAAGGACCGTCATTGCCACCGGCGGCGCAACCTTTTCCACAAAGCCCAGAAAAGCCCGTACGCTACCGCCGCCGGTTTCCCGGTCCGGGCCGGGATCCCGATCCGCCGGGCGGGGGCAGCGCTTACCGGGATCCTCCGCCGGACCGGCTTTCCATTTATCGGTAAAAAGAATAAATGGAAGAGCCCGGCAGAGAAAGATCACCGATCCCAGGATCAGAGTATAGAACAGGGCGGTAACGGTACTCAGCATGAACTTCCTCCGTCACCCGGACCGTTTTCCCCGGCGGTGATAGCGTCGCCACTGCCGGCAGGCGCAGCGCCCGGCAGGGCGGTACCGGCGGGCGCCGCAGCGGCAGGAGCAACCCCGGTCCGGTTTTCAAAAAACTGCACAATACCCAGGCTGATAATCATCCCCGCAAGCAGGGAAAACCGGGAAGAAAGCTCCCCCGGCAGAATGAATACCGCAGCCACGGCGATTATGCCGGAAGTCACAAAGGGAAGGGCTTTCTTTACCCGGAGGATCTGCTCTATCATCAATACAATAAAAAGGGCGGAGAGGGCAAAACCAATTCCGTCTAGGTTCCAGGGAATAAAGGTTCCGGCCAGAACCCCCAGAAGGGTGCCGCAGTTCCAGTACAGTTGATTAAGCAGGGACACAAGAAACATAAAGCGGTACCTGTCTTTTTCCGCCGCTTCTCCGGCCATGCCGGATCCGCCGGTACCCGGCGGGGGCAGCGAAGACAGGAGGGCAAAACTTTCATCGGTAAGGGAAAAAACAAGGTAGGGTTTAAAGACCCCGGCATCCCGGTACCGGCGCAGCATGGAAAGGCCATAGGCCATGTGCCGGGCGTTTACCACAAACTCAAGAAGAACGGCCCAGGCCAGCGGCACCCCGGCGGCAAAAAAACCCACAGCCATGAACTGCCCGGCTCCTGCGTACATAACAAGACTTGTGGCCATAGCCAGATACCAGGGATAGCCCGCATCCGCAACTACAAGGCCGAAGGCGGCCCCCAGGGTAACATACCCAAGCAGTACCGGAATCGAATACCGGAACGCGGCGGCGAGGGTCGTATAAAATGAAGGAATCTGTGGCGCCCTGTCTGTTGAATCCGTATCTGTCCAAGCCCTATCCATAGAATGTACTCTATTGTAGGCTCCGGACCTTTCTTTGTCTACGATCCGGTTTTTCCGGCGGAGTATTTCCAGAAAAAACAAACCGCGATATACTAGGTTATGGAATTTACCCTTACCGCCGAAGAAAAGTCGGCCCTCCTGTCCGATGCCAGAGAAACGATCACCGCCAGGCTCGAGAACCGCAGACCCCTGTACAACCGAAACCACGGCCTGGCCGCGGCCGTGAAATCAGGCGCATCGGTGCTGGCGAAACCCTGCGGGGCCTTCGTAACCCTCCATAAAACAGCCGGGGACGCAGACGGAACTCCGCCGGAAGGATCCGGCAAATCCCGGCGACTCCGGGGATGTATCGGGCGGATGACCGGGGCGGAAAGCCTTGAAAGAACCGTGCGCACCATGGCCATCGAGGCGGCCTTCGGCGACCCCCGTTTTCCGCCCCTTGCGGCCGCGGAACTGCCGTACTGTGATATAGAAATTTCGGTCCTTTCGCCGATGGAAAAATGTTCCGATC
>JAISOA010000018.1 GCA_031275945.1 Spirochaetaceae bacterium
AGCAAAACCCCATGACTTTTTCTGCCCGAGGGGGAGTCGGACCGGAGCGCCCCTGCAGTTTTATCCCAAGGCATAAGCCTTACAACAGAAAGGGCGGCGCAAGGATGCGCCGGGAGTACGCAAGAGGGCCTCTGGAACTTCCCTGGGTAAGGCAATACTATAGGATCATGCAGGCTGCGAAACGGTTTTCTTCCGAGGCCATAGCAACCCTTAGGGCGGTGATAGATGATGCCGGGGGAAACGAAGTGTTTGCCCTGGGATATTGCGACGCCAAGGGTATGGTAAACCGTCTTGAGGTTACCGCCCGGGGGGACAAGGGTTCCGTTCTGGCTCTGGGATTTTTTGATTTTTCTCCTGAATCGGGCGAGATGCCGGATCTGCTTGTTCATAACCATCCTTCGGGGTTTTTAACCCCTAGTGATAACGATATGGCCCTTGCCGCCAGGGCCGCCGAATCGGGGTTGGGGTTTTACATTGTTGATAACAAGGTTGAGAAGGTCTATGCGGTAGCGGAGCCGATCCGCAAAAGGGGCAAAAAAAAACTAAACGCGAATAAGCTTTGTGCGGCCTTGGAAGAGACGGGTTCCATCGCCCGGCGTCTTTCGGGGTATGAACGGCGGGATTCCCAGTTGGATCTGGTACGGCTTATTGTCCAGGGCTTTAACGAAGATTCCATCGTCGTGGCCGAAGCGGGAACCGGGGTGGGCAAATCCTTTGCCTACCTGCTGCCGGCGGTGGAATTTGCCCTGGCCAACAGGGAGCGGATTGTTCTATCCACAGCTACCATTACTCTTCAACAACAGCTCTTTGAAAAAGATATCCCCCTGGTTTTATCGGCCCTGGGAAAAAAAATTAAATGTGTTCTTATTAAAGGAAGGGGAAACTATCTGTGCTGGCGCCGGCTTACGGAAGCCCTGCGGGAACCTACTTTGGACACAGAAGAATACGACGGGCTTCGTGCTATCGCCGCCTGGGCGGAACAGACTAAGACCGGGGGCCGTTCGGATCTGTCGTTTATGCCCTCCGCCGCCTTATGGTCCGGGGTATGCTGCGAAGCCGATACGTGTCTGGGGATGCGCTGTGCGGAACGGGAACGGTGCTTTTTTCTGGCCCTGCGAAGGGAGAGTGCGGATGCCCGGATCCTGGTGGTGAACCACCATCTACTTTTTGCGGATCTGGCGGCCCGGTACGAAGGGGCCGGTTACGAGGGGGCGGTGGTCCTGCCCCCGTATTCAAGGATCGTTATAGACGAAGCCCATACGATAGAAAACGCCGCAACGTCTTTTTTTTCCCGGGAGTGGAGCCGTGTTGGGGTTAACCGGGCTTTAAGCCGGCTGTACCGGAAGCGCCGGGCCCGGGAATCGGGATTGCTCCTGCGGTTCTTTGGCGCCGGGCCGGATTCAGGCGGGCGGCTGCCGGAGGGACTGCCCCGCAGGGTGGCGGCGGCCCGGGAAGAGGCGGAAAAGGCCGACGCCGCGGCCCAGGCCCTCTGCGGAACCGAAGGATTTTTCCGGCTTACCCCGGATACGGCTGAAGAAGCGGCCCCCCTGTTTTTTTCCTTGAGGGAACTTAGGCGGGCCCTGGCGGCCCTGGCGGATGAAGTCTTACCGCTCATTGAAACGGCGGATCAGGATGATCCTGCGGTTTGGGAAATCCGGGCAATTTTACGGCGCCTGGGCTCCCTGGGGGCCACCTGTTCCGCCTTTCTGGATTATGGGGAGCGGATCCGGGCAGACCGGAAAAAGGATTTTGATGTGGAACCCGATCCGGAGGAATCCCAGGATGTATTTTGGATGGAACGGCAGGGGGGCCTTGATCCCTGGGTTGTTTTCCGGGCCACCCCTGTCAGTGTGGCCCCTTCTCTGCGGGATGCGCTGTTCAACAATGCTAAAACTGTGGTCTGCATTTCCGCCACCCTAAGTATTGCCTCCCGGGAAGGCGGCGGTGATTTCCGCTTTTGGGCGGACCGGACCGGGGCGGCTCTGGCAGACCGGGGTTTTTTACGGGGGATTTTCCCTTCTCCTTTTCCATACAAGGAGCATACCCTTTTAACGGTTCCCGCCGGCGCCCCCCTTCCCGGTTTTCCGGAGTACCAGGACTTTATTGGCCGGGCGATTGCGGACCTGGTTCTTATTACCGGAGGTTCGGCCCTGGTACTCTTTACGTCCTATCAATCTCTGCGCACCGCATTTGAACAAGCCGCCCCGGTACTGGAAAAAGAAGGTATCCGGTGCTTAAAGCAGGGCGATGACGACCGGAGCCGGCTTCTTTCGCTTTTTTTGGAAGACAAAGGTAGTGTGCTTTTTGGTACCGATTCTTTTTGGGAAGGGGTGGATGCGCCGGGAGAAACCTTGCGCTTGCTTATAATCTGCCGGCTGCCCTTTAGGACCCTGCGGGATCCGGTTTTTGAAGCCCGCCGGGAAGTTCTGGAAAAACGGGGCGTCAATGCATTTATGGAACTTTCCCTTCCCGATGCGGTAATGAAGTTCAAACAAGGCTTTGGCAGGCTTATGAGGGGCTCTTCGGATTATGGTACGGTGGCGGTCCTGGACGGAAGGATCCTTCAAAAGTACTACGGCAAGGCGTTTTTAAACGCCCTGCCCGAGACCAGGATAAGTTTTAAGGACTTTGAAGGAATTATCCGGGATGTGGAGGACTTTTTTTTCTCCTAGGAGCTTGTTGCGTCCCTACAGATCGCTGTCAAATACAATGGCTCCCGGATTCTCCCGGTTCCTCTCTACTTCTTTGCGGTACCTTTCCAGGGCCTGCCGCTCTTCTTCAAGCCCCTTAAATATGTAGACCGGTCTTCCCCTGGGGTCTATAGTTACATCGGGAATCGAATAGGCTCCGATTTCTTTTATAAACCTGTCCGCTTTTTGCGGATCTTTAAAAGTATCCCCGGTTACTTCCAGGGGGGAATTCCAGACGGTGGAAAAGCCCTTTTTCCTTTGGTTTTCAAGATCGATGGCGGCATTTTTCTTTTTTATGCCGATTGCCCGCAGGGCGGGGACGGCCCAAAAAAGCAGAGAAAACAATACGGGAATAATGCCCAGCCCCACGCCTATGACTAACAGGGGATTGGCGTTTAGAAAAAGTAAAGACCGGTATACAAAGTAAAAGGGACCGGAAAACGAAGAGGTCCCTGCCGCTACGGGGTTTAAAATATAGTAAAGAAAATAAGAACCAAAACCCAGGTTTACCAGGTTAATTAATCCAAAGTTTCTATTGGTTTTGTGTGTATTTAAAGAAAATTTCCAGGGCTTTTTGGAGGGGGCGGAAAAGCCGTCGCCGGAAGAGGAAGCGCGTTTATTTCCCGGGACAAGCAGGGAATCGAAGCGGTATACCACCGTTCCCTCACCGGTAGCCTCCGGCATACCGCCGTAGTTTACGCAGTACGAAAGGATTTTTTGTTCCGCTTGTTGAATTTCCAATCCGCTTAGGATTACAAATTCGGGCAGGGCGATAAGGCCGTTTTTTCTTCGCAGATAATCGATGATCCCTAGGGCCTCTGTTTTTTCCCAGTCCTTGTTAGGCTCCCCTTCGCCAAAGACAAACGAAAACACTTTTTTGTAAAGGGGTCTTGTGTCGCTGTTTTTAGGATGTCCTGGGCCCCGGACCGGGGGGGCGCCGGGATCCAGCAGAGTTTTGTAGAACCAAAACCGGAAAATACCGTTAAGCAGCCGGAAATGGGCGCCGGTAAGGCCGCCCGAATAGCGCTGATTTTTCCGGCTGGTATTAGAAAATACGTTTGCGGCAATGATCGCACAAAGGAAGGCCAGGGTTATAAATACAAAGAGGATAAAATACCCCGCCAGCATAACCGCAATCCAGACCTTAAAGGCAGCGGCAAAAAAACTTTTAAGGACGGTAAGGGTCTTTTCAAAAAACCGGCTGCAGGCGGGGCCCAGACCCCGGTACCGGCTTACAAAGCCCCGGGGGAACGAATAGAAGATTTCCCCCGAATTGCCTACTTCCAGCCTGCCGTTGTACTCCGCGGCGGCCCGGCTAAGGAGGTTCCGGATGCAGTGAAAGGGAAGAGCAGTTATTGCCGCCATGTCCCCCACGGTTACGCCGCCTCTTTGTTTCTTTAGGGCGGCAATAAAGATGCGGTACCGGATCCTGTCCTGAGTCCCCGCCACTAGGCTATTTCCCCGGATAGCATCGTTTCGGTAAGGGCCCGACCGGATTGCTCAATATCGGTGGTTTCCCGCCGTAACACCATGGCCAAGGTTACTTTTTCCAGGTACCTGTTTATGATGGCGGTAACCTCCTCCCACACCGAATGGCTGGTACAGGTTACCATGCGCTTGCAATTTATAATGCGCTTATCGCAGGCGGTAAGTTCCAGTTCTTCCCCTGCGGCCAGAAGTATCTCCCGAACGGTAAGCTGCTCCAGGGGTTTGGCAAAGGAAAAGCCCCCGCCGGGTCCCCGGACCGAATTAACAATACCGGCCTTTCGCAGCCGAAAGAAGATCTGCTCCAGGAAAACAGAGGAAATAGTTTCGGCCTCCGCCAGCTGGTTAATTGATACCGGAGTGCCCTGGCTTTGGAGCCGTGCAAGGGCAACCGAGGCCCGTAATGCATAGCGGCCCCGCCTTGTTATTCTCATCGTGTCCCCCCCTTAATCGTTCCGGTGGTCCAGCGGTATATCCTTACAAAACCAGGATTTTAATACGACCCGTACATAATATAATACCATAATTGTCAAGAAAAGAATACCGGGGCTGTGCTTACAAGCGATAATTGTACTTCTGGGCTTGACACGCCGGTTTTTTATGTGATAGGTTCACATAAAGCGATATTTTTTAGATCTTTAAGGAGAAAACCATGGCCCAGGCCAGTAAAAACGCCCGTACCACTAGTGCCACCCAGAAATTTTTCTGTTCCTGCGGGGGCGAAGTTAAAATGAAGACCATCTTTGAAAACGGCAAGGTAAAGAACCAGGCGGAGTGCGAAAAATGCAAGCGGGTCGAACGGCGGCCTTCTGATTTTAAATAATTTCCCCGGGTAAAGGGGAATTTGGAGGTTATTCTTGGTATACAAAGGCAAATCCGCGGAAAAGCGCCACCGGCAGAGCGAAGAACGCCGGAAACGCAATAAGGCGGTTAAAAGTTCAGTCAGGACCAGTGCGAAAAAATTTGTTCTTTTGGCCCGGAAAAAAGAAACCGGCGAAGCCGAGGCGGCGCTTAAGGATATGATACAAAAAATTGATTCCGCCGCCCGTAAAGGAATTGTAAAGAAAAATGCAGCGGCCCGGAAAAAATCACGGATGCAGCGGCTTTTTAATACGCTAAAAACGGCGCAGTAGGGTCTTACCGGGCTTAAGACCCGTTCTTCCAGATATTCTCTACCAGAGGGCGGCATGGCCGGGAAAAAAATTACAAAAATAGAGATTATTGATTCAATATATGAAAAGACGGGGGTAAGCCGTAAAGAAATTAAAACGGTGGTGGAACTTGCGTTTGAGGCGATAAAAAATGCCCTGGCCGCCGGGGGGGTAATAGAATTCCGGGGTTTTGGCACCTTTGAAACCCGGATACGCAAGGGCCGGCGAAAAGCCCGGAACCCCAAGACCGGGAAAGAGGTTTCCGTTACTTCCCATGGCATTGCCGCCTTTCGACCCGGTCGGGAACTTAAGCAGGCGGTATGGATCCTTCCCCAAACGGAAGAACCGGATATTTAAGACGTGAAGTCCTTTGGTACATACCTGGTTCTGCTTCTGGGGGGCGCATTGGTTTTTGCCGCTTCCTTTCCCAATCCGGTTTTTACCCAGGGCCTTTCTTTCTTGGCTTGGGTTGCCTATGTGCCGGTTTTCTGGGTTATCCGCCGGACGGGAACCGGAGCCCTGGTTCCCCTGGGAGCGTTTTACGGTTACCTGTCCTACTTTTTTTTTGCCCCCTGGCTCAGGACCTTTCATCCCCTGGGGGGGATTTTTGCCTGCTCTCTTCAGCTTTTTTATATGGCCCTGCTTTTTCCCCTCTTAAAACTGGCCCTGCTCCTCTACCCCCGCAGGGGCTATCTCCTTCAGTGGTTTATCTGGCTTGCCTATGAGTACCTGCGGACCATGGGCTTTCTTGGTTTTTCTTACGGGATCACCGGCTATACCCAGTGGCAAATTCTACCGGTAATCCAGATTGCTTCGATAACCGGGGTGTGGGGCGTTTCCGCCCTGGTACTGTTTCCTTCGGTGTACCTCGCAGGGGTTTTAGAAAGCCCCGCGGCGGAACCAGGAAGGACCGCCGGGGGAGAAATTGCCCGGAAGAATGGCGCTGCAAAAAAAACTGCCGGGGGCGCCCAGGGGTTTTTCCACCGGGAGGCCGTCCCGGCCCTTATATGGGGGGTGGCTCTGGCCGGGACGGTGATTTTCGGCCTTGTCTCCCCAGCGGACTATGCGGCCCGACCGGCGGCGCGTCTTGCCCTGATTCAGCAGAACGCCGATCCCTGGAAAGCCGATACCTTCGGTAAAAACCGGCGTATCTTAAAAACCCTTACCGGGCTTTCCCAGGAAGCCCTGGCTGCCGAGTCCGATACGGATTTGGTGGTATGGCCCGAAACGGCCTTTGTGCCCCGTATTTTCTGGCACCTGAACTACCGGGATGATGCGGAATCCTATGAGCTTGTCGAGGAACTGCTTGATTTTCTTGCCCCCCAAAGGATCCCATTTTTAATCGGTAATGATGACGGGCGGCTGGAAGTTACCCGCCGGGGCCGCTGGGACAGGGTGGATTATAACGGGGCTTTGCTCTTCCGGGGGGCCGAAATATCCGGAGTATACCGGAAAATGCATCTGGTGCCTTTTACCGAATATTTCCCCTATGAACGGATATTTCCCCGCCTGTACAGGGCCCTGGCCGGAGCCGGCACCCATTTTTGGGAACCCGGCAGGGAGGCCGTGGTTTTTAACACGGGAAAAATCCGCTTTTCCAGTCCCATTTGTTTTGAAGATACCTTTGGATACATTTCCAGGGATTTTACCCGGAATGGAGCGGAACTTATTGTTAATCTTTCAAACGACGGGTGGGCAAACAGCCTTTCCTGCCAGATGCAGCACCTTGCCATGGCGGTGTTCCGGGCGGTAGAAAACCGCCGTTCCCTGGTCCGATCCACCGCCACGGGGCAGACCTGCGCGATAGATCCCTATGGAAAGATCCTGGCCATGGCAGAGCCCTTTACTCCGGCCTTTCTTAATGTCCGGGTTCCCTTGTTGACAAATATAAGCCCCTATACCCGGTGGGGAGATATATGGGGGGGTCTTTTTGTATTTTGCGCCCTCTTACTCTTGCTTATCGGCGTAATTCCGGGTATACTAAGATCAATCAAAACAGGAAGGAATGCATGAGGGCCCGCAAAAAAATACTTGTGGTGGATGACGAGATCATAAATTTAGAATTTTTTGAGGTGATGCTTTCAAAACTTGGCTTTGTGGTGGAAAAAGCGGATAATGGCGAGGAAGGGCTTGCCAAGGTAAAAAAGTTCTTTCCTGATCTTATTATACTTGATAATATTATGCCTAAAATGTCGGGCTGGGAATTAACCAAAACCCTTAAGGCGGATCCGAAATATAAGGAAATCCCCATAATCATGCTTTCAGCCCTGGATGACGTAAAAGACAAAGTAGAGGGCTTTGAGATGGGGGTTGACGATTATATCACAAAGCCCTTTAATTTTTCTGAGGTACTGGCCCGGATTAGGGCGGTCCTGCGGAACCGGGAGCTTTTTAGCCAGCTGGTGGCCCGGGAGTTCCGGCTTTCCCTTGCGGAGGAGCTTAATTCCGATATAAAAACCAATGTCCTTGAATTTATCCGGACCATGGACGATCTGGATGGAACCATAGGAAAAATAAATGCCCAGGACTTTACCCAGGAGGAGCTTGCGGTTTTGTTGGTGGAACTAACGCAGAAAACCCAGATGGTGCGAAAAAACATTGCGGGCCTTGACGCCCGGATTGAACGGACCATGGTGGAGTGGGAGAACTTGAAGAAAAATGAGATAGGCCTTAATATACTGGAAAAACAGATACGCCGGTCTTTACAGCAGGAACAGGTATGATGAAGCCGGGGAAAAAACGGTCAAAAGTAATCGTGCTGGGTAATACCGTCAACCTGGACGGGTTTTTACGGTTTAAGGAAACGCTTTGCATACAGGGAAAATTTAAGGGAACCATAGAGGCCACCGGGGCTTTGATCGTGGACCGGGGAGCGGTGGTGGATACCGATCATATTTCGGTTACATCCTTGACTGTTCATGGTTCCGTGAGCGGGCAAATCCGGGCAATGGATAAGATAGATATGCTAAGCGGGTCTCAGGTTCGAGGGGATATAAGCGCTTCCCGGTTGCGCATTGCCGACGGTGTTCTTTTTGAAGGGCAGTGCAGCATGACCGGGGCAGAGCGGGAGGTGGAAATTTTTTCCCGGCCCATTGAAGAGATTCGATCGGAACTGCAAAAGCCCCATGGATAGCGCCGCGGAGCGTCTGGTTAAGCTGTTAAGGGAACGGTCCCTTTTTTTAGCGGCGGCGGAATCCTGTACCGCGGGGATGGTGGGGAGCATGCTGGGAGAGATACCCGGAGCTTCCGCCTGTTTTTGGGGTTCCTTTGTATGCTATACATCCCAGGCAAAAATAAGAATGCTGGGTATTGCGGAGGAAGTTCTTATAAAATACGGATTGGTAAGCGGGGAAACCGCCCGGGCCATGGCATTGGGAGCCCTTGAAAAAAGCGGCGCCCATGCGGCGGTTTCCATAACCGGTCTTGCGGGTCCCGGCGGCGATGGTTCTCCGGTTCCGGTTGGAACCGTGTGGATAGGAACTGCCTTGCGAAGTGGAAAGGTCCAAACCGTGCAATTTCATTTTAACGGTCCCCGGAATACGATACGCCTGCAAGCGGCCGGGAAAGCGTTAGAGCAAATACGCAAACAACTGTTAGAGGAGTAGGCTATGCCCTATTTACGGAAACCCCGGACGCTCAAGGCCGGAGACCCAAATGGGATCGATCAAACCGATGAAGAGCGGAACGAAGAAGGAAATCCCGGCAAGGTAGTGGTTAAGACCCGGCCTCGCCGGGTTATGCAGGAAGGCGAAACCGGTACGGCGGAGGACGATAAAACAAAAGATCCCCCCCAGGCTTTTACAGCCTCCTTTATGCCCCGGCTTCCTTCCATGCCCGATATTTACGGTAAACCTGTGCCCCGGGCCGGAGAGGAAAATGGCAAGCCCCGGCTTTCTATTAACGAACTTATCCGGCTTAACATGGTGGATCTGCGGGAACTGGCGGCAAGTTACAACATTACCCACGAAGATATGATGGCCCTAAAAAAACAGGAAATTATTTTTTCCATACTTAAGGCCCATACGGAACGGGGGGGGATCATCTATGCCTATGGATCCCTGGAGATCCTTCCCGACGGCTATGGGTTTTTACGGAGTCCCCAGAATTCGTATCTTCCCGGCCCCGACGACATTTACATTAGCCCAAGCCAGATACGGCTTTTTGCCCTAAAAACCGGGGATACCGTTTACGGACAGATCCGCAGCCCCAAGGAACAGGAACGGTTTTTTGCCATGCTCCGGGTAGAGACGGTTAACTACGACGATCCCACGGTGGCCCAGAACCGCATTCCCTTCGATAACCTTACCCCCCTGTACCCAAACGAAAAACTTAATCTTGAAACGGTTACCGAGGGAATAAGCGAGCGCATTATTAACCTGTTTTGTCCCATTGGAAAGGGTCAGCGGTCCATTATTGTGGCCCCCCCCCGGACGGGGAAAACAATTATGATGCAAAAGATTGCCAATGCGATAACCCAGAACCATCCGGAGGTTTACCTTATCGTGCTTCTTATTGACGAACGGCCCGAGGAAGTAACCGACATGGAACGGACCGTCCGGGCCGAGGTTATCTCTTCGACCTTTGACGAACAGGCAACCCGGCATGTGCAGGTAACGGAAATGGTTCTGGAAAAGGCAAAACGGCTGGTGGAACATAAAAAGGATGTGGTGATCC
>JAISOA010000094.1 GCA_031275945.1 Spirochaetaceae bacterium
GTGCGATATTCCGACTCCCACCTTTCCCACCTTCGTAAAGAATTCGAAGAAAGGGGACATCTTTACGGCGGAGGAATTAACCAGATTGTTTAACCCGGAACTGTACAAGGATAAGGAACTGTATCTGTTTTATTTATGCTGCCTTTCAGGGGGGCTCCGCATGGGGGAAGCGCGGGGACTGCGGCCAAAACAGATCCTCTATGACAAAAAAGCCCTCATCGTTGACGGCTTTATTAAGCCGAACGGGGTCAGGACAAACTATAACAAAAAGGGAACCGAGGAACACCCCAAGTTCCGTATCGTCCCCCTTCCGGATAGTACCCTCAATCTCCTCAAGGAACACATCGAAGAAAAAGGGATTGTAGAGGATGATTTCATTTTCAAAGGGCAAAAGGAACCGGACAAACCGATAGCCGCTTTCTATGTCCACGACAACCTGAAACGGATAATGGGGAAAGCGGGGATTGAGATAAACGGACGGCGGCTTATCGTGCATTCCTTCCGGTTCACCTATGTGACGTTTATGCGGCGGGAACTCCCGGCCGAGACAGTGATGAAACTGGTGGGGCACACGACCATCGGGATGACCGAGTATTACAACAAGCGGGTAATCGACGAATCCCTTGCGGATATTACCGGGGCGGATACGGCAGTACAAAAACTCCTGACCAAAGCGGAGTAACGGGCAACTGGGGCTTGTCCTGATAGATGGGCCTCGATTTATATGCAAACGATAAACATTTCCATGAGGAGAAAATTATGATAGCGCATGATGAAAAAGTTCAGAAAACAAGCGGACAACGGGATTGGGAAATGGATAAGGAAAAACAAAAGGTGTTAGGGAAAACGGCAATCGGGAAATACTACCAGGAAAAAAATGAACCCCTCCCTTCATGTAAGAAAAATACCTGGAAAGCGGACATCTTTACCATCGAGGAATTGAGGGGATATTTCAATCCCGATATTTACGGAGACCCGGACCTGTACCTTTTCTATCTGTGTTGCCTGACCGCGGGGCTCCGTCCGGGGGAAGGGCGGGGACTGCGCTCGAAACAGATACTCTTTGATAAGGAGGCGCTTATCGTGGACGGATTCATCGGGAAGAACGGGGCCAGAACCACTTATAATAAAGAGGGAGCCGGGAAATATTGGAAACACCGGATCGTACCCCTGCCCGAACTGACGCTCAGACTGCTCAAAGAACATATCGAGCGGAACCGGCTTAAAGACGACGACTTCTGTTTCACGCCCAAAAAAGATCCGTCCCGGCCCGTTACCGAATGGTACCTCCGTAACCATATGGAGCGGATCATTAAAAAGGCAGGGATACAGCAACAGGAGAGGAAACTGGGACTCGACTCTTTCCGGTTCACCTACGCTGCCCATCTGTGGCAGGAAATCCCGGCAGGGATAGTTATGCAACTGGTGGGACGTAAGACCTTCGGGATGATGGAGCAATATAACAAGCGGGATATTGACGGCTCCCTTGCGGAGTTTATCGGCGCGGAATTGGCGGTCGGGAAACTCTTTGCCCAAAGCGGAGAAACGGACCATCAAGGCTTATTCGATAAGCTGGGCCTTGATATAGGCAACAACGACATCGAAATAATCATGAGGGGGAACTAATGATACTGCATGATGAAACTGTCCAAAAGATAACCGAACAATGGGCCAGAGAGACGGAAAAAGAAGAACGGAAGCTGATACGGAAGAAGGCAATCGGGAAATACTACCGGAAAGGCTGGGTAGCCGGTATCGTATGGTAGCGGGATTTATGGTTCGTAAAGGCCGCAAGGATATAGCCCAAGCGATTATGAAAGAAGCATACCTTGACCGGGAGCAATGCCGGGAAGCAGGATTATCAGATTTTGATTTACGGATTATTACGAATATCTTTGAAAGCAGATAAAGAAATGGTCCACCGGAACGATTACCTTGTTCCGGTGGATTAGAATAGCAGTTGTCCGGGCCAGCCGGCACAAGAAACTATTCCGTCTTGGGCTTGCGGGTCCGGGGTTTCTTTTCTTAGCGGCAGGGGCCGCAGCCTTGGCGCCGCGCTTCGCAGGAGCGGCCTTAACCGCCTTTTTTGCCGCTTCTTCGGGATCGATAATCGCGGCCGCAGGGGCGTTCTTCTGTATCGCTTTGATACCCTTAATACACGCCGCCTTGGTTTCATACGCCTCGCTTGCGGCGATGATTTCCCCGTTGCTGGCCTTGAGATGGAACCGGTATTGTTTTTTCCGGTCAAGAAAGATTTCAAATTTTGCTGCCATGTAAGACTCCTTTTTGGATTTGATGTTACTTACTTTAAGATTTTGTAAAAGATTTCACAAGGGGGTTTATTCGGAAGTCTGATTTAACACCCCGCAGCTTGCTCCGCAGAGGCTCATCCATCGGCCAGCTTAATAAGCTCAGCAATGCTGATCGGGCGGAATTCCCGGACATCCACCCTCGCATTGACAGCCCGCTTTCCAAACTGTCTGAATTGCTCCACATAGCCGGTATTCCCACCGCTTATGCACATGACCGCAAAGACGAATTGAATCATGGGAAAAGCCGTCCCGCTCATGTAAAGAGATCAGGACGGTCAAAGCTCCAATTCCTCATTCATTGGCGGTTCCGTGTATGGCGCGTATCCACCCGGCAAAGGCGCCGGCGAAGGTCCGTAAAAAATCTTTCGTGCCCTGGTCGATTATTTCACCCCTATCGTTAAAAAGCTCCGCGACGTTGCCGAGGTAGACTTCCGGCTGTTGGAGCAAGGGAATGTTGAGAAAAACCATGGGCTGCCGTAAATGATGGTTGGCGCCGAAGGCTCCTAACTTGCCGGGGGTGACGCTGATAATCGCCCCCGGTTTGCCGTCCCAGGCATTTTGGCCGAAGGGCCGGGAGGCAACATCCAAGGCGTTTTTGAGCGCCGGCGTAATGGAGCGGTTGTATTCAGGAGTTACAAACAAAAAACCGTCCAGGGCCTTGATCTCCTGTCGGAAAACCTGCCATTCCCGGGGCGGATTACCGTCATCATCATAATCCTGATTGTACAGGGGAAGGCCGCCCAAATCGATCCATTGAGCGGTAAAATCCTCCGGCAAAAGCCCCGCGACATATAAGCCGATCTTTTTACTGTATGATTCCTTGCGTAAGCTGCCGGTCAAAACGCCAATAATTATCTTTGCCATGTTTTTTTCTTTCCCTCCATAAAGGATTTACTTAAAATATAATAGAGCCACGACAGCGGTGCAAGCGCCGGGAATTTTCTGACAAAGGGGATTGTGCGTTTATCATTTCTATAGCAACCGGTATTTAGAGAAAAAACGGATCCGATTGCCCTATTTGCCACCGGAGACTACCGTATACCCGCCATACTCATGCCAGTAAAGGGTAACGGCACAGGGGTTTTTCCCGATCCGGGCGGCTATCTCTACCGAACCCCGGCACTTCATGGAAGCATTGGGAACCAGGCTGGAAAGTGGGCAGAGACAAAATTTTGTTGCCACTTTCGTAAAAAATGGATTTGCCGGAAGGAAAAAGAGTAAATGAGGACTTGACTTCTCTGTAAATTTGTGTATACATTATTGTAGGGTATTGAATGAGGAAAACGGCAATCAGCGCAGATGGGCGCTTTGAGTGGGACGAGGACAAAAGCAGGATCAACAAGAAATTATATGGCTTATATTCCGATGAAATATTGTCCGTTTTTGATGATCCTTGAATTATATGATAAAGCCCATTCAGGCTTTGCGGAAACCCGGTTTGAAGGTTTAGCGGAGTTACAAGATTTTATCATCCCGTAGTTAGCATATACGGAACCAGTTCGGCAAGCCGGACTGAGATAATTCTTGTCTGACCACTTGCCAGTAGAGGAGAGAATGTACGATGAATGGCGCAAGAACTATATCCCCTGAACGGATAGCCGAGATAAAGGCTTTTAAAGACATCGATTTTTCGGACTGTCCGGTATTAACCAAAGAAGAACTTAAAAAAATGCGGCCTAAACATCCGGAGTATTTCAAGCCGGTAAAAAAAGCAGTCCAGATACGTCTGGACGCTGATGTGTTGGCTTGGTTCAAGGGCTATGGCAAAG
>JAISOA010000157.1 GCA_031275945.1 Spirochaetaceae bacterium
CCTTAAGGGGGATCATACCCTTTTGGCGGGGGAAAAACTTTCGCTTATACTCACGGTCCTTCCCGGCCTTGATCTGGAAAACGCCCTAAACCAGGACTGGCCCCGGAAGAAGAACTTTAATTCCACAGTCCCCGAAAGCCTTAACTCCCTGCTGGAAAACTTTTCTCTGATCCTTAAACCGGCGCCGTGGAAAAAGAACAAACGGGCCGAATCAAAAGAACTGGGATTTCTTTCCCTGTTTACAGATTCCCGGGGAAACTACTGGTTTAGCTGTTCCCGGGGCTTCCACACCGCGCTAAACGAAAGCGTTGCCAGCCTTGAAGTGCTGATTGACGAATTGGGAGAGCATGTGGACATGGAGGTAAAACACAAACTCAATCAGGCGTACCGGAGGCTGTCGGAATATCTGGGATAGCCGCCGGATCATGTGGGATAAGGGAACCAAAAAGGATCTTTAGGTAGTTCTGAATGTGCCGTACTGTTCTTTTTTTTCCCGCAAAAAGCTCCCGGTGCAAAACCAGCCAGAGTCCGCCGTTGCTTTCCGGATCCGGCCCCCGGATTACCCGCCAGTTAGCGCCGCCCCCGGGGGCGCTAAAGGTCATTCCCGGACCAAGGAAAAAGGCCAGGGTCCTGCGGGGTCTACCGTTTTTAAATTCAAGGCCGTCCCAGCCCCGGTCCCGAAAGAGCCACACAATGTCTTTGAACCACCGTTCTTGCTCTTACTCCGTAAGGCCTGCCTTTTGCAGGGGCATGGACCGGGTATGCTGAAAGGCCGGAAAAAGCTCATCGGCGCAGGGAATAACGGCGCAGGACCCAAAGGACCGGTTCCCGATAAGAAAGGCCGATACGATAAACGAATTCAGATCCCCCAGTTGTTCCTGTACCAGCGGAGGCTCCGACATATGGAGGTACCGCTCTGTGAGCTCCGGATCGTAACAGAGGACCCCGGTCCCCGAATTAAGAAATAAAGCCCAGGGCCGGCCGTCCCGGTAGTAAAGGGGAATGCTACGCCGGATCTCTTCCATCCCCGTAAGCGCCGGTTCTTCCGTTCCTTTTGCCGCCGGCCCCCCCGCCGTTTCCGCGTCCAGAGCCGCAAAAGCTTTTTCCATATCCATCGCCAGTCCCGCGTCCACAAGGCTGTTAAGATCCTCCTCCGGAAGGACAAACAGCCCCGGTTCCGAAGAAGCTTCTCCGGGCTGTAGGTACCTAATCTGCAGTTTTTGATACGATTCTTCCGCGGTCCGAAACAACTCTTGAAATTCAGGATACGCCGGCAAAACGGTAAGTTCCGCTTTTGCGCAGGACCATGGTAAAACACCAAGAAACAATATACATACGCCGGTACCGGTAAGCTTCATTTAAAATTTACTATGATCCAATTCCATAAAGGAGTCAAGTAAAAACGAATTTAAGAAAAGAAGCCGTTTTTCTGTGTCATTCCATTTTGCCAGAGTTTTGGGGATGACTTCTTCAATGGTCCTGCCAAACCGTTTCCGGAACAGCGCCGGGTCCGGGCCCTCTATGTACCGGTATCCCATTAACAGGATTTCGCGCAGCACCGTGGATCTGTCCAGGGGCTCCACAATTTCAACGGGCCCGGTAATAAACGTCTCCGCATCCGGCCCGTAGTGTATGCGCCGGCCCCGGCCGTGGCTTCCGATGCAGGTACCGGAGGCCCCGGCTCCCACCCCAATCCAGTTTTCCATGCGCCAGTACCGGATGTTATGGGCGCCCCGGCGGCCGGGCAGGGCAAAGTTGGACACCTCGTAGTGGCCGTATCCCCCGCGTATCAGGGCCCTTCGTCCCGCAAGCCAGAGCCGGTCCGCCGTATCAGGCGGAAGCAGGGTAAGCCCCCCGGCGGCGCGGCGGGCTAGGGGAGTCCCCGGTTCCACCGTCAGGGCATAGAACGAAATATGGCCGGGATTGTAAGAAAGGGCCCGGTCGATGTCCCGCCGTAGCTCCGCTTCCGTCTGTCCGGGAATACCGCTCATCATATCCAGGGAAAGCCCCGGGCCGAAGACCTCCGCCGCCGCGGCTACCCGGTGGGGAAGATCTTGCCAGCCGCCTCGCCGGCCCAGGGCCTTCAAGGCCCGGCGATCAAAGCTTTGGACCCCCAATGACAAGCGGGTAACCCCGCCGGAACCGCAGGCATCCAGGAAAGCCCCGTCCGCCGTTTCGGGATTAGCCTCCACGGTTAATTCTCCGGCGGGGGGCATAAGGGATCCAAGACCCCGAAGAAGGCGGGTCATTCCCGCCGCTCCCAGGCTTGAGGGACTGCCGCCGCCGATATACACCGTGGGTACCCGGTGATTCCCGAGCCGCCGTTCCGTTTCCTTCAGAACCGCGGTAATATACCGGTTTATGATACGGTCTTTGTCTTTAGGACTTTTATGCCCCAGGGGAATCGAATAAAAATCACAGTAGTCGCATTTGGCATCGCAAAAGGGTATGTGAAGGTACAGCGAGACCGCTTCTGCGGACCGGGACCCGAAAGGTTCCGCCGGATCCGCATATTCCTCCCCCCGGGGGATCACCGTACTTACAGGTTCCCGATACGGGTTAGGGGCCAATACCGGACCAAAGCCCTGCCGATGATTGAATCCGCGGGAACGGGCCCCCAGGTCCGGGAATCGTTGGTAACGCCCCGGTTATCGGAAAGGACAAAACATTCCTCCCTCCGGAGGGTGATCGTTTCCATGGTTCCGGAAAAGGGGATCGACTCATCCCACTGGGGAGAAACCTGGGGCAGATCCGGCACGTAATCGCCGGTGGAAAGTTCAAATTCGGTCATGGTATACGTTTCCCCCGCAGGCTGTACCCGAACCACAAAGTTATTCATTGAAATGGTATCCCCCGGCAGCCCCACCACCCGTTTTACAAAAAGCGTATCGTCTTTGGGAAAGAGGCTTAGGCGCTGAAAACTAATAAACCGCAGCAGGGCATCCAGGATAAGCCGTATCACGGGCCGGCGCGAAAGAGCGGACCGGTCTACCAGCACCACCTGCCCCCGGTAAAAGGGAAGATTCCCGTTGAGCCGGTCCCGAAGCAGATGCTGGAAGGTAAAGGATGAAAAGATAAACCTGTCCCCGGCCAGAAGTCCCGGCGTCATGGTATTGTTTTCCAGCACCCGGTTGGAAACAAAAAGGGTGGACACAAAGGTATAGATCACAAAAAAGCCAAATACCCAGATCAGGATAATACGCACCCGGCGCAGATAACTTTTCTGGGCCACATACGAATACTGCCGCCAGCGGTTTGCCATAGCTACCTCACCGTATTATTCCTATCCGTCCCGGGGGCCAATACTTTATCGCCCCCTGTCCCAGGATTTTGGAAGTTTGAACCGTTCCGAAAAAGCGGCCGTCATGGGAATTATCCCTGTTGTCCCCCAGGGGCATAATCCGGCCTTCGGGAACATACCAGTTCCCCTGGCGGACCGCCTGGGCCCGGTACCGTTGATCATGGGGATAGGCGCCCCTGATAAAGGCGTACCGGGCCCGCTGCCTGACAAAGCTGTCCCCGTAGCGGAGTCCATAGGAACCGGCTTTTTGCATTAGTTCCGGCGGAGGGCTAAGACCCAATTCCATGTAGGCCTCTGTTTTTCCCATGGCTTCTAACGCGGGATAGTGTTCTTCCTCCACCAGCCGGGTAAGACGGTGGATAAATCCCCGCTGCGCAAGATACTCCCGCTCGCTGATCCACCGGTCTTCACCGGCAAAGCAAAAATACAGTTCCCCCCGGCGGCTCTGGATCTGATCCCCCTCCATACCGGCGGCCCGCTTTATAAGAAAGTGAACCCGGACCCTCCCCGCCGGATCCCGGTCAATGTCCACCTGAGATAGGGTAAGCATGTAAATAATCCGCTGGGCTATGTCAAACAGGGGACCCTGGGAAAAATATTCGGGACTTTCAAAGATAACCACATCTTCCCGCTGGGGCTTAACGGGACTGGGAAGCTTTCCTACCCCGGGAAGCAGTTCCGGACCGTAGACCAGTTTATTAACAAATATCCGGTCCTGTTCAAGCAGGGTGTCGATCATCGAACCCGAGGGGATCTGATAGGCCTGGAAGAGGTACTGGTTAATCAGCAGAACCACCCCGGCGGCCCAGATAAAAGCTTCCAGCCAGTCAAGAAGGGGATGTTTTTTTCGCTGCCGCTCTTTCCTGATCCGTTGAATCGCCCGCCGGCGGGTTAAAACGGATTCGGTTATCCTCTGAAGCCGGTCAAAAAAAGAAGCCGTGCCCTGCCTGCCGTTCATTGTACAAACCTAGCATATAAAGGGCCGGTTGAACAATACCCGCCGCTGTCTTATACTGCCCCTATGTTTACCAATATCCGATCCCTGTTTCCCCGGTTTTTTAAAAAGATTGAAATACAAAGCGAGGATCAGGTTGAGCTTAAGCCGGTTTTTGGAATTAGGCCGGGCATATACCTGGGGGCCCTATACGGGGCGTTTATTCTGTGCATATTCTTTTTGATCTTCTTTTTTCCCGGCATACAAAAACCCGGGGCCCTGGGGGTGTTTCATTCCGAGCCCTCCGGCGCCGCCGTCCGGGTGGATGGGATTACCATGGGAAGCACCCCCTGCGAGGTTTTTATACCCCGGGGAAAGCATACCCTTAGCTTTGTCCTTCCCGGATTTACCGGGGACGGGCAGGACATTACCGTAAAGGGCCGGATATTCGGATCCGCTTTTTTTCCCAGCCGGCTTTTCTTTTCGGGAACCCTTTCCGCACCGGATCCAAGGGAAGCCTTTACCTTGTCCGCCCGGGATTATATCCGCTGGTCCTTCACGGGGGAGCCCACCGAAATGTACCAGATACCCCAAAGTCTTTCCGAGGGCGCCTACCGGATCGGTCCCGCGGCCACGGATCCCTGGGTTAAAAAATCTTTGGAAGAGGTTCTGGAACTGTGTCTTCCCTATGCGGCATACAAGGCCTCGGTTCGGGATATGCTCAGGGCCAAGATCCTGCTTGATAACCACGGACTATCCCCCTCGCCCTTAAGTCTGCTCCAGTCCATAGGGGATGTCTCACGGCGGATCGGCCAAAGCCCCGCCGCGGCCCCCTGGCTGGCGGAGATGGTCCCCGGCAGAACGGGGATCATAGAAGATTCCTCCTGGGCTGCCGGAGGGACCCTAAAGGAAGGGGCGCCGGAGGAAGACGCTTCCTCCCGAACGGCCCGGCTTTCCGGGGACCTAAGTGCCGGGGGATTGCGTTTTATTGCGGCGGCCTCCGGCGGGGATCCCCGGGATGGCCCTCTCTACGTGGCCCAAGCTCCGGTTTCCCGGGAAGCCTGGGACGCATTTACCGCAGAAAATCCCCGGTGGGCCGAAGAAAACCGCGACGTCCTTATCGGCGAAGGCCTGGTTCAGGAGGAATATCTGGCGCCGGTGGATGATCCCCGCTACCCCCTTCCGGCGGCGCCGGGAATTTCCTGGTACGCCGCCGTGGCGTACTGCCGCTGGCTTAGCTCTAAACTGCCCGCCGGTTTTTCCGGTTGGGAGGTCCGGCTTCCCAGCGAGGCGGAATGGAACAATCTGGTTCTGTATATTAAGGAACAAGATCAACTGGAGGCCTTTTCCTTTGGGAAACTCTGGGAGTGGTGCGCCGATCCCTATGTACCCCTGGAGTTTTTTTCCTCTCCGTTACGGGCCTGGTCTTTTCCGGCGGACCTGGATTTTATGGACCGGTCCCTGAGGGGAGGTTCCTGGATAAACCCCGGTTCCCCGCAGTCCCTTGATCCCACCCTAAGGGGTTCCCTGCCCCCGGAAACCTCGTCCCCCTTTACCGGCTTCCGGCCCGTCATAGCCCGCCGGAGAAACGACACTCCCATTTCCCTGTGGAAGCCATGAAAGAAAACTGTAAGGTAATCGCCAGCAACCGGAAAGCCCGGTTCGACTATACGGTGGACGACACCTACGAATGCGGGATTGAACTTCTGGGAACCGAGGTGAAATCGTTCCGGGATGGAAAAATTTCTTTTCCCGACGCGTGGGCAGAGGTAGCGGGGGGCGAAGTTTGGCTTAATTCCCTGCGGATCGCGGAAAATCCTTTTTCATCGATCTTTAACCACAGCCCGGATCGAAAAAAGAAACTGCTCTTGCACCGGGAAGAAATTAAACGTATTGCCCGCAAGACCGAAGAAAAGGGCTACACCCTTATACCCCTTTCATTTTATTTTAGAAACGGCAGGGTTAAGGTAGAATTGGGGCTTTGCAAGGGAAAAAAAATGTACGACAAACGGGCGGATATCCGGGAACGGGATATAAAGCGCGAAGTATCCCGGGAATTTAGGGGTAAGTTGTCCTAGGGATCCTCCGCCTTTGCCCCGGGGCACCCCTTTGCTGCAGAACATCCCAGGAAACAAAAAGGGCAAGTAAAATCAGGCCGGTACAACAGGCAAAGAGCCTATAGGCCTTGACGGATCCATGCCGGGGCTGGGCGGCGGTTCTTATAGTGCCGGGCCGCAGTTCGCTGCGCCGGACGCCGGGGAGCCCCACAATCCGGATAAAACGTTCGTCCCTTTCTCCGTATCCCAGTTCCCGGGCCTTTATCCGGATGGTTTCGGAATCGTAGAGCAGGGCGTCCATAATCCCTTCTAGCTGCTTGTTTGTCATCTGCAGTTTATCAAGATTTTCCAGAATTTTTCTCCGTTCCCACAGTAATTCCCGGTAAGGAACTACGCCGCTTACCCCGTTGTACAGGGAAAGAACCGTATATACCGCGAGAATAAGCCAGGGAACAAAGAGATATTTTCCGAATTTCATTATTCAATTTACGGATTTTTTCGTTTTTTCTTTATGAAAGGCTTCTTGACAACTACAAAAGCCGCGGGTTACAGTGAAAAGATAGAAATAATATGTAGAAACTTAGAAATAGTCCGATAATTAATGATATACCTGTTTAGCGGGAGCGATTAATGGCTGGAAAAAATGATCCATCGATCTATGACGATAGAACTACCATCGGTTCCTCCGATGAACTGGACGAATATGGCGTATGGGTAAAAAGCGAACCTCAGGATCTTTCCTCTTCCCTGCCGGATATCGAGGAACTGCCTGATAGTAACACAGGATTTACCGGTGATTTAGATCTGCCTGATTTTGCCAACGATTCAAGTACCGAAACCGCTTCTTCTATGTCCGGCTCTGATTCCAATGCGGATATTGAATTTGAAGAAATCCCGGAAAGTTCCGAACTCCCCGTGGGTCTTGATCCTATTCCGGTTGACAAAGACGGCTTTACCGAAGTTTCTATGAACGATTTTCTTGATTCCGAAACCACCTTGGCCGCTCCTAAAAGCATCGACTTTGGTGATCTGGACAGCAATGTAGCCGAAATGGAACCCGAAAACCTTGAACCGGTTTCCCAGGCCGTCGCGGCCCCGCCGGGGGCCGGCGACCTTTCCACACAGCTGTTAATGAAGATAGCCGATGAGCTTTCGTCGATTAAAAAAGAACTGTCCAGCCTTAAGCATGAACTGGGGGTGGTGAGGAAAGAGGTTAAAAGCGAAGGCGCCGAACCCAAGGGGGGCGGATTTTTTGACGAAGAGGATGACGAAAAGATCGCCCTTACCGGAGACGAACTGGATAATATCCTTAATACCGCCAACTTTACGGAAGAAGCCGGTTCCGGCGAAGCCCTGGGGGATGCCGGCGCAGAAACCGGCGGACTGCTGAATCTGGACCCGGATATCGGAATAAGCGCCGAGGGGAACCTTTCCGATAAAGAGGACCTTTTAAGCGAAGATGGAAATTCCGGTCTTAGCGAACCGGCGGACATGAGTTTTGACGAAGTAGATCTTTCCGAACTGGACGGGGCGATAAAAGTTGAGGATACGGTAAAAAACCTAAACGACGAACTTGATCTTTCCTTGGATCTTTCCACGGAGGACCTGCCGGATTTTAGCGAAGAACCGGCGGAACTGAATAACCTGCGGCAGGAGGGGGCCTTGCCCATTACCCCGGCTCCGGAGGATACCAGTTACCTTGAGGAGGATCCCCTGGCGGCGGATTTTACCGCCGGTACCGGTGATCAGATCGATCTTTCCGGCGCTGTTATCGAGGAACCGGATCTAAGCGCCCATATAACGGAAAACCCCGTTTCGGAACCTGCCATAGACAATATTTCCATAGATCTGGAAATGGAAGAACCCAATTCCCTGGAGATTTCGCCGGATGCCGCCGGGGGTGATTCCGGCGATTTTGTGTTTGAACCCGAAGAAACCATGGAAATTCCCGTAACCGAAGAACCGGTAATCGACGATACCAATCCCTTGGCCGCCGATTCTCCCTTTTCTTTCGAAGAACCGGATCTGGGCTCCGAACCCGCCGATTCTCCCTTTTCCTTCGAAGAACCGGACCTGGGCTCTCCGGCGGCGGTGCCCGGCGATGCCGGTCCTTTTGGAAGCGAACCCTTTGAAGCTCCGGTGGAAGAAAGTCCGCCGGCCGCACCCCCGGCGGAAGAACCGGGCGGGGCCGCCGAAGCTATTCCGTCAAATCTTAAGCAGGAACTTAAAACGGTCCTTTCATATATGGACCAGCTTTTGGAATCCCTGCCGGAAGATAAAATCGAAGAATTTGCTAAATCCGAATACTTCGACACATATAAAAAACTTTTTGAGGAATTAGGTCTAGTTTAAATGGGGCTTTTAAGCAAAGCCGCAACAAACCCTTCGCCCCCCGCTTTAGATGAAATGGGAGCCGTCCTCTGTTCGCGGCTCCTTTCGTTAGGTCCCGGCAGTACCAGGGCCGAAACGGCTATGACGCTCCTTAAGGCCTACGGTTCTTTTTCCGCGGGGCTTTGTCTTGTCCTAAAGGAAGGATCGTATGTCCTCTATGCTTCCGTGGGAGCGGGAACCGGCGCCGCGGGTTTTTCTCAAGAGGGCCTGTCGCCCCTGCAGGGCAAAACATACTATTCCGTGGATTACACGATTTCCGGTGATTTTGATCCTTCCCCGCTACGGTTTTGGGCCTTCCCTTTGGTCCCCGTGCAGGACCGGTACCCCCAGGCGATCCTTATGGTGGGGGAGAATCAGGATTCCTTTAGCGGCGAAACTATCGAAGCGGTACTTGAAAAGGCCGGGGAGGTTTTTCTTCCCCCGGAGGATGCGGGGAACGTTTCCGAAGCGAAACTGCCGGAAGTTGAATTACATCCCACAGATTCTTTCGAGGCAACGCCCTTTACAATGGAAGGGCTTGATGAAAACTCCTTTGATATTGAAGCGGAGCTT
>JAISOA010000114.1 GCA_031275945.1 Spirochaetaceae bacterium
GCAGGGTTTCGTACCGCTGATCCAGGCTTTCAAATCTGGGGCCAATTTGAGGTCCAAAGCCCAAGGTATACGCGGCGTTGTTAAAGTCAAGGGATATGGCGGAAGAACTGCCCGTGGAAACGGTAAGCCGGAACATGTACTCGTCGGGCTTAAATTCGTAACGCTTGGTTAGGGTAAAGGTTCCGGAAGAACCGGTAACGGTAAAGTCCTGGGTAAATTCCACCGTTAGGGGATCGGGCTGTGAAACTTGGAAATAGGATCCCACCGGCTGGGCTTCCGGTCCTCCAAAGGCCAGGGTAAAGGCATGGGATTCCCGGAATCCCCCTTCTTCGTTCCGGGCAGGAAGGATCATTTCTACCAGCTCACCCTTGTCGTCGTGTTCCTTAAGCCGGTAAGAGACCATATCTCCCCCCCGGCTGGTCAACACCGCCCGGATAAGCCCGGTCTCGACGAGGATCCGTTCTTCTGTTTCGGGGATCGCCGCCGGTTCGGAAATCTCTTCCCGGGCCGTATTGTCCGCCGGCGCGGTTTCCGTATTCGCCGCGACCGCCTCGACGGACCGTGCCGGCGGGCCTTCGGCGGGGCTCACAGCGGAGCCGGAACCCGCCGCGGGGGTAACCGGCCCGGCCTGCCCTGTGCCGGAAGATTGTTCCGTTTCCGGGGCCTGGCTGGGGGGAAACAGTTTTGGCTGGATCGCGACCCACCCAAAAATTACCAAAGAACTAAGAACAATTGCCAATATAGTTTGTTTTTCCATGCATAATCCTGTCTAATTAAGGTATTGGATCGTAACCGCCCCTGTGAAATGGGTGGCAGCGCAGGATCCGTTTAAGGGATAAAAAAGAACCCTTTATGGCGCCGTATTTTTTAACCGCCCCGTAGGCATAGGCGGAACAACTGGGATAAAAACGGCAGCTTGGACGCAGATAGGGCGAAATGATCTTTTGATACAGTGAAATTAACATTAAAATACATTTTTGTATCATCGTATACCAGCCCTGGTAAGAAGAGCCTTAAGTTGTCCGGTACTTGCGGCCAATCCCGCTTCCGCCCGATCTTTTTCCCTGGGATACATCAGCAAGACCAAATCATATCCGGTTTTAAGCTGTGCTTTCATCAGGCGGTACCCTTCATGGCTAAGCCGCCTGGCCCGGTTTCGCCTTACCGCATTTCCGAATTTTCTTGCAAAGGTAACTACCAAACGGTTATGGGGTAAACCATTTTCCAGAAAGAACAATCTGGCGCCAAAACAAGAAACAACCTTCCCCTTTTTAAAGACCCTTGTTATTTCGACCCTTTTCTTTAAATGCTCCTGCCGGCTAAAGGTTAGGCGAAGCGTACTAATAGGGCTTTTTTTCGTCTGCGACGGTAAGTTTATACCGCCCTTTGGCCCGGCGGCGTTTAAGCACAAGCCGCCCCCCCCTGGTTTGCATCCGTGCCCGAAACCCGAATTTACGGTTCCTTTTAACCTTGCTGGGTTGATACGTCCGTTTCATAAGAACTCCCTCTATTTCCAGGGACCATGGCGGATTTTTTGCATATTTATGCAAAAAATCCGGCTTATAGACCCCTTATCAAAAAAACAACGATGCACTTTCGTGAATCTTTATACAGACATACGGCATACCGGCGAAAAAACCGGAATTATCCCTGGAAGCAAATTTATACCGCCGTTTACGCTTAGTCAAGGGGGCAAATTGCGCCTGTCAACGGCGGTAGAAATGTCCGTTTTCTCCAGCGGGACATGGACGCCGCATTAAGGGGTATCTGCCTTCGTTTTACCGGCTCCATAAGTTTCCCGCGTAGTATTTCTTTTTGTCCCCTTGGTAATCTCCCGGCCACAGTCCCGGATGAAAATCCATAAAACCCCGGATAAAGTACTTGACAAAATGGTTTGCCGGAATATAATAATATATTAATCCTATGTATTTAATAGGATAAACCTTCCGGTGAAGGTATTTCATGTGATAAGAGAGGAACAGTATGGCCCGTGTAGAAAAAATTACCGATTTAATCGGCAAAACCCCCATTGTTAAGGTTAATAAGATCAACGAAGGGGGGGCGGAGGTGTACGTAAAGCTGGAATACTTTAATCCCCTTTCCAGCGTTAAGGACCGCATTGCCCTGGCCCTGATTGAAGCCGGGGAGAAAAATGGAAACATAAAGGAAAATACGGTTCTTATAGAGCCCACCAGCGGAAATACCGGTATTGGACTGGCCTTTGTGGCTGCCGTTAAGGGCTATAGGCTGATCCTGACCATGCCCGAGACCATGAGTATAGAACGGCGTAAGCTTCTAAAGGCCCTGGGGGCGGAACTGGAGTTGACGGAGGGGGCCAAGGGAATGAAGGGGGCTATCGCCAGGGCAGAGGAACTGGCGGCGTCGATTCCCAATTCCTTTATTCCCCAGCAGTTTAACAATCCCGCCAATCCGGCGATCCACGAAAAAACCACCGGTCCTGAGATTTGGGAAGATACGGAAGGGAAGATCGACATCCTAATCGGCGGGGTAGGCACCGGCGGTACCGTTACCGGGGCAGGAAAATACCTAAAGGCAAAAAAGTCTTCCGTTAAGGTTATTGCGGTGGAACCGGCAGCTTCGCCGGTCCTTTCCGGCGGGAATCCGGGGCCCCATAAGATCCAGGGCATAGGCGCCGGTTTCCAGCCCCAGGTCTATGATCCGGCAATTATTGACGAAATTTATCAGACCGACGAAGTAAAGGCGGGAAACGCCGCCCGGCTTCTGGCAAAAAAAGAAGGTATTCTGGTGGGTATTTCCTCCGGAGCGGCCCTGGAAGCGGCCCTAACCGTTTCCAAGCGACCGGAAAACAAGGGCAAGGTTATTGTAACGGTTCTTCCCGATACGGGGGAACGGTACCTGTCTACCTGGCTTTGGGACGAGTAAAGGGGCCGGGGAGGTTCTGCGGGCCGTAGAAATTGGTCCGCAAAAGAAGGGAATGGCCAAACCGTCCTTTTTGGCCATTCCCCCGGGGCCCCACCGGATTTTTTAGGACCTTCTTCATTCGAAGGTCCGGTTTACTTAAGCCCTCCGGGCCGGTAATTGGAAGAATGATGTGCGCCGCTATTCCAGATCGATTTTAGGTTCCAGCACCTTGAGGGCTAGATGAACCAGACCGTCAAGAAAGTCCGGAAGTATATCCGGAATAAAAACGATATGGGGAACAAACTCCCTGGGCATGGATTCCAATAAGCGTCCGCGGAGTTTTTCCGCCGTATCCGGGGGAAGCCAGTTTCCGTAGATCACCATGCAATCGGGATTCAAGAAAACCACCAGGGGCAGGGCCATATCGGCGATAAGCTTAGAAATACTGATCTTTGAGTAATCCAGTTCATTGTGCCCAAAATGTTTCCATTGAACATCGGTATCAAGAAAAATCACTTCCCCCGCGGCATTATCCCTGCCCCGGTATATTTTGCCGTCGATGCAGATTGCCGCGGCGGGATGATGGGTCTGGGGTATATACAGGGCTCCCACACATTCTCCTTCGTCAAAGTCCCGGGTTTCGTAATACCCTATAACGGCGGCTTTAATGTCATTTTCCAGCAGGCTGGGGAGTCCGTATTTTTCCATAAAGTGATCCCGGAAACGGACCCATTCCAGTTCCGGAAAATTTAAAGAAAGCAGCCGGCCCGATCCCCGAACTTCAAAGCCCGCCATGCCAAAGGCTAAAAGTCCGATGGCCGGATATTTTGTACAATAGGTTTCCACGATATCTTCAAAAAATTCGATCTTGTCGGGGTTGGCGGCAACTTCTTCCCGCTCAAGGTATTCGCCGTACAGATCGCTTACCACCACATAGACCCGGTTTTTTTCAAGGACGCAGATCGCTAAAACCAGCTTGTGTTCCCCGTTAAACCGGAAAAAGGGTTCTGTTTCTCCCGGGATACGTTCCTGCATACATTCACCGGAAAGGCACAGTTCTTTTATAAGCCCCTCTACCTGCCCGTTCTCCAGCCCCGTGAGCCGGGAAAGTTCCTGGATCGAAGCTATCCGCAGCTGCTTTAAAACGCTCCGAAGACTGTTTGTACACAGATCCTTCGTCAGCTGATCGTCAAAATCCATACCGTATCTCCTTCTTCCGTATTCCGGGGACTTCGTCCCTTTAGCGCAGGCCCTTGATCCTGCTTAAAAACAAAAGACTGTCCGCTTCCGCATGGTCCTTAAGGCGCCGGTAATCCTCCGCCGTTTCCGTGGCCGATCCGGAGAGGATCAACGTGGTTTTGGTCCACAGAAACCACAGGTAATGCATGTCCACAATGATGCGCTCCGGTGATTTGGACAGCATCCGGTCAAGCATTGAGGCCAGCATAAGGTGATTTTCTTCTCCGGTTTTCCAGTACAGGGATCCGGAACGATCCATAAATAAAACCAGGCGGTTAAAACCGGCGTTTATACAATCGTCATTGCGAAATCCGTCAAAAATCAGGGTGTATTTTCCCATGGAAAGATCGTATCCTGCCAGGCGCAGCTGTTTTCGCAGCTCCACCAGGGCTCCCTGTACCTCCTGCAGCATCGCCGGGTTTGCCGGCGCCCGTTGGAGCTGGACGCGGAGTACCGTTACCTGATGTGCAAACCGGCTTTCCAGGACGGTACGGCGTAAGAGCAGGGCGGTTTCGTTTAGAAGTCCCCAAACCTCATTGATTTTTTTAGCAAGATCCATGTATATTCCATTAGCAGTATAACAGGAAGTATATATGAAAACCACGCTTACTATTAACGGGATGAGTTGCGAACACTGCGTAGCCCATGTAAAAAAGGCCATAGAAGAGGTTCCCGGGGTTGTATCGGCGCTGGTAAACCTAAAGGATGAAAACGCCCTGATTGAACACGGGGACTCCGTTTCTTTGGAAGCCCTTAAAGGGGCTGTATCCGAAGCGGGTTACGAAGCAGTATAATTTGGCGGTGCATCAGGGGACGGTACGGGCCCCTCTCCACAGGCTGGAACTGCTTTTGGGCGAAGAGGCCCTGGCGGTTCTGGAGGGAACGGCGGTGCTTGTGGCGGGCCTGGGGGGTGTAGGCAGCTGGGCCGCGGAAGCGCTGGTCCGTTCCGGCATTGGTAAAATTACCATCGTTGATTCCGATTCCGTCTGTATAACCAACATCAACCGCCAGGTTCAGGCCCTGCCCGCCACGGTGGGCCTTCCCAAGGCTGCAGCCCTGATGAAGCGGCTTCTGGATATCAACCCCCGCTGCGAAGTCCGGGCCTTTAACCAGGTTTTTTCCCGGGAAACCGCCCCGTTTTTCGAGATAGAAAAGATCGCCTATGTGATCGACGCCATAGACAGCCTTGCCTGCAAGCTGGATCTTATAGAGTTTACCGCGGCCCTGGCGAAGAAGGATGCCGGACCACGGCTCTTTTCTTCCATGGGGATGGCCTGCCGGCTTGATCCGGCCCGGCTTAAGACGGCGGATATCTGGGAGACCTCCGGCTGTCCTTTGGCCCGGCTGGTTAGGCAGGGACTGCGCAAACGGGGCTTTACCGGGGGCTTTACGGCGGTGTACAGCGACGAACCGTGTATTCCGGCGGGAACAGGAACCCTCTGCGGTGCCGAAGGCTGTCTTTGTTCAAATAGGGACACCGAATGGTGTTCCTCAAAAAAGGTTATTAACGGCAGCATTGTAACCGTAACCGCCACGGCGGGAATGATCCTGGCCGGCCTGGTGATTCGGGATGTATATTCCAGGACCGCCGAAACCGGGCGGCTCCCCCCGGAGGCCCGCCATGGCTAACCGCTTTTTGCGCCGGGCCGGGGCAAGCGAAATTGTCCGCAAGCTGGCGGCCAAGGCCGTGGTGGATAGGGGTCTTATCAGCCCTGGAGACCGGATCCTTATTGCCGCATCCGGGGGCAAGGATTCCACCGTCATGGCCTGGGTTCTTTCGTTTCTGCGGCGGGCCCTGAACCGGGGCGGGCCGGGTTATGCATTGGAAGCCCTGCACATTTCCAGTGATTTCTGCGCCTGCTGTAAAAAATCCGCCCTGGCCAAAAGGCTTGAAAGCTGGAGCATCCCCTTTACGGATATCTTTGTACCGGTTGTGGGGCGGCTTAAGGCGGGGCAGAAAATGAATTGCTACTGGTGTTCCACCCAGCGCAGGACAGAGCTGCTTAAGTATGCCATGGAAAGGGGATACAACAAGATTGCCCTGGGACACCACCTGGACGATATTCTTGAAACCTTTTTTATGAATCTCTTCGCCAAGGGGGAACTAAGCGCCATGCCCATTAAGCTCCGGTATCGCAAGTACCCGGTTACCCTTATCCGTCCCCTGGCATACCTGGAAGAACGGCAGATCATTGCCTGCGCGAAGGAGCAGGACATCCTTACGGGAGCCTGCACCTGTCCTTACGGAGTCAATTCCATACGGCGGGATATGAGGGAGAAACTTGCCGCCCTTACCGGCAACTCGGGTCCGGTAAAACGGCGAATTCTGGCGG
>JAISOA010000141.1 GCA_031275945.1 Spirochaetaceae bacterium
TTACCGTTCCCGGCGGACCGGTAGTGGGATGCATTCTTGGCACGGGGTTTAATACCGCGTATCCCGAAAAGGATATTCCCAAAATCGGCTTTCATTCGGAAGACATACCCCAAATTGTGGTCTGCGAAACGGGAAATGCTGCGCCCCGGTACCTGGGAGTGTTAGACCGGGAATTTGACACCACCACAAAACATCCCGGCTCCTATACTCTGGAAAAAACCACCGCCGGGGCCTACCTGGGACCTTTAAGTTTTCATATCCTTAAACAGGCCATTGCAGACGGGGTATTGCAATTTAAACGGTCCGCGGAATTTGCCGCCCTGCCGGGTCTGCAAACCAAGGATCTGAACGCGTTTATGCATGCCCCCCTTGCCATGGAGGGCCCTGTGGGGGAATTTTTTGGCCGGGATGAACTGGACGCCATCCGTTCCGTGGCCTATCTGACTTCAATTGTTACCAAACGGGGGGCCATGTTTTCCGCCGCGGTGGTGGCCGCTACGGTGGAGCGGATGGAAGCGGGGTACGATCCCTTTACACCGGTCCGTATCGCCGTGGAGGGAACCACCTTCATGATTTACAGAGGCATGCGGGAAGCCCTGGAATCGTACCTTCATGTGATGCTGAACAGGGAAAAACCCCGGTCGTACATCATTGCCCCGGTGGAACAGGCGTCGCTGTTCGGTGCCGCCGTGGCCGCCCTGTCCGGCTAAGGGGGCCGCTCTCCTCCGTAACTTTAGCCGGCACCCGTAGAATCTTGGGCAGCGTCCCGTGGAACTCTGGACACCCGCCATCCCGGTATTACAGCGCCGTTCCTTCAAGTCTTTTAAGCCGCTCCTGATCGAGGGTGATCCGCAAATTTTTTTCCTGGGTAGGAATAACCAGTCCCCTTTGCCCGTTTTTTACCCGCCGCAGGTATTTAACCGGGGTATAGTACAGGTCCCCTCGGCCGTTGTTCCTGCCTTTGGAATAAAACAGGGCCAGGTTTCCGGCGTCTAGCAGCACATCCAGGGGTACGGTTTTACCCGGTCGGCGCCGGATAAATACATAGGATCCCGCCCAATCCCGTACATGGAGCCACAGATCGTTTCCCTTGACATGACGGCGCAGCAGTTCGTCGTTTTCCCTGGCGTCCCTTCCCACCATAATTAACCATTCCCCGTCGGCAAACGATAGCCCCGGACGCTTCCGGGCCGCCTCTTCTTTTTGTTCCATCCCCGGTAGTTCCGGTCCCCGGTTCCGGCGCAGTCTGACCAGAAGCCTCTCTAAACGCAGGGGATCTTTCTCTGCCAGCAGTCCGGCCCCGGCGTGGCGTAGCAGCTCTACTTCTTTTTCGCCCGCGGCAATTTCCCTTTGTATATCCCCCAGGCCGCTTTTTGCTTTGCGGTATTTTTCGTAATAAGCTTCGGCATTTTCCGCCGGGCTTTTCCGAGGGTCCAATTCGATGCGAATTATTTCGTCACCGCTAAAGCTTTCCGTTTCCAGCCACAGGGGACCGCGCCCGGCGGCATCCGCCGGAACCGGTGCTTTCTCCATACCCCGGCTAAGGATAAGATCCCCGGAGATCTTAAACCGTTCCGCGCCGGCGTAATCCCGTTCCTTTGCCCGAAGCCGTTCAAGCCCCCCCTCCAGCCGTTCCATGCTCCTGGCGATAATCCGCCGGGCTTCCTCCCGCAGCTGTTCCAGGGAAAGTTTGCCGCCATGTTCCGCGTACCACCGGTCTACCCGGCTGTTAAAGGAACCTTCGCCGGGGAGGTCCCGGATCCCGTAGCGCTCCGCCGGATCCCCGGAGGATGCAAGCCCGCTTCCGGAAAGCCCAAGCCGGGCCTCGGGCTGATAAAAACCCCCGGAAATTTCCCCCCGCTTGGGAAGCCGCCTCATGGCGTCTAAAATGATTCCCCCCTCGCCGGTTACAATGACATTGGCCGCGTTGGACCAGAGCCGGATATATAGATACCAGCGGTCGTCTCCCCGGCGCAGGTCGAGCCGGATTATGCGGTCACTTCCCAGTTGAAGGGCCTCTTCAATGCGGCTGCCTACGATCCGGGATTTAAGAAATTCCGCAAAACGCAGGGGTTTTTTGCTCCTTGGGATTCCCCGGAATGTTTCATGGATCCTGCAGGCCAGGGGACTGATGGAGATAATGACAAGATGGGGTCCGGTACAAGTGCCGGCAGGGGTTCGTGAACAGCCGGTTTTACCATACAACTGAAGGGCCAGGATGTCATAGGTGCTTTGGTACACACCCTGGATCCGCATACCCGGAAGGCTAAGTTCTTCCAAAATACAATTTATTTCTTTCCAATTTAGAGACATGGACCCCCCCGCTATGGACTTATACCCCCAGGCTGTTATACTATATTATAATAATGAAAAATCTTGGCTTGGAAAACCGTGTTCTCTTTGTCAATAACGACGTGATCGTGGTTAATAAGCTGGCCGGCGAAGCCATGGAGGGGGCCAAGCGGGGAATTACGGATCTGGGCAGCCTGCTGGCAAAAGAATTCGGGCCTGTCAAAAAAGGCCGGGGAAAGGAATTTATTCCTACCGCGGTACACCGGCTTGATGTTCCCGTTACCGGCTGCGCCCTCTTTGCCAGGACCGCCAAGGCCGCCGCCTTTCTTAACAAGTCCTTTTCCCGGACCATATACCAGGGGGGCAGGGCCGAAAAATATTACTGGGCGGTGGTAGAACTTTCCAGGGCCTTTTCGGAACTTCCTGAAACGGGAGAACTGGTACACTGGATACAGACCAATACAAAAAAGAACAAAAGTACCGCCTACGATAAATCCAACCCAACGCGAAAAGAAGCGATACTCCGGTACCGGATCCGAGGAAAAGGTAAAAGCTACGGTTTTTTGGAAATAGATTTGGTTACCGGCCGGCACCATCAAATTCGTTCACAGCTTGCGGCGGTGGGGCTTCATATTAAAGGGGATCTAAAATACGGCGCCAAACGGAGTGAACGGGACGGCGGCATCCGCCTTCATGCCCGCTCCCTCTACCTGCCCGATCCTTCTGTGCAGGGAAACTTTATTCAGGTAAGCGCCGATCCCCCCCGGATGGATAAGCTCTGGAACGATTTTGCCGCCCTGTAGACCGGGGAAGTGCTTTCTAAAGTCCTGTCTTGTTTCCGAACGGCCCGGCAGCCCCCTACACATGGTGGCTTTCCAGGGCTGCGAGGATTGCAAAACCCGGATCGGCGGCAAAAAAGATCGTTTCCTTTCCCGTGCAGGCCAGGCGATTTTCTTCTTCCTGAACAACCAGGAGCCCCCCGTCCAGAGCATCGCCCCCGTAGGGGCCAAAAAGCACCCCGCTGCGAAGGGTCTTCTGCGCCCCCGCGGGAATCTTTACCGTGGCGGGGTTTCCCAGCACATGGCGCATTTCCCGGGCAAATTCCAGCCCGTAGGCAAAGGCAGAGATTGAATTTTCAAGTCCCAGACAGTAGCTTAGATCCGGCCCTCCCTCGTAGGGGGCCCAGGGGGTAAAGGGCCTGCCGCCGTACTGCATCCACAGGTTGTTAAAATAAAGGGCCATAAGATCTTCCCGTTCCGATGCGGGGCCCGTGGCAAAGCTTAGGTAGATCATCTTTAGGTGGGGATTTACTACCCCAAGCCATGTCAGCGGGGCGGAACGGGAAACGGCGCCGGTGGCAAAGTCGGTATTGCCTATGGGGGCCGGTACAATGGAAAGATCCGCCTTTCCTCCCCGTAAAAGCGGTGCCCTGGAAAGACTTGAAAATTCCGCCCCCAGGGCAAGGCGGGTGGTGGTATCGAATTCCCCCCCCGGTGGAGGGGTAATCCATTTTTCGGCGGCTCCGGAAATACGGCACCCCTCGTACAGGAAGGGGGAGCCTACCACGTTATGCCAGCCGGCACAGATCTCCGTATCCTGGGGGCCCCGGTTCCGCACCCGGATACTGGTATAGTGTATCGCCTGGCCGGGAATTAGGGCGTCGATTTTGCTGAACGACAGGGGAAGACCCTTGTCGGGGCTTTCCATGACCGAAAGGAACCACACCGCGCCGGATTCCGGGTCCGTGTCGTTGGTTACATAACGCCATTTTTGGTTGCTGGTCCAGCCGTGGGAGATCGGAAGAGCGTCGTGTAGGGAAAGAGTGTACATT
>JAISOA010000162.1 GCA_031275945.1 Spirochaetaceae bacterium
GACTACCGGGGGGAGGTGTACGAACATATAGAGTACACGCCGTATGGGGAGCTGTGGATAGAACACGCGCCGAATGTAGAGGCGACCCCGTTCAGATTTACCGGAAAAGAGCGGGACAGTGAGACGGGCTTATACTACTATGGCGTTCGCTACTTAAACCCGCAGACGGGGACGTGGCTGAGTACGGACCCAGCAATGGGGGAATACATCCCGCGGGCGCCGATGAACGACGAAGCGAGGAAGTACAACCAAAACCTGCCGGGCATGGGCAGCGTATTTAGCACGGTGAACCTACATGTGTATCACTATGCGGGGAATAATCCGGTGAGGTATACGGATCCAACAGGGAGAGATATTAGAGTTGTTTAAAAACTTCAGTTTTTAAACAACAACCGCTTAAAAACAGCAAAATGCAGAGCATTTTGCCCTAGACTTGTTCAATAACCAACCGGGTTATTGAACAAGTCCATTGTTTCAAGGCTTAAAAAGCTTCCCTTATTCTAAACGCAGTATTTCCAGGGGTAAAACCATAGAAAAAAATACCGCCCTGCGCAATAGGGTAATCTACCAGGTTTACGTACGAAACCACAGTACCGAAGGCAGCTTTAAGGCGCTTGCCGCGGATTTGGACAGGATCCGGAATCTGGGGGTTGATATGATACAGCTACTGCCGATCCATCCCATTGGAAAGAAAAACCGTAAGGGCGCTCTGGGTAGTCCCTATGCTATTTCCGATTACCGGGGGATCAACCCGGAGTTGGGCACCATGGAAGATTTTCGCCGCCTGGTTACGGCCATGCATGACCGGGGAATCGGTTGTATCATGGATGTTGTATACAACCATACTTCCCCGGACTCCGTTCTTGCCCGGGAACAGCCCCTATGGTTTTACCGCCGGAAGGACGGAAGCCCCGGCAACAGAATAGGAGAATGGTGGGATGTGATCGATTTGGATTATGGCAATCCTGGTTCGGGGCTCTGGGAATACCAGATCCAGACCCTCAAAACCTGGGCTGGAATTGTGGACGGTTTTCGCTGTGATGTGGCGCCTTTGGTACCCCTGGAATTTTGGCTTAAAGCCCGGGAAGAGCTTGCAACGGTAAACCCACGCTGCATCTGGATTGCCGAATCGGTGGAGCCCTCATTTATCCTGGAAAACCGGGCCCGAGGCTTTGTGTGCCATTCGGATGCGGAACTGTTCAGGGCCTTTGATGTCTGCTACGACTACGACATTTTTCCCGTCTTTGAAAACTACCTTAACGGTTCGGCAAGCCTTGCGGCCTATGCGGAAAAGATCAATTCCCAGGAATATATATATCCCGCCGCTTATGTAAAGCTGCGGAACCTGGAAAACCACGACAAAAACAGGGCCGCCCATAGTATCCGGAACGGGCGGGCCCTGTATAACTGGACGGCCTTTAATTACTTTCAAAAGGGCCTTACCCTTATATACGCAGGACAGGAAGTGGCGGCCGATTCCCGTCCCGATCTTTTTGACAAGGATCCGGTGCACTGGAACACCGGAAAGGATCTTTCCCCCTTGATGCGGGCCCTGTACCGGATCAAGGGGGACCCTCTGCTTGCATCTTCCGCCTATACGGTACAGGCCCTGAACGAAGAGACCCTGCTGGGGATCCACCGGGGAGGTCTTGCGTTTGGGGGCCGAATCATTCTTGGAATTTTTTGTCTTAACGGCCGGGGCGGGGTGTTCCCCGTTCCCGTACCGGATGGAAACTACACCAACCTACTCGACGGTTCCCCGGTCCGTACCGGTGGCGGGAGTATCCAGGTCCACGGGGAACCGGTAATTTTTGAATACCGGGAAACCTGAACCTGCACGGGACTGCAAAAGCTTTTCATAACGTTCGGGGGAGGCCCGCCGTAAATCCAAACCGGGTACTTCCAGTAGTTTGATTTTCCGGTTACCATACAGCAATGAACAAGCGGGCCCTTAGGGCGGATATACTTCTTTTACTAACCGCGGGGATTTGGGGTTTCGGCTTTGTCGCCCAGTCGTCGGGGATGGAATATGTGGGACCCTTTACATATAACGGGATCCGGTTTATTTTTGGAAGCCTTTCGCTTCTTCCTCTGATTTTTTTTCAAAGGGCCCGGGGGAAACTACAGACGGCGGCGGGAACGGGCAGGCAGCTTGTCTTTAGCTTTGTCGCGGGAACGGTGCTTTTTTTTGCCGTAGCCCTTCAGCAGATGGGGCTTATGTTTACCACCGCCGGAAACGCTGGTTTTATTACGGGCCTTTATGTGGTCCTAACACCGGTGTTTGGCATCTTTTTGAAAAAAAAGACCCGGCTTCCCACCTGGATAGGTATGGCGGTGGCCCTAGGGGGATTATATTTTATCTCCATGCCCGAAGACATGGGGGCCGTTAACCCCGGCGATCTTATTACCATGATCAGCGCCGTTTTTTGGGCCTGCCATATCCTCCTTATCGACTACCTGGTCCAGCGCATGGATCCCTTAATTCTTTCATCGGGTCAGTTTGCCTGGTGTGGACTCTACGCGTGGCTGGCGGCTCTGACCATTGAACCCTTTGTAAAGGGCTGGGCTTTTTCCCTGGCTCCGAAGAGTATCCAAAAATGGGAAACCTTTATGGGATTTTTTAACAACCCCAACACACCGGCGGTTTTACTTGGTGCGGCAATTCCCATATTGTACGGCGGCCTTGCATCGGTGGGAATTGCCTATACTCTGCAGGTGGTGGCCCAAAAAGACGCCCCGCCGGCCCATGCTACAATCATCCTTTGTCTGGAAGGAAGCTTTGCCGCCTTCGGCGGCATACTTCTGCTTAAAGAAATGCTTAAACCCCTGACGGTGCTGGGATTTTTTCTGATGCTTTGCGCCATGTTTATTACCCAATGGGACATTATACGACCCGGAGGGGGAAGTCCCGCTAAACCATGAAGGTCCGGCTTCTTGAAAATCACCGGGAAGCGGTTTTTATACGGCGGCCAAACCGGTTTTTAATCATCGCTGGCGACGGGGAAGAGATCCCCTGCCACTGTCCCAATCCGGGGCGGCTTATTGAATTTTTTGGATTCCGGGGCCGGGATATTCCCGGAATTAGGCTGATCCTGGAAAAACGCGAAGGGAAGAAACACACACAAACAGCAAAGACGGCTTACACCGCAGTGGGCCTATACTACCGTCCCGGGCTTAGTTCCAGGGAATGTATCGTTCCCCTTTTTTCTTCCCGGGCCAACAGGGCCGCACAGTTCCTTGTTCTAAAAGAGATCATCCCCGGTCTTAAAGAAATCCACCCTGAATATACCCTGGGTAATTCACGGTTTGATTTTCTGTGTACCGATGAGCGGGGAAGGCGGCATGTAGTAGAAGTTAAAGCCTGTTCCCTGGTCGAACAGGGGGTCGCAATGTTTCCCGACGCCCCAAGCGAACGGGCCCTTAAACACCTGGAGGAACTTGCCGCCCTAAACCGCCGGGGCTATGTTTGCCATGTACTTTTTATTATAGTCCACGGCAGGCCCCGGGTATTCATCCCCAACCTTCACACGGATCCGGAACTGGCGGCGGGCCTTTCCCGGCTGGGAAGGACCCTAGAGCCCGCCCCGGCGGCAATTCGGGAACATGCGGGCCCGGGGGTGGGCCGGAAAAACGGCAAGGGCCGGCAATCCGGAAAGGTGCTGATTCACGCGGCGCTGCTCCGCCTGGACAGGCAGGGCGACGCCGTGCTGGCAAAGGCCCCGGTACCGGTTGATCTAAGCCATGGGCAGTTGGCGGAATCGGATCGGGGATCGTACCTTATAATCCTGGAATTGCCCAAGGAAACGGAAACAGAGGTGGGAAGCCTGGGAAAGATTTGCCTTAAGCCGGGCTGGTATGTATACGCCGGGTCGGCGCAAAAAAATCTGCGGGCCCGCGTAAACCGGCACCTGCGAAAAACGGGTAAGGAAAAACACTGGCATTTGGATTATCTTACCCCCTTTGCCGGCTCCATAAAGGCCCTGCCGTTTATGTCCTACCGGAATCTGGAATGCGCCCTTTCTGCGGAACTTGCCGCCCTGGGGGGAACACCCGTGCGGTCAAATGTCAAGGGAAAGCCGGGCTTTGGGGCTTCCGACTGCACCGGGAGATGCGCCAGCCACCTCTGGTATTTTGCTGAGCCCCCGGTGCAAGACCGGGCCTTTGTGGACATGATATTCCGGTACCGTCATGCGGAAGCGCTGTGTCCCGCCGGCCGGTAGGGCGCTTCCCTACAGTTTTAGGAACACCTTTGCCTTTTCTATTTCGCAGGTTACCGTAGCCGTTATTTCATCGAAAATATCAGGCTTGATCCCCAGAAATTCCCAAATTGAAGGGCCTGGGTTTTCCGGCCTTCTGTCTCCGGAAAAACCTATTTCCATCTCCAGGGCAAAACGGTTGGCCAGGATGATCGTGTAAAGCAGTTCCTGATGGGAATCGTCATAATCAAGATGATTATGGTGGTATACAATGGCGTCTCCCACCGCTCCTTCCAGCTTCCAGGCCTTTACAATCATGGCCCCCGCCGTACAGTGGTTGATTCCCAGTACTCTGTCTTCTGTTCTAATTAGAGAGAGTTTTTCCCTGTCGGAGGCGCTTATGGTAAGCATGTAATCGTTGGCCAATACCGCATTAAGGGGTATTTTTCCAATGTCGTGGAGCAATCCCGCGGTAAAATATTCCTCCGCCTGCTTGATGTCTATCCCCCGTTTTTTCGCGATAACCTTGGCGGCAACCCCCACGCAAAGGGAATGACGCCAGAATCCCTCCATGTTAAGTCCCGCGGCGGATTTGTTGGAACCAAGGTTTCCCAATACGGCGGAAGACAGAGCCAGGTTCTTTACCGTATTGATTCCCAGCATGATAATCGCCCGGACCAGGTTTGTTACCTGCTGACCAAGGCCATAATACGCGGAATTAATCAATTTAAGTACCCGGCCCACTAAAACCGGATCCAAAGAAATAACATGGTTCAAATCCGCGGGACTGGTTTGGGGATTGTTACAGACCTCTAAAATTTTTGCCACCGAAGTAGGAAGGCTTGGCATATTTTTTATATACTCTTCAATTTTATGATGTATTTCATTCGGCATTTTTCTTCCTCTTATCCGTCACAGCTTTTATGCGCGCCATAATACTTTGAACCTTTTGCCTAAGAATCGAAAAAAGATTCTTATCCGGTATGGGACTGTGCAGATTTTTCAAATAAGAAGGGGTTCCGGCAATTTTTTCTCCCCCCATGGAGGCCCCGGCGGATCCCGGTCTAAGAGGAACCTTTGCGGCATGTTTCGGCGGAAGGCCCTTGTTCCCTTCCAGAGTATCAATCACATGTTCCATGGAAAACCGGACATCGCTGTTCATAAAACTTTCTTTCTTTTTTTCCGGCAGGGTCCCGGCCAGACTTTTAAGGTAATTCATCAAGCCCAGGATGGAATCTTTACTAAGCCCCGTGTCCTCCGCCGGTTCTTGAGCATCCTGGTCTGCGGGCAGTTCTGACGGGGCATCTTCAAAATCTGCCGACGATGGATCCGGCGCTTCAGCGGGGAATTTTTCTTCGGGCAATTCCGGTTCCGAAAGGAATTCTTCTTCCGGCAGTTCCGGTTCGGAAAACAAGGGTTGATCTTCCGGTTCTATACCGGGAAAAACATCTTCCAATTCTTCCCCGTCAAAAAAAGATGCGTCTTCCGCATCATCCTCCGCTGCGGCGGCATCTTCAGCCCTTGGTTCTCCGGTCATCTCCGCTTCCGCCGCCTCTTCATGGTCCCCCTCAAGCGAATCATCATCATTCTGCCATTCCTGAGGATATTCCTCCCCACCGTCTTCCAAGGTTAAATCCCCGTTTTCCTCGTCAAGGGGCATTGATTCAGGTCTATCTCCTCCAGGGTACTGCTGGGGCGGTGGGTACTGCGACGGCGGTTGCTGCGGCGGGTACTGCGGTGGTGGCTGTTGCTGCTGCGACGGCGGTTGCTGCGGCGGGTACTGCGGTGGTGGCTGTTGCTGCTGCGACGGCGGTTGCTGCGGCG
>JAISOA010000046.1 GCA_031275945.1 Spirochaetaceae bacterium
GGGGTGAAAGCAGTATTGCATCTACCGAACTTATCGCAGCATTATTCAAACCCGGAGAAGAAAAATTCAGCAAAATATCCTGTCCCCGGCCTATATGGAATTCTTCGCCGTTCTGTATCGTGCAGCTCTCATACACATGGGTCACCGTCATTACCGGGACCTTCCTTTCCTTGCCCGGCAGCACCGGTTGTTCCTTTAAAAGAGCGAGCAACTCCACCGTCGTCATAAGGGGATACCACGGTTACGCCGGCAACCGCGGCTACCGATATACTGTCAAGGACGGGAACAGGACTAATAAGCGTGACAACCGGAACCACAATGACGGCTACAACCGTAGCCACCACCGTCGCCGCCGTAAATACCTTGGCTATCCCCTTTGCAACAAAAGAAAAAAGACCTCTGGAACCGGCCTGTATGGGGACCCCCGGAGTCGTCTTTTCCAGGGAAGCTCCCAGGCTGCCCAAGAGTCCCAGCGCAATGGTTATGTTCCGGAGCCGTACTTTTTGATCGTCGGTTAAACCGGCATTATCCTGATACTGTGAAATAACCAACCGGGTTATTGAACAAGTCCATTGAGCAAGAAAACCGTTTTTTTTCATACATACTATAATTTTTAGAAGATTCACTGTTACCGGTTTAGGTTCCGCTTTTAAGCAAAACTTCTATGGCCGCAATAATTTTCCGGTTGTTCCAGTCCAGGCTCCCCACCACCCGGTGGATTATCCTTCCATCCCGGTCAAGGATGTACGTGGTGGGAAGGCCGGTTATGCCGTACAGACTGCTTATTTCTCCGGAACTGTCCAGCGCCACCGGAAAACTGTAGTTGTTACTTCGCACAAACCGCTGAACATCGGGAGTCCTTTCGGCGCAGTCCACCGCAAGTATCTCAAAATTCCGGTTTTTGAAACGCCGGTACAGGGTTTCCATAGAGGGCATTTCCGTCCTGCAGGGGGGGCACCAGGTGGCCCAAAAGTTAAGAAGAACAACCTTTCCTTTAAGAGCAGAAAGGGAAATGTTTCCTCCTCCCAGAAGGGGCAGGGAAAAATCAGGCGGAAGGATCCGTTGCCGCACAACCGGAAGATTCGCTTCCGCAAAGGCCCGTTCCACTTCCCGGGAAATACCGCCGGTTTGTCCTTCCAGGGGAAAAAGGAGCAAACATACCACATACATAAGAACAAGCGTTTTTTTCATACCGTATCCTCTTTAGATGATAAACCAGAGTTGTTTAAAAATCTTAGTTTTTAAACAACTCTATTGATTCTGCCATTTTTGTATAAGGCCGTTCAAGGAAGAAAAACCGCCGGTTAAAATCATCAGACCAAAACAAATAAGAAGAATGCCGCTTATCTTTTGTAGTACCGCAGAGTGGGTACGAAACCACGTTGATGAAACCAAAAAGCGGTCAAAGAAAAGCGCCGCCGCCAGAAAGGGCAAGCCAAGACCGGCGGAATAAACCGCCAGATACAGTATGGCAATTCCCGTTTTACCGCTCTGCCCTGCCAGAAAAAGAACGCTGGTAAGGACGGGCCCTATGCAGGGGGTCCACCCCGTACCAAAACAGGCCCCGGCTATAAAATTCCCGGCAAATCCCCTGGGGCGCTTAGAAAGATGAAGGCGCTTTTCGTAGTTTAAAAATGCAAGAAAATCAAAAAGAACGTTTAAGCCCAGGACGATCACGATAATTCCCGCGGCCATGCGAAGGTATGTTGAAATTCCTCCCATCAACAGGAAGGTCGCCGAGATAAGGACACTCAATACAATAAAAACAGTGCTGAACCCCAGGATAAAGCTTAGGGTGGTAAAAAATAGGGCCGGTTTAACCCCCGCCCCGCCTTTAACGCTGCCGAGGATGCTCAGATACGACGGAATTAAGGGCAGTATACAGGGAGAAAAAAATGAAAGAAGCCCCGCGACAAACACAAGGGGTACTGAAGGTTCGGTCATAATTTATTATACTACTTTTTTCGCCGCATTTTACACCGGGTACAGCCAAAAACATGTACATGGGATCGGCGAGGTTTTTCAAAAAGCCGGGCAAGCAGAAAATCGTCTGTCCGGAGTACCGCCCCGCAGACAGGGCAGACCCGGCGGCGTCCCCCCTCAAGACAGTAGACGCAGCCGGCAATATGCATAAGCCTATCCGCCCCGCCCATGGACGGAAATACCGAAGACTTAACCCGTTCCCCCTGTTCCAGCCGGGCGGAGCATACCGGACAAGTCCGGGGCGCCCCGGGAGAACTTTCGCCCTGGGGCTGTTTTTTCCGGCGTTTTCGCCGCAATACAGGTACGGAAAAACCGCCGGGAAGAACAAAAAACAGGGTAAAGCCAAGCCACAGAAGGACCATTCCCCCCAAGGTTAGAAATAGTGCTTGAAGAAAAGCCGCCATTTACGCGCCATTACCTTAAATATATACTAATACCGGTGGCAGTATTGTATATTATCGGCACCCCCATTGGAAATCTGGGGGATTTAACATTCCGGGGGGTGGAGATCCTTAAATCCGCGGACCTGGTGGCCTGTGAAGATACCCGGTGTACCTTACGGCTTCTTAGTTATCTAGACATCCGCAAGCCCCTTCTTTCCTGCCGGGCCCAAAACGAAAAAGCCGCCGCCACCCGGATAATTGCCGTCCTGGACAAGGGTAAAACGGTAGTCTATGCCAGCGATGCGGGAACTCCCGCCATAAGCGATCCCGGGGCATTCTTGACTGCGGCGGCAACGGCGGCGGGTCACGAGGTTATCCCCATACCGGGTCCTTCCGCATTTGCGGCCCTGGTTTCCGTAGCCGGGGGAAGGGATAAAACGGTGATTTTTGAAGGCTTTCTATCCCCCAAACCGGCCCGCCGCCGATCCCGGCTTAAGGAACTTTTGAATACAGGCTGGGCCTTTGTTCTGTACGAATCTCCGTTTAGGATCCTTAAACTTTTAGAAGAATTGGCCGATCTTGACAAAGAACGGTACATCTGTGTGGGCAGGGAGATGACTAAAATACATGAAGAGTACAAACGAGGCTCCACCACAGAAATTTACGCCTTTTTTGCTAAAAAAGAGCGTCAAATAGGGGAATTTGCCCTGTATGTGTCTGGGCATAAAGACAAATAAGGGTTAAACTTATTATGGGAATTGCCGATAATAAAGGCAGGTAGGGTGTGAATATGATGATCAACAGGGTAAATAATCTAGAACCCTTGCAGCCCGGGAAAAAGTCCGGAAGAAATGGTCAAGCAGAAAAAAGCAAAGAAGCCGACTCTATCTCTCTTTCTTCGGAGGCGGTGGAAAAAGCCGAACTGTACCGGGCCATGGATCTGGCTTCCGCGGCGGAGGATGTGCGGGCCGAGCGGATTGCCGAGCTTAAGGCAAAAATTAACGACCCTTCTTACATCAACGAAACGATTATCCGGGCCACCGCCGATAAAATTATGGATGCATTCGGCCTATAAAGTAAAAGCAGTATACGGGAGGCGGAACAGGGAATACCGGTTCCGCCTTTTTTTTAGCAAGGAGCCCCTTCTATGGACATATCGTTACAGCTGGATCCGGAAATTATTATAGGAATAGATACGGTTAACCGGGCGGGAACCATCTGCGGTGAATTCGGAAACCGCGTCCTTATTGTGACCGAACAGGTATTATACGAAAACCGGAGCATAGAACGGCTTAGTGCGGTTCTGGAAGAAGCCGGAATAGAAGCCATTGTATTTGATGAAGTCCCGCCCCAGACCACCGCAGATGTGGCGGAAGCGGCGGCAATCCTGGCCCGGGGGGCCCGGTGTGCGGTAATTATCGGGTTTGGGGGACTTAAAACCCAATCCATAGCCCGAACCGCCGCGATGATCGTCAAAACCAGGATAAACATCTTTGACCTTATAGACGGGGCAAATCCGCCGGGGGATTTTATCCCCTACGTGTCCATACCAACCACCGGCCGGGACCCCTTCCTTTTTTCCCGGTATTTTGTGGTGGTAGATCCCCGGGATCGTTCCGCTAAACTGATGAAATCGCCCCAGGGACTTTGTGTCGCGGCCATTGTTGACGGGGGTCTTTCCGAATCTCTTTCCGGAAAATTTGCCTCCACCACCGCCTTTGACGGCTTTTGCGTAGCCGTAGAAGCCTATTGTTCCACCAAAGCTTCGTTCCTTTCCGATGCGCTTCTGGAACAGGCGATCCTTCTGTATACTCAGATGATGGATTCGTATATAGACAACAAACTTTTTGACATGGCCGGGGGGGCCACCAATGCGGGACTTCTTATAGCCCTGGGTTGCGCCGTTTCCTCCCCCGGCATAGGCACCGCCCTGGCTTTTGCCTTGAATGGCCGGTTTCCGGTGGCAAAATCCTGGTGTTCCACGATCCTCCTTCCCTATATCCTGGAAAAGCTTGTTTCCGCCCGGCCCGAAAAACTTGCCAAAATAGCCGGCCTTATGGGAGAACCCGTAATGGGCGCGCCGGTTTCCGAATCCGCCGCCATGGCGGTGGATGCCATCCGCCGCCGGATGGGCATTTTACAGGTTCCCGCCCGTTTTAAGGACTACGATCTTTCCCTGGACCGGCTGGTCCCCATTGCCGAGGCTGCCCGGAACTTGGAATTTGTAGCTTTTTCTCCCTGGACCGTTTCTTCCGAAGACGCCTACGATCTGCTTAAACAGGCTTTTTAAGGCGCGCCGTCACTAGTTGGGTTTTCAGAGGTTCCCAATATACACCGGGGCTCTGCCCAGCCAGCGCCGAATACGCATCGCCACGTATTCGGCCTTTATAGCCATGCTAAACAAGACCCCTTGTTTTTTCAGTTCCAGCAGGTAGGCGGCGTATAACTTATCCGATACGGCGATATGGGTTAAGACCCAGTCCCGAAGGTAACGGACAAATACGTTGGGAACAAAGGGCTTTCCCTGTTGAAAAGCCTGTACCTGCGAAATGATTTCCCGGGCAAAATCTTCGTGTTGTTTTTTATGGGCCGTAAGATCGGGATATTTAATGCGTTCCAGCAGTTTTTCTTCGGTGGAAAAATGAAACCGCACATAATCAACCGCCTCGTGGATGGTTTTTAGAAAATATATCCGGGCCTCCTTGTCTCCTTCAAGGCATCCGGTGTACAGCGTATTGGTCATGTCAATCAGCTTTTTATGCTGCTCGTCAATAAGCGGAATTCCGATACGGTAACGATCGGACCATTCAATCAAATTGTTTTTTGTCATAAGATCTCCCTCCTATTAAATCCATAGGCGTAATAATCTATGGGATCCCTTAAGCCTGCCATATTCCTTGTTATACTGTCTAGGGTTCTCTCTGTCAATTACTAAAAATCTATTCAAAAGTAAGATTTCTTCAAAACCAGCCAGATTTTAGACATTCTATTACCTGGCAAGAAATAAATATATTCTTTGGCAGTTTTTGGAGGTTGCCGCTTTAGGACACAGCAACCCTGTTCAAAGGCTTGGAACTTCACCCTGCAGACCTTGAGATTTATTCCATTTTTTTTTATAGTGGTATTTAAAGATGAATAAAATTCTTGAAAAAAGGCAACTTTCTGCGGATGTATACGAAATGGTCGTGGAAGCGCCCCTTATCGCCGCGGCCCGTAAGGCGGGTCAATTTATCATTGTCCAAATTGATACGGATTGGGGCGAACGGATTCCCCTTACCATTGCCGACGCGGCTGCCGGAAATTTAACCATCGTATTTCAAACCGTGGGGGCCAGCACCCGTAAATTAGCGGCCAAGGAACCAGGGGACTGTATAGAAAATATTCTGGGCCCCTTGGGAAACCCCACCCACATTGAACATTTTGGTCATGTGGTCTGCGTGGGAGGAGGCATCGGCGTGGCTCCCCTGTTCCCCATCGTGCAGGCCATGAAAGCCGCAGGAAACCGTGTATCGGTGATCATCGGTGCCAGAACCAGGGAACTGGTTATTTTTGAAGACCGGATGCGGAACTACGCGGACCAACTTACCATCGTTACCGACGACGGATCCTACGGCAGAAAGGCCCTGGTTACAGAACCCCTTAAAGAATACTGTTCACAGGACACAAAACCGGATATGAGCGTCGCCATCGGCCCGCCCATTATGATGAAGTTCTGCGAAAAGACCACCGCTGAATTCGGCGTTCCCATTCTTGTCTCTCTTAATACGATCATGATCGACGGGACGGGAATGTGCGGAGGCTGCCGGGTAACCGTGGGGGACGAAATAAAATTTGTGTGCGTTGACGGCCCTGAATTTGACGGCCACAAGGTCGATTTTGACAACATGATGCTCCGCATGAGAGCCTTCAAAGCCCGGGAAGAACGGGATCATCATCGCTGTCGTATCGGCCTGGGGCTTGAAAGCGCGGCGTTCCAATAAGTGCAGCAGGATAAGGCCATGAATAAAACAAAAACGGAATTAATTGCCGGGGCAGAGGCTCTTCTTGCATCCATAACAGAAAAGAAGGCTCAAGGGTCCTTAAGCGCCAGGGAACGTTCCCATATTCCCGTCCAGGAAATGCCCGCCCAGGATCCAAAGGAACGGGCCAACAATGTAAGCGAAGTTGCTTTGGGCTACGGTGACGCCCAGGCCCGGCTTGAAGCAGAACGCTGCCTGGGCTGTAAAAACCAGCCCTGTGTTAAGGGCTGTCCTGTGGCGGTGCCCATTCCCCGGTTTATAGCGGAAATTCAAAAGGGCCTTTTTAAAGAGGCGGTGGATATCATAAAAGAGACAAATTTGCTTCCCGCGGTCTGCGGGCGGGTTTGTCCCCAGGAAAAGCAGTGTCAGGCCGAATGTACCCTGGGCAAAATGCTCAAGAACGTCGAAAAGGCCGTAGCTATCGGTCGTTTGGAACGTTTCGTGGCCGACTGGGAGCGGGAAAACGGCAAGGTCACCATCCCCGCCGTAAAGCCGCCTACGAACAAAAAAGTGGCCGTCATCGGTTCGGGGCCGGCAGGGCTTACCGTGGCAGCGGATGTAGCCAGGGAAGGACATGCGGTAACAATCCTGGAAGCGTTCCATAAACCCGGGGGAGTTATGGTGTACGGCATCCCCGAATTTCGGCTTCCCAAATCCATAGTTCAGGAGGAAGTTGATATCCTGTCCAAAATGGGGGTTAAAATCGAAACAAATTTCCTGGTGGGCCGTACCGGGACCATCGCGAAACTGCTGGATAAAACCGGAACATCGAGCAATCCCCTTTGCAGCGGGTACGACGCGGTGTTTATCGGGGTGGGAGCGGGATTACCGAAATTTTTGAACTGCCCCGGCGAAAACCTGGTGGGGGTAATGAGCGCCAACGAGTACCTTACCCGGGCAAATTTAATGAAGGCATACGATACCGAAAAAGCCGCCACCCCCATGTACGAGTCAAAGATTACCGCCGTTATCGGCGGAGGTAATGTGGCCATGGATGCGGCCCGGATGGCGCTCCGGCTGGGATCGGAACAAGTTCACGTGGTATACCGCCGGACCAGAAATGAAATGCCCGCCCGGGCGGAAGAAATTGAACATGCCGCCGAAGAGGGCATTATTTTTGACTTTTTGCGGAACCCGGTACGGTTTCTTGGGGATGATCAGGGCCGGGTTACAGGGATAGAGCTGCTTACATACGAACTGGGCGAACCGGACGATTCGGGCCGCCGAAGCCCTGTGGCAATTAAGGGATCGGAGTACACGTTTAACTGCGACACGGTAATCGTTGCCCTGGGAAACGAATCAAATCCCCTGATCGCCAGAACCACAAAGAACCTAAGCTCCGATAAAAGGGGCCGGATTATTGTGGATGAAACCCAAAAAACCAGTCTGGACAGGGTCTATGCCGGGGGCGATATAGTCCTGGGAGCCGCCACGGTGATCCTTGCCATGGGGGAAGGCCGGCAAGCGGCGGCGGCGATTAACCGCATCCTGTCATAAAGTACAGCGTTTTGGGCGTGCAGCGTTCCGGCCGGCTGCCGGTAAGTCTATTGCGGGTTTGAAAATATATAGCAAAGAGAGAAAACCATGAAACCGGAAATTTTTATTTCTGCGGGGCCCTTATCCGGTCTCCTGTCCCATGCAAAGGTCCGGAGTATCCGGCGGCTCTGGTTGACGGCAGCCTTAATGCTGAGGGCCCTTACCCTTTTTTCCCAGGAAGAGCCCACCCCTCAAACGGTTCCGCCGGTCCAACCCGCACCCGCCCAGCCGGCACCGGTCCAACCCGCACCAGTCCAGCCGGTACCGGTTCAACCCACCCAGCCTACAGCTATCCAGCCGGTCCAGCCCACACCCGCCCAGCCGGCACCGGCTCAGGTCGCACCAACCCAGCCCGCGCCAATCCTGCCCGGGACCCAAATCGTACCATCTGTACCTTCCCAGCCCCCGGTTCAGAACCCCGCCCCCGCCGTCCAGCCGGCCCGAAGACCGGGACCGGATGCGCTGCAAAATTACCGCATAGGCCGGGATATGGAAGCCCGGAACCGGTTTGAAGAAGCAAATGCCTATTATAACGAAGCTATCCGGATCTGCATGGAAGAATTAAACCGGAACAGTTCTAATATGGACTCCTATACGGTACTAACGTGGGCCTTGCTTAGGCAAAGAAAGTACACCGATGTCATAAACTGGGGAGACCGGGCGCTACGGAACAACGCCAACGATTATCGCATCATAGAAACCATGGGAGAGGCGTATTTTTACCTGAACGATTACCAGCATTCCCTAACCATGCTACAGCGTTATGTGGCCTCTATTCCCAGGGGAGACCGGGCGTCTACGGCCTATTTCTTTATGGGAGAAATCTACCGCAATCAACGAAAATACCTTCATGCGGATATTGCCTACACCACCGCCGTAACCCTGGAAGGAAACATATTCCTGTGGTGGTTCCGTCTAGGTACGGTTAGAGAATCCGCCGGTGAATACCAGTTCGCCATAGAAGCGTATGAAAAATGCGTAGGATTAAACCCCAATTACCGGGAGGCAACGGAGGCCCTGGAGCGGACCCGGCGACTTATTACGACGGCCCAGAGGAACCAGGGCGGCTAGCCCCCCCCTCGGTTAATTCCAGCAAAAGCCCGTCAAGGGTTTCCATAAACCGGTTTTTTTTTGCCGCCGCAGGGTCGCTTTGCGGGCCCCCGGAGACCTGTTTTCCGGCACGGGCCCCACCGCCGGGCGCCGCTGCCGAGCCGGCGATCTCCACTACGCCGCCGGTGATCTTACCCTTCCGTTCATTAAGCTTTTCCAGAATGCGAAAGCTTTCTCCCAGCAGTCTGCCAAAAGAACCGGGCAAGGTAAAGCCTGAAGAAACAAACAGCTTGGATAGCATCACAAGGCCTTCCAGCGTTACCGCTTTGCGTACTCCCCCAATTAAACTTCCCAATGTAATGGAAAGCGGCCCCGCCTGAACAAGAACCTTCCCATAGGGGGGAAAGAGATTGCAGAACACCACTCCCCCTATGACGGCAAATGTTGAAACAGGGCGAGTCTTTTTTCCCGCCACCGCAGCCAGCAGCCAAAACAAGACAAACAACGCCACTTTTATCCCCAGAGACGGGACAAGCAAAAACAAAACTACCGCTCCAAGACCCCCCAAAAACCGGAAGGCGAAAAGAAATTTTTGTTTGAGCCCCGGAACCCCAAGCGGCCCAGGGCTTTTGTCCGGCATTGCTTCTGCGAACCGGCCCGGCATACCGGGGGACGCAAAGCAAAGCCCCGCATTTTGGAACCAATGCGATTGGGCGGTAAAGGTCTTGGCAAAAAGCCCCAGGGCCGCACCGCTGACAATACCGGCGGCAAGAAAGGGCGGCGCAAGGTATAGGGCGCTTTCGCCAAAAACAAAAAACCGGGCCAACACAAGCTGGACACTGTTCGATACAAAGGCCCCGGCCAAGCCAATCCCCATAAAACTTACAAATTTTTTTCCTAAACCCCAACGGAGCCCATACATAAGCGCCGCAGATGCCACGGATCCCGCCAGGGAAAACAAAAATACGTAGGAAAAAAGAGCGCCGGTAATAAAACCCTGTCCCAGCACTTTTAGCAAAACCAGCCGGCAATAATTTGCCGGAGAAAGCACATCCAGGGCAAGAAGGATTGGCAGATTCGCAAGCCCTATCCGCATAAACGGCAAAGGCTTGGGTATAAGGTAATCCAGAGCAGAAAGGAACATACAGAAAGCACCCAGCAGAGCAGTTCTGCTCCCCTCTGTAGGATCAAGACACGGTTTCCCCGGATCCCCGCCGGCCATTCCCGGCCTACCAAACAGATCCGTCAACCTCTATACCCCCGGTTTCCCCAGCAGTCCTTTCGCCGTTCTCCCCGGAGTTTTTTCGTAGCCCGCCCCCGGAACCTGCGGATTCTACGCTGACAAAAACGCCGTTAGGCAGGCAAGCTATCCATTGACCCTGGCTGTGGATCGCACCGGAAGCAACACAGGTTTGGTTCGTACAGGGCGAGGCAAGAATCCGGGCCCGGCCATTCCCTATTTCAATTATCGTATCCCCCAAAAATCCGGGAATTGTTACATTTTCGGCCCTATCCAGGGGGTATATCCAGCTTCCATCCTTTTCGGTAGACCTATTCCGAATAATAAGCTGAACCGCAGAGGCGGTTTTTTCATATACTCGAAACGCACATAAAACCGTAGCACCCACGGCTAGTATGAGGAGAACAAAATCAAATACCCGCAGCCCCCCGCTAATACCCGAAACTTTTCCGGCCATACCGTGAAAGGGTTCCGGCGGGGATTGAACCGGAGAGATTAAACCCCCACAACGGCGGTTACTTCGGGAATCTCTTTTTTAAGATAATTCTCAATACCGTTTTTAAGGGTCATCGTAGCCATGGGGCAATGACCGCAGGCCCCTACAAGTTTAACAGAAACCTTCCCGTCCTCGCTGACCGAGACAAATTCAACATCCCCGCCATCGGCCTGAAGGGACGGCCGGACACTATCAAGAACGCTTTTTACTTTTTCCTCAAGCATATTCACTCCTATATAAGACGGTAAAATCACCGCCGCCGTTTAACTAGATACCAACACAGGTGTTAATAACAAACCCTACGCTTAAACAATACAAAATTAGTCGGGAAAAAACAAGGGCGATATGAGCTGGGGCAATTACGGAGTATAACTCACATGGGACAAGCCCCGCAAAACAGCCCCCCAGAACGCAGAAAAGGCCCCTTAACGGGGTTTTCTATCCCCGATTGGAGGGCCTCCGGCGTCCCTGGGGGGATTTATAAAAGAAATTGGGGCTGCCCCCGAACAGCCATCAACAACCCGCTTCGCTGGGAAGCCGTAGGTATTAACCCTCCGGCACAAAAAAGCCATCGAATCAACAACCCCGCCCTGAAGCTCCCCCGCGCAAGCGGGCTCTTGGGTATTAAACCCCCTCGGCACGAATAAAAAAGCTTGTAACTCCTTGTATTGTAAGGAATTACAAGCTAATAGCAGGGACAGGACTCGAACCTGTGACCTCCGGGTTATGAGCCCGACGAGCTGCCAACTGCTCTACCCTGCGCTGTATAGACCAAGTATACTATATTTTACATAGAAATGTCAAATTCATTCCGGAGAGAGAGGGATTTGAACCCTCGGTACCCTTACGAGTACACACGACTTCCAATCGTGCACCTTCGACCGCTCGGTCATCTCTCCAAAAGACATATCGCTGCTCACAACGCCCGCAAGTTACGGAGTTTTGCCGGGCAAAATTCCCACGCCCCCAACGCTCCGCGTTCCGGGCAACGGAGCAGGGGGGATTCGAACCCCCGGAACCCTTACGAGTACAATGGTTGTCGAAACCATCTCCTTCAGCCGCTCGGACACCGCTCCCTACACTGCTTACGCACTTCAGTACCACTAAAATATATACCATTTCGGGAGGAATATGTAAAGAGGGAA
>JAISOA010000075.1 GCA_031275945.1 Spirochaetaceae bacterium
TTGCAATGGCAGCATCTATATCTATTTCCTGGTTTGTTATTGTTCTTTCCCTTCCCTCCTTTCTTTTACTCTAAAATTAAGTTCTTTTCAAGTGGATCTGGCTGAATAGTTACAAATATTTTAAAAAAATTCCCGATACCGGCATAAATTCCATCTATTTGGCATGGTTCTCTCTCTCTCTCTAATACTCACCGCCATCTTTTTAGACCGGTACGGAGCTTTACCAGGGATAAGATTCTTCTATGTGCAATCCTGGGGGATAAATTTGTCCGCAGGGCTATTCCGGACCTTTTTCTTCCTGTGTCCATGACGGCGGCATCGTGAACATTCCGCTTTGCTATGTTCCCCCGGGGAGTTTTCGGAGGGACGGACCGGCGGCCTGTGGAAACCGTGAATTGGTACCATACGATTGCGTTCTGCAACAAACTAAGTCTGACGAAGGGGAAAGAGCCGGTGTACCGCGTCAACGGGGTTGGCAACTGGGAGGGCCTTGCCTATAACGCCATCCCCACAAGCAGCGACAAGGACTGGGACAATGCCGTATGGGATACGGTCAAGAATGGGTTCCGGCTGCCTACGGAGATGGAATGGACATGGGCGGCCATGGGAGCGGCGGACAGTACAAACGATCCCGGATATACCAAGGCATTCGCGGAGAGTACTAAAAACGCCGGTATCGGCGACTATGCCTGGTACGATGCCAATTCAGGCTATAAAACCCACGAAGTAGGCGGGAAGGCCGCCAATGAACTGGGGCTTAGGGACATGAGCGGAAATGTATGGGAATGGTGCTGGGACTGGTACGGTGATTATCCGGCGGGGGAACAAACAGACTATACGGGGCCGAACCAGGGCCTGTACCGGGTTATTCGAGGCGGCGGCTGGTTTAACTTCGCATCCTACTGCACTCTTGCCACCCGGAACTATGCCGGGCCGGAACTCCGGAATTACGATCTGGGGTTTCGGGTCGTCTGCTTCTGAAGGGGCCGGGCATCGAAAACAATTGCCCTCAAAATTTCCTGACAACCTTCAAATTGTCATGTATCGCCGGCATAGCCGTATCAAGTCCCCTGGGATTGCCTGTACCTAATTCTTGCATCTTTATCTTCACTTGAATATAATGGGGCCATGGGACGAATAAAAAGCGCTCTGGAAATCGCCATGGAAAAAACCGAAGCCGTTAAGGGCGATAGGACCAGCATAGATCTCTACGCCGCCAGGCAGCAGGGAAAGCGGCTGGCCAATCAATACCTCGCAGGGGAAATATCTTTACTCGCGGGCTGCGAAAAGGACAAAGATGGTTCGCAAGCGGATGCCATACGCCAGGGCTGCTTTGATGTTTTTATTTCCCAGATAACCCTGCCGGTGGTTCCGGAAGATTTAAAACGGCTGGAAGCCATAGGCAGAGGATTGGCGGAAATTATAGAACACAAGGGGTTCTCTCAACTCTACCAGCAGTACCTCGCTGCGGTTTCCCAGTACCTGAATGAAGCGGCCCAGTACGAAGAAGCGGTAAAACGGCAGTACGCCCCCAAGCTCCGGCAGAAGGAAGAAGAACTGGCCCGCCGTATTGGCCGGCATATAAAGCTTGACCCCTTCCAGGATCCGGAATTTGTCGCCTTCTATACCCAGAATATGAACGCCCTTAAGACCAACTACGAAGGACTGGCCAATCAGGTGCGGGAACAGGCCCGGTTACTCTTTGGCGGGGAATAGCGGTACGCCTTACCGGCGCTTCGCCCAATCCCGTATCCGATCCAGGCCTTCTAAAAGAAGCTTGCGGGGACTTGCAATATTGATCCGCGCATAACCGGCCCCGGCTTTGCCGTAAAGGCTTCCAGGGGTAATTTTTACCTTTGCCTCTTGCTCCAGACGGCTTACCAGTTCCAAATCGGTTTTGCAGCCCCCACGGGCAATTAGGCCCTGTATGCCGGCCCAGAGAAGGTAGGTTCCATCGGGAACCCATGCCTTTACTCCGGAAATGTCGCTTAAAAAAGCGGCGGCTTCTTCCAGGTTTTGTTTAAGGTAGGGTTTAAGCTCCATTAACCAGGGTTTGCACTGGGTATAACAGGTTTCTACCGCAAGCTCGGCAAAAACATCCGGTTCCCGGTGGAATCCGGCTTGAAGTTCCGGGGTAATGGCGGATCTAAGTTTTTGATCCCTCACGATCATGTGCGAGACGTGCAGCCCCCCCAGGTTAAAACTTTTATTGGCCCCCGATACGGTTAGGATCCGATCCGCATAATCCGTACATAACACCGTGGACACAAAACCGCCGCGTTCCTGCTCCGGAGATCCGCCGTTCCCTCCGGCATAGACAAAGTCGCCGTGTATTTCATCGGCGATAACGATCAGATTCCGGTCCCGGGCAAAGTCAAGAAACGCTTCAATTTCCGGTTTGGCCCAGACCCTCCCTCCGGGATTATGGGGGGAACAAAAAAAGACCAGGGGCGTTGTTATGCCCAAGGCCGCCGCTTTATCGAGGGATTCTTCAAGGACCACCCTGTCAAAGATAAACCGGCCGTTCGCATCCGGAACCATGGGGGCCTCTACAACTTTCCGGTGATTCTCCAGGACAACCCGGTAAAAGGGGGCGTAAACCGGCGTCATAATCAGCACCCCGTCGCCGGGTTTGGTAAACGCCCGGACCGCCATTCCCAGGGTAAGCACCGTCCCCGAACCGGGAAGAATATCCGCGGCCACGAGGGAGGCGCCGTACTGTTCCCTATACCAGGACAGTATCGCCTCAAAATATTCCGGACGGCGCTGATTATACCCGTAAAAAGGGTGGGACACCCGGGCCGAAAGAACCGTGGTTAGTTCGGGAGGAGCGGCAAAATCCATATCCGCCACCCACAGGGGTATTACATCTTCGGCAACGCTGTCCCATTTATCGGAACCGCTTCCCCGCCGGTGGACGGGGGCGTCAAAATTATATCTCATGGATTAAGAAAGGCCGCATTGATCCCCGAATAATCATTATTGATCTTAAGGGTATCAAGGATCTGGGAAATCTGCCCCCGGTGGTGGGTATTGTGTACCAAAAGCTGGCTGAGCATGAACGAAAGGGGCACCTCCGCGGGATTGCCGCCGTACCAGTCGGTTTTAATTGGAATACTACAGTCAGCGTCGCTTAAGGCCGCGGCCATTTGTACATAGGCCCCGTCCACGGTTGTAAGAGTTTCTTCAAGTTTTTTCCACTGTTCCTCCCCAAGGGTTCCTTCGGGAATAGACAGCCCCTCCAGAACCGCCAGGGCATCCGCCGCTCTGCCCTTTAACACGCTTCGGTACATTCCCAGAAAAAACCAGGAACCGCCGATAACATGCCTAAAAAGACCGGAAAGGCTTCCGTAATAACTTCCCCTATCCTTTTCCCGTTCTTCGTTACTAAGGGCACTCAAAATGTCATATATGGCCCTGTCCCCCACTTGGTTATATCGCGCATACATCAATGTTTCATTCATGTTTTTCCTCCGTATCTAGCACTATATCCGAATGGACCGTTTGGGACAATCCTGAACGGGACATGGAGGGATCCGCCAGTGCCCGTGTAAGCCGGTAAAACCGGTCAAGCTGCCGGACCGGGGAAATTACCGTCCGCTCCCGGTTCATGAACACAGGATAGGGATCCACATACACAAGATGAGTTTTCTCGCCCCGGGGGGAAATTAAAAACCACAGGACAATAAAAAGCCCCTTGTCCCCGCCGGGAGTATCATCCATTTCGTTAAACACATAATCCCCCAGGGACCAGAAAACCGGCTTGCCCAGGACCCACTCAAAGCCCTGTTCCACATGGGGATGGGTACCGATAACCAGATCCGCCCCGGCGGCCACAAGCTCCGTATAGAGATTCCGGGTTGCCTGATCGGGATAATCGGTGTACTCGGTGCCGCCGTGGAAAAATACAATGTCAAGTCCCACCCCGGCATACGGCCCGGTACCGGACGCTTTATTTTGCAGCAGCCCCTTGATCGCAGCGGCGCCTCCTCTTTCTGCATGGAGCAGTCCCGGAGTTTTTTCGTCCGCGGCGAAGGCCAGGCCATCCCAGCCATTCCGCTCCCGGCCAAAACTGGCGATGCCGAAGACCCGCACCGGAAAGGCTGGAGTTCCTGTTACCAAGGGAGCGGCGGCAGCGGCCCTGTCCAGCCCCGCCCCAAGGACGGCTAATCCGGCCTTTTGCAGGTGATCCAGGGTATCGAAGAACCCCCTAAGGCCAAAGTCAAAGGCATGGTTGTTGGCGATTAGAGCCGCGTCAAATCCCGCATCCTTTAATGCGGCAGCCGCCCGGGGATTAAACCGGAAGACATACGTTTTTTCTGCGGGTTCCCCCCGGTCCGTTACCGCTCCTTCCAGATTTATCAAGGATAGATCCGCCTGTTTAACAAGCGCCGCGGTTCCTCCCAGTACGGCTTCCGGCCCTTCGGCAAAAAGAAGTTCTTGGACTCCCCGGGCCAGCATGACGTCTCCCCCCGCCGCAATACGGTAAAGCCGGGGTCGTTCTTCAAGTTCCGGATTTATGGCTTCCTTCACCAGAAGAGAAAGGGCTGCACTATTTTTTTCGATCCTCCGGCGATCCCGGTCGTGTAATACGGTCCTATCATAACCGAACAAAAGCCCGCCGGTTAAAACCAGCGGATACCGGGGATCCGAAACATCCCGGCCCTCTACTTTAAGGGCCACATATGGGGGCCCAAGGTCCCGCAGGGGAATCACCCCGGCCGCCGGATCCAAAATGCGGTTTGCGGTTCCCTTAACAACAGAACCCCGGGCTTCTTCAAGGCTTATGCCGGTCCTTCCCTCCCAAACTTCAGCGCGGGGAACCAGAACTGTTCTGGATAGTGGATAAAAAACGCCGGAGGCGGATAAAACTTCCCCCTCCGATTCTTCCCAGGTGCTAAGACGGAATTCATAGCGCAGACGAATCGCGCCGGGTTCCGGATCCGCCCCAAGGACAAAGCGTGGGTTCCCCGGCGCCAGGGCCCCGGCCAGGGAGGAGCGCTCCGGATCGGGGAAGGTATCATAGTCAACCCAAAGAAGGTCCGGCCCCCGGCAGGAAATAAACAGGACCACGGTAAAAATCAGGATACCCTTCCCTGCACCAGAAACCCGTCGCCGAAGATCAAAAAATGTACCGGGGACATCCATGGTCCGTACCCTCCACAGGTTTTTTATACTAGAGTTGCTTAAAAACAGCAAAATGCGGAACATTGAAACCCGCAGGGTTTCTTGCAAGACCTGCTCAATAACCAACCGGGTTATTGAAATAAGTCCATTGTTGAAAATACACCGGAATACGCCGAATCGAATTCTTTAGTCCCCGCACCGGGCTGTTCAGCGTATCCCTAGGCCTTTTCCGCCGCCTGTTTTTCCAGAGCCTTCCGGATCTCTTCCGCTTCATGTTCCTTTCCGGAATTTTCCGCAATAATCCGGCTTACCGTGTCGTATCCCAGGATGGACACATAGGCCGCGGCAAAGGCCCAGGATGCGTCAAGCAGGGCTGCGCAACGTTCCGCATCGGGGCTAAGGGTTTCGATGCATTTAGTACGAAAAAGAGCGCATCCGTCCCTAAGAAGGCTTAGGCTTTCCAGCAGGGAGTCGGCGATAAGGGGAATAAAGGGATTCAGTTCAAATTCCCCCTTGGCTGCGGCCATGCTGATGGCAAGATCGTTGGCGCAGACCCGGATCCCCAGTTGTGTTATCATTTCAGGAATTACCGGATTAATCTTGCCGGCCATGATGGTACTGCCCTTTTGAAGAGGGGCAAGCCGTATTTCTCCTAAGCCGCCCCGGGGACCGGAATTCATAAGCCGAAGATCCCCGGCTATCTTCATAAGGTTTACCCCCAGGGCCTTAAGCAGTCCCGAAACCTCCACAAAAACATCGCAGTTCTGGGTTAGGTCCATGGGGTACTCCGCCGCGGCCAGCCCCAGGCCGGTGATGGACCGCAGTTCCTCAATAACCCCATGGCGGTATCTGCGAAAGGTCGGTCCCGCTTCGCTTCCGCCCACCGCCATGCCCCCCAGATTTACCTGCCGCAGCCGTTCTTCCACCTTGTAAAGCCGCCACCGGTCCCTGGCTATAGCCTGGGCGTAGGCGCCAAATTCCGCTCCCAGCGTAACGGGTACCGCATCCATCAGTTCGGTCCGGCCCAATTTACGGATCCCCTCAAATTCATTTTCCCGTTTTTGCAGGGCATCCTGGAGCCGGGCACATTCCTCGGAAAGGATCCGTAAAAGTTCAATGGCGGCAATGCGAAGCGCCGTGGGGTATACATCATTAGTAGATTGGAAACGGTTCACATCGTCCAGGGGATGAACATCGCCGTAGTTCCCCGGTTTTTTCCCCAGGATACCCAGGGCCAGGTTGGCGATAACTTCGTTGACGTTCATATTTGTAGAGGTTCCCGCCCCGCCTTGAAGGGCGCTGGTAATAAAGGCATCGCCGGCTTCGCCGGACAGTACCTTGTCGCAGGCGCCGGCAATGGCCCGGAACTTTTTTAGTTCCCCGGCGGCCCCTTGGGCAAGCTTTGCAAAGGTTAGGGCGGCGGCTTTCTTTACCTTTACAATGGCATATATAAGGCGCATGTTTACGGGCTTGTACTCAAGAAAAAAGTTTTCCCGGGCCCGGGCGGATTCAAGGCCATAGAGGACCCCGGCAGGAAGTTCCATCCCCCCCAGGCTGTCTGTTTCTATACGGATGCCCCGGTCTTGTTCCATAGGGTATTATACACACAGCCTAGGGTGATTCACAAGCAATACCGGTCCTGGTTCGGGGACAGAAGCAGCCGGGCCGGGATTAGACAAAATGCGGGGGCCGCCCCCTTGAAATACCTCATTTTGAAATGTTGCCAAATCTAAGCCTGCTGCTGCGTCTAAACACGGTTTACCTGAGCAAGCCGCCGACACAAACGTAGGATAGCCTTGTTGACATTGGACTTGTTCAATAACCCGGTTGGTTAGCGGATTCGCGGTGATAGCCGGTAAGCTGGGTGAACTCATCGAGCAACGCGGCCCCTTGAGTTTTATTTCCGGTTCTACTATAATAATAGAGTACAGATTTTCCCCATCCGGCGGATTTAAACAGGAGTAATTATGAACATAAGCGAATTAAAGCACCCGGGCCTGAAAAAATGGGTTGAAGAGGCCGACGCCCTGATGACCCCCGATGCAATTGAAGTCTGCGACGGCAGACAGGCCGATTATGACAGGATGATCAAGATCACGATCGACGCGGGGCTTGCCACCCACCTTAAACAG